>DATGLH010000154.1:0-14482 GCA_035294225.1 Trebonia sp.
CGACGCGGCGGTGGACTGCTACGGCGCGTTCGTCGTGGGCACCCCGCCGGAGGGGATGCCGCTGAAGGTCGGCCCGCTCGTGGACAAGACGCCTGACCTGTCCTGCCCGCTGCTCGGCCTGTTCGGCGCGGAAGACAAGTACCCGTCGCCGGAACACGTAGCCGAGCTCGAGGCGGCGCTCAAGGCGGCCGGCAAGACTTATGAATTCCACACGTACGAGGGCGCCGGGCACGCGTTCTTCTCGGTGAACCGGCCGGCGTACCGGCCCGAGGCGGCCATGGACGGCTGGCAGAAGATCTTCGCGTTCTACGGCAAGTACCTGGCGGCGTAGCCCGCCCCGCCGGCCTGCCCCCGGTTCCGCCGGCCAGTCCGCCTCCCGGCCTGCCTCCCCTGGGCCTGCCCGTTGGCGCCATCTGCCGGTGGCGCCAACGGCATGCTCTATCCAGGCCGAAGGCGCCAACGGCAGGCTGCGCAGACGCCGGGCCGGGTCGGGCCACGGCACGCCAGGCCGAAGGCGCCAACGGCATGCTCTATCCAGGCCGAAGGCGCCATCGGCGGACCGCGCCCGGCACCCCCGCGCCGCGCCGCGCCGCTGACCTGCTCCCTCAGGGGCCGAATGTCAGTGGTGGATGCGACGATGTCCTCGTGGAGGCGGTACGGATACGCCGAAGAGGACGAAGAGGGCAGGGCATGGGCGCGAGGGGCACGGCATGAGGTTCACGGTGGGGCGGGACGCACTCGCCGAGGCCGTGGCCTGGGTGGCGCGCGCGCTGCCTTCACGGCCGGTGATTCCCGTGCTCGCCGGACTGCTGCTGCGCGCGGGTAAGGACGGGCTGACGCTGTCCTGCTTCGACTATGAGGTGTCGGCACGGATCCGCGTGCCCGCGGACGTGGCCGAGGCGGGCACGTCGCTGGTGCCCGGGCGGCTCCTCGCCGAGATAACCCGGAGCCTGCCAGGGCTCCCGGTCGAATTCGCCGACGATCCCGACGGCGTGAGCATGACCTGCGGCGAGGCGGCGTTCATGCTGGTCGCCCTGCCGCGGGAGGAATACCCGGAGCTGCCTGAGCTGCCCCGGCTAGCCGGGACCGCCGACGGCGGAGTGCTCGCCGCGGCGATCGGCCAGGTCACCCCGGCCGCAAGCCGCGACGACACGCTGCCCGTGCTGACCGCGGTGAGCGTCGAGCTCGCCGGGCAGACGATGACGCTCGCCGCGACCGACCGCTACCGCCTCGCCGTGCGGGAGCTCGCCTGGAGTCCGGCTCCCGGAGCCGGCGCGCACGGCATGGCCGCTGTCCTGGTGCCGGCCAGGACGCTCGCCGACGCGGCCCGGATGATGAGCCCGGGGGTGCCGGTGCGGATCACACTGCGCGAGAGCGACGGGACGGGCGGCGCAGACGCCATGATCGGCTTCGAGTCCGGCGAACGGCGGCTGACCACCAGGCTGCTGGCGGGGGAGTTCATCAGGTACCGGTCACGGTTCCCCCAGGAGCTCGGCTGCACCGCCGACCTGCCGGCCAGCGCGTTCGCCGAGGCGGTGCGCCGGGTGTCGCTCGTCGCCGAGCGCGGCACCCCCGTGCAACTGTCGTTCGCGCCGGACCGGGTCACGGTGGGCGCGGCGACCCGGGGCCAGGCGCGGGCCAGGGAGACCGTGCCCGCTGAGTTCACCGGCGACGAGCCGGTGATCGCGTTCAGCCCGCAGTACCTGCTTGACGGGGTGATCGCGGCGACGGCCGGCGCCGCCCAGGGTGAGGCGCATGTCCCCGAGAGCACGCGGATCAGGCTACAGTTCACCGGCCCGAGCAAGCCGGCGGTGATCACGCAGCAGGCAGGCCCGGGATCCGGAGACGACTTCCGGTACCTGGTAGTGCCACAGCGCGTCCAGCAGTGAGGGCGCCCGGCAGTGAAGGGCCCCGGCAGTGAAGGGCGGCGCGAGTGAGGCGGTACGGGTGAAGGCCGGCACGCAGGTGACCCGCCGGCCTCCGGGGCGTTACCGCGAGCCGATCGGCCCGAACGGGCCGCCGGGGCCGGCCGGCCCGAACGGTCCTGTGCCCGGGGGAGCCATGTGCTGCTGGTAGTAGAAGCCGTGCCTGGCGAACAGCAGCGCGGTGAACAGCCAGATCAGCATGGCCAGGACCAGCAGGGCCAGGGCCGCGAACCGGCCGGCCCGGTCCGAGGGCGTGGCCTGCTGCCCGCCCGGCGAGGGCGGGAAGCCCGCCGCCGGGTACGCGGTCGTCCAGGCGCCGGCCGCGGCGGCTGGCCGGGACCGGGCCGTCGGCGCGGGCGGTCCCCCTGTTGCCGCCTGGCGCTGCGGCCTCGGCAAGTCGGCCATGATCCGGGCGAGCTGCCCGTATGTCTTGGCCGAGAATACCGCGCCGAGGCGTTCGTGCAGCTCGTCGAGGGTCAGCCTGCCGGCCACGTAGTGCTCGCCGAGGTCCGCCGCCGCGGCGTCGCGTTCCGCGTCCCCTACGCGCAGCACGTGCGGCGCCACGGCCTGGAACGGGTGGCCGCTCTGGCCGGGGAAGGGAACGTAGTAACGCATCGCCATTGCGCTTCCCGTGCTCGCTCGGAAAGATCGGTCCCTTCCACGATAAGACGCAGCTAGGGGCGGAGGGAACCCGGGCCGTGCCGGGGGCTACCAGCGCCGGCTGCGCGGCCCGCACCCGCGGAAGACGCGGGAGCGGCGACCGAAGAGCAGCCGCCGCAGCACCGCGAGCGCGGCGATGAGCAGCACGATCGCGAACGGCCGCCCGGCGCCGATGCCGAACACCCCGAGGGTGCCCAGCAGGAGCAGCGCGCACAGCATCACGAACGTGGAGATAAGCGCGCCGACCGCCTGCGCCGGCCCGCGCTGCCGCGCTCCGCCGCCGCTCCACCCGTTCCCGGCCTCCCAGCCGTTCCCGGCCTCCCAGCCGGACGCGGACGGCCGCGCGCCGGCCGGGCCGTTCGCGGCGCCCCACTGCCGCGCCGAAGGCAGGTCGGTCATCAGCGCGTTCAGGTCGGCGCGGGTCTTGGCGGCGAAGGCCCTGTCGAGGCGCTCGTTCAGTTCCTCGGTCGTCAGCCGCCCCGCGGCGTAGTGCTCGCGCAGCTCAGCGGCGGCGGCTTCCCGCTCGGCGTCGCTCACCCGCATCTGGAAATCCGAAACCATCGCATCCTCCGCGCCCGTGGCGATAGTACAGTCCACGATATATCTCGTATCGCGCCGGAGGCAAACCGGTTGGGCGCTCACCGGCCGAGGGCCGCGTTACCCTGCCCTGCCCGCGTGCTCTGCCCGCGCCGACGAGCAGCCGATGAGCAATGGTGCGCCGCGCAGTCTCAACTCGCAAGCCCGCGAAAAAAGATGGGCCCGGCGGGAAGTGCTTGAGCAACTCAATTGTTTAGAAGGTCATGAGCATGAACGCGGAGGACCCGGGCGCGGCGCAGGCGGACGCGTCGGCGCTGAACCGGGAGATCCTGGATGCGCTCACCGATCTCGTCAAGCAGTTCGGCGCGATCGGCCAGTCCATCGCGGCCGGCTTCGGCGTCACGCCGAGCGACCTGCTCGCCCTGGTCAAGCTGGACGGCGTGCTCTCCATGAAGGAGCTCGCGCAGCGGATGGGGTGCGACGCATCGTTCATCACGTCCATCGCGGACGAGCTCGAACGGCACGGGCTGGCCAGGCGGGCGCCGAGCCAGCGGGACCGGCGGGTGAAGAACCTTGTCCTCACCGAGGACGGCATCGCCGCGAAAGAGCGGCTGATGCGCGAGCTCGCCGCCCAGATGCCCTGGTGCTACGCGCTCGACGAGGCCGAACGGCGCTGCCTGCTGAGCCTGCTCAAGAAGATGCTCGCCGCTGCCCGCGCCAGGTCCGGCACCACGCGGGAGACGGGGGCGGCCGCCGGAGACACCGCCTTCCGTTCGGAATAACGGGTTTTTGAATTCAGGAGTCCAACAAGAGGGGAATTTCTGTGTCTGCTACCTCACGCCAGACGGGGGGCGCGGCCGCCACGTCGGCGGCCGTCAGCCGTGACACGCAGGCGGCACCGCCCAGACGGCTCGGGCTCGCGCTGGCGGTGATCGCCACGGCGCAGCTGATGATCGTGCTGGACGCGACGATCGTGAACATCGCGCAGCCGCACATCCAGAGCGCGCTGCACTTCTCAGGAACCAACCTCGAATGGGTGGTCACCGCGTACGCGCTCACCTTCGGCGGGCTGCTGCTGCTCGGCGGACGGTCCGGTGACCTGCTCGGGCGGCGGCGCATCTTCATCGCCGGCATCCTGCTGTTCTCTCTCGCATCGCTGCTCGGCGGGTTCGCCACCAGCCAGGCCTGGCTGCTCATCGCCCGGGCCGTGCAGGGCGTCGGCGCCGCGTTCGCCGCGCCCACCGCGCTGTCGCTGATCGCGGTCACGTTCCCCGAGGGCAGGCAGCGGAACAGGGCGATGGCGGTGTACGCGTCGATGTCCATCGCCGGCGGCGCCGTCGGGCTGATCGCGAGCGGGCTGCTCGTCGAGTACCTCGACTGGCGGTGGGTCTTCTTCGTCAACGTGCCGATCGGCGCCGCCGTGGCGCTGCTCGCGCCGCGGGTGCTCGGGGAATCCGAGCGGCGGCGCGGCGCCTTCGACCTGCCCGGCGCGATCACCGGGTCGCTGGGGCTCGCCGCCCTGGTGTACGGGCTGGTCAACGCGGCGACAACGTCCAATGGTGTCTCACACTGGGGCGACACCAAGGTCATTGCGGCGCTGGTGGCGGCCGCGGTGCTGCTGGTCTCGTTCGGCTTCATCGAGGTCCGGTCGCGGCACGCGCTGATGCCGATCAGGGTGCTGCGGTCCCGGGACCGCAGCGGGGCTTACCTGATCAGCCTGTGCATCGGCACCGCGCTGTTCGGCATGTTCTTCTTCCTCACCCTCTTCGTGCAGGAGGTCTGGGGGTACAGCCCGATCAAGAGCGGGGTCGCGTACCTGCCGATGATCGCCGCGATGATCCTGGCGTCCGCCCTCGCGGCGCAGCTCGTGCCGCGGATCGGGGCCCGGCCGCTGATCATCACGGGATCGGCGCTGGCGGCGGGCGGCATGTTCTGGATGTCGCGGCTGAACGAGCACAGCTCGTATGCGGGTGGCCTGCTCGGGCCGATGGTCCTCGCCGCGCTCGGGCTTGGGCTGATCTTCGTGCCGATGTCGCTGGTGGCGCTGGTGCGTGTCTCCAACAACGACGCGGGCGTCGCATCGTCGCTGTTCAATGTCGGGCAGCAGGTCGGCGGGTCGATCGGGCTGGCGGTGCTCGGCACGGTGGGGTGGAGCGCGGTGTCCGCGAACCTGCGGTCGGCGGCGGCCGCGGCCGCGCACGCGCCGGCCGCGCACCTGACGAAGGCACAGCAGATCGCGGCACAGACGGCGATGACCAACCACGCGCTGGCATACGGCTTCGCCCGCGGCTATCTGGTCTCGGCGGCGATCATGCTGCTCGCGCTGATCATCGGGGTGGTGGCGATCCGGGTCACGCGGCGGGACCTGACTGGTATCGACCCGATGGCGGCGCCGACGGGCTGAGTGCCTGCCCTCGGCCCAGTGCCTCCCGCACAGTGGCTGGTTAAGGTTGCTACGGCATCCTTAACCAGCCACTTTTGCTTTCGCGGAGGACTTTCATGGCGCGCCTTCCCTATGTCGCACCCGATGGCGACGTGACGGAGCGGATCAGGCAGCGGCGGGGCGGGAAGCTGACCGCGCTCGACGGCGTGCTGCTGCACAGCCCGCCGTTCGCCGGCGGGTGGAACGGCATGCTCGGCGCGGTGCGCGGCGCGTCCACGCTGCCCGCGGACATCAGGGAACTGGCGATCTTGCGGGTCGCCTCGCGCAACGGCGCGGAATACGAGTGGGCCGCGCACGAGCCGCTGGCGCGGCAGGCGGGGCTCGGCGACGAGCAGATCGCGGCGATCCGGGCTGGCGGTGCGGCGGCGGGGGGCGCCGAGGCGGCGGGGGGCGGTGCGGCGGCGGGGGACGCCGAGGCGGCGGGGGGCGGCACGGCGGTGCTGAGCCCGGCGCAGCGGGCGGCGCTGGCGTACGCCGACGCGATGACGGTGCACGTGACCGTGCCCGACGTGGTGTTCGGCGCGGTACGGGAGCACTTCGGCGAGCGGCAGGTGCTTGAGCTGACCGTCACGGTGGCGGCATACAACATGGTGTCCCGTGTGCTCGTCGCGCTTGACGTGCGAGCGGGCGAGGATCCGTTCGGCGCGGGGTGAGGCTTACCATCGCTGCCATGGGTTCCCCGGTTCCCCCGGCTTCGCCGGATGGCCTGCTGTTCGTGTATTCCGATCCTGGTCCCGTCCCGGCAGCCGAGTTCCACGACTGGTACGACAACGAGCATGGCCCGGCCCGGCTTACCGTGCCGGGCATCTCGGCCGGATACCGGTTCCGGGCGCTTGACGGCCAGGCGCCGCCGTGGCTGGCCTACTACGAGATGAGGTCCGGCGCGCTCGACAGCCCTGAGTACAAGGCCCTCGCGGCCTCGGCCAGCGCACGAGAGAAGTCGATCATGTCATCGCTCGCGGTCCTGGACCGGCGGGTGTACGAGCTGATCAGCGACTCTGGCCCGGATCCAGCGGAGGGACCGCCGCCCGCCGTGCTGGCGGTGTCGCTGTCGGTTCCGCCCGCCATGGAGGACGACCTGGCGGCCTGGTACACCGACGAGCACATCCCCATGCTGCTCGCGGTGCCAGGCTGGCGCCGCGTCCGGCGGTACCGGCTGACCGACGGCACGGCGCCGGCCTACCTGTCGCTGCACGAGGTGGCGTCGGAGTCGGTCTTCGACGAACCGGGGTACCGGGCGGCGGTGACCACGCCATGGCGGAACCGGATCGTGGCGGCGGCGATCGGGAGAGAGCGACGGATGTTCGGATTGCACCGGTCGTTCGGTTGAGTCGGTCCAGGCGCCGCGGCTGACGTTAAGCGGCTGGCGTTAAGGCGTTAAGACGCCACGGCCGCCCGGATAAGCGTCCACACCGCGCACCGTCGGCACCGGGCGCCGTCAGCCACGCCGCGCGCCGTCAGCACCGCCGCGCGCCGTCAGCGCCGCTGTGGGACCTGGGATCTCAACCGCATGGACAAATAAGGAAAATGGGACGCATAAGCGACCGTCTGAGATCCTAAGCCGCCTCTGTCCGCGCCCCCGGGCGCCTTCCAGATGGTGGCGCCCTTCGGGAAGAGCTCGCTTGGCTGGGTGAGCGTGAGCAGGCAGCTCGCGATGGACAGCTCGAACAACGTAAGGCTGCCGAAGTCCGGCCACAGCTCGCCGAAGTCGGCGAGCACCTGGTCGCGGACGGTGTCCCAGGCCGCGCGGCTGGTCTCCTCCCTCGCGCGGCCCGTCACCGCGAACCCGTCGTCTTCACGAGGCGGCGCGAACGTTTCGGTGTGCAGCGCGTAACGGCCGTCGCGGTGCAGGTCAGCACGTTTGGGGCCGGGGAGGACGAGTACGTGCAGCCCGGCGGGGCTGACGACCGGGCACACCGGGTGGACCCGGGGACCGCCGTCACGGCGCACCGTTGCGGGGAAGCCCAGGCCGATGTCGTGCTGGTAGAACTGCGCGCGGCCGGCTGCGGCTGGGTTACCAGCGCGGCGAGCAGGACGCCGGGACCATACGCGTAGTCCACCCGCTCGGCCTGGTGAACAAGGCGGGAACCTGGTATCTCGCGGCAAATGGCGCGGAGCGCCAGGTGGCTGACGGTGAGATGGCCGGCAGCGGGGCGCCCGGGGATGGGACGGCCGGACGGGAAGTCGCGGCTGTGTTCCGCGCGGGGCGGGTTACCTCCGCCCGCATGCTGCCCGAGACGTTCGTCAGGCCGACGGGCTTCGGCCTCGCCGCGTTCCGGGAGCGCTGGTCGGCCTCGTTCGTGGCCAGCCTGCGATGCGTCGAGGTACGGCTGCGCGTGTCGCCGACGGCCGTGCCGATGTTCCCGCAGATCTTCAGCGGCGTGGCCAGGCTTGTCCTGGAGGAGGCGACACCGGATGAGCGCGGATTCCGGGAGATCACCCTGACCTTCGGGCACGAGGCCGCCGCCGCGCAACGGCTGGCCGGGTTCGGCGGCCAGGTGGAAGTGCTGTCCCCGGTCGCGGTGCGGGCGCGGCTGGCCGCGACGGCGCGCGAACTGCTCGGCCATTACCAGGAAGGCTAGGGACTCGTTCGCGGGGCGGTCCGAGCTGCGGGCACGCTACTCCCCTGCGGCTTGTGGGACGGATGCGCCAGGGCGACACTCGGCGGGAACTGGCGACACCGCGGGCCGGTATTCCGATACCGAAAAATCTTTCATTACGAAAGAAAAATCGCTTATAGGTGTGGAAATCTTACAGGATCATGATCAGACGCCATAGGTTTCAAGCTTTAGTTCCGGCAATCTTCGCAAAACGGACCAAGGCGCGATGGTGGCGCCGACCTTGGGCCGGGGGCCGGGCCGGCCCCTTGCGAGGCCGGGATGCCGGCCCCCGGCAGCCAACCGCCTCTCCCGGGAAGCGATTCCCGGGCAAGGGCAGAGGCAGTGGTTGTTACCGCGCCGCGGAGGGGCCCCCTCCCCCTGGAGGGTCTTCGTGGAGGATTCGGGGAAGGCCGAACTTAGGCAGCAAACTGTTGTCGACGAAACGGTCGATCGCGGCGATGCGGCCGGCGTCGACAGTAAGCACCACGAGCCCGCACGGGCGGCCGATCCCGGCGGCAGCATCCCGCAGGTAGCACCCGAAGGCGGGCTGGCCGTTCGCGCGGGTGGCAACCAAGCGGTAGCCGGGCGTCCCGCCGGGAAACGCGAGCACCGCGAGGAAGTGCCTGGCGGCTTTCCGCCCCCGGAACGCCAGCGGGAGCGGGCGCATCCGCAGCCACGCGTCCCGGGTCAGCAGCGCGGTGATGCCGGCGACGTCGCCGCGTTCGAACGCGGCGGTGAAGCGGGACACCACCGCGTCCTCGTCCGCGGCCTGTCCGGGCAGCCGCCCCGGGACCGCCGTCCGGGCGCTCGACAGCAGGCGGCTGGCGGCGGCGTGCTCGCAATCCAGCATCTGGGCTATCTCGGCGACGCCGAACCCAAGCACGTCGCTCAGCACCAGGGCGGCCCTTTCCCGGGGCGGCAGGCGCTGCAGCGCGGCGATGAAGGCGAGGGACATCGATGGCGGCCCGGATTCGGCCAGCGGGCTCGGGTAGGGCTCAAGCCATGCCCACGAGTCGTCGTCGGCCGGCCGCGGCGCACGCAATCCCCGCGCGCGCAGCCCCCGCGGGCCGCGGGGCACCAGCCCCCGCACGCCCAGCCCCCGCGGGCCGCGGGGCACCAGCCGCCGCCATCCCCGGTCAGGCATGCCGCCCACCTCCCCTACCGGGTACAGACTCCGTGCGGAGAAAGAAGTCAGCGGTCCGGCGCGGCGCAGGCCCCGGGCGGAGGCGAAAACCAGCGGCGCGCGGCCGCGTGCGACGCTAGGAAGCGGCCGGGGTGGGTACATCACCTCCCGTCACCGCTCGGGGAGCCGGACGCGGGGAGCCGGACGCGGGGAGCCGGATGAGTGAGATCACACAGGGCTGACCGGCCGTCGTGAACCTTCTTCAGGGGCTGAACGACCTGGTGGCAGTGGCGCTAGTGGCCGCGCTCACGCCGCTCGTGGTCGCTGCCCTGCCCGGTCCGCGCATTCCGCAGGTCGTCGTCTTCCTGCTTGGCGGCATCCTGATCGGCCCGCACGTCCTCGGCCTGGCCGAGACGGGCGGCATCCAGCTGCTGGCCAACATCGGGCTCGGTTTCCTGTTCCTGCTGGCCGGCTACGAGCTAGAGCCTCGGCTGCTACGGCAGCGGCCCGGCCGGCTGGCGATGCTCGGCTGGCTCATCTCCGCCGCGATCGCCATCGGAGCGGCGGCCGCGCTGACCGCGGCCGGTTATGTCAAGGACTACGTGCCGGTCGGGCTGGCGCTGACGACCACGGCCCTGGGCACGCTGCTGCCCATCCTCCGGGACAACGGGATGCTCGGCGGCAAGTTCGGCGAGTACGTGTACGCGGCGGGCGCCGCCGGAGAACTGTTTCCCATCCTGATCATCGCCGTCTTCCTCACCAAGCGGGGTTCCTTCGTCGCGCTCGCCTCGGTGGGCGCGGTCGGGGTGCTCGCGGTCATCTTGTCGGTGGCGCCCTGGCTGGCCAGAAGCGGCACGGTGCAGCGGATCATCCGGGAAGGGCAGGACGCGACCGGGCAGATCACGCTGCGGTGGGCGGTGGTGCTGCTGTTCCTGCTGCTCGCCGTCGCGAGCCGGTTCGGCCTGGACGTCGTCCTCGGCGCGATGCTGGCCGGGATCGTGCTGCGCACCTGGACCCGCCGGCTCAACATCGACACCGCCGGCCTTGAGCACAAGTTCGACGCGGTCGGCTACGGGATATTCATCCCGATCTTCTTCGTATCGTCCGGGATGAGCATCGACCTGAAGGCGATCGGCCAGGACCCGCTCCGCATGATCCTGCTCCTGCTGATGCTGCTGGTCGTCCGCGGCCTGCCGTCGCTGCTGGTGTACCGGCACGCGCTCGCGGTCAGGCAGCGGGTGGAGATGACGTTCGTCACGGCGACCTCGCTGCCGCTGCTCATCGCCCTGGCCGACATCGGCCAGCAGGACGGGGTCATGCTCCCGGCCACGACCGCCGCCCTGACCGGCGCGGGTGTGCTCTCGGTCCTGGTGTATCCCCTCATCGCGGTCGGGCTGCACCGGGCCGCGCCGCTCACGCCCGCGGACGCCGGCATCGCGCCGGAGCCGGCCGCCGCGCCCGCCACCCCGCCGGAGAATCCCGGGCTCGGCCGGGTGTAGCCCTGCCCGATTATCCGAACGGGCGGTCGCTCCTGTCACCGGGCCATGCGGCTGCGGCTGCCGGGGCGGACCGGACAGCCGCCGCGAAACGAGGCCGGACAGCCGCAGCCAGCAGGCGATGGTGAGCGGATAGCAGAAATATCCCCAGCGGCTGGCCGGGGCGAGCGTGAACAGCACGGCCAGGGTGAGCGCCAGGTACCCGGCCGCCGCGGCGGCGGTCCGCGGCGGCCGCGCGGCCAGCATGACGCAAAGGACGACCGCTCCCGCCGCCATCAGCGCGATGACGGCCAGATGGCCCGCGGGCCCGGCGGCCGCTATCAGGTGACCGGGCAGCGGGCTCGCCGCCGGCGAATGCGCCCTGCTCAGGCCGAGCGGGAACGCGATCGTGTTCGTGACGAGATCCCGGGGCTGGATGAGCAGGACCGGGCCGACGGCGACGGCGAGCACCGCGGCGCCGGCGGCGGCGAACCGCGCCGCGGCGGCGCGGCCGTCCCGCACGCCGTACAGCACGACCACGACGAGCAGCATCGGCCAGGCGGTCGCCTTCAGCGCCGCGGCGGCGCCGCCCGCGGCGCCGGCCCACGCCGGGCAGGATGAGCGGCCGAGGTCTGGCCGGGCGGCCAGGGCCAGCCCGAGGCAGATCAGGCCGAGCACGGGCAGGTCGTTGCCGCTGACCGCGAGCGGGAACGCGATCAGCGGGGAGCCCGTTACCGCCGCGGTCCGCCGGATGGCGCCGGCGGCTCCCGCGATCCGCAGCGCGGCCCCGAACGCCGCGGTGAAGGCCACCGCGTCCCACACCCGCGGATCCGTCGCGGCGCCGGCGCCGGCGAGGGCACGCGGCAATCCGAACAGCGTCATGCCCGGCAGGTACGGGTTGTAGCCGTAGACGTCGGCGCCCAGCCGGGCCGCCGGCAGATACGGCCTGCCGTGCCGGACGAGCAGTCCGGCCGAGCGCGCCACCACCGCGACCTCGGGCATCCCCCGGCCGGCGGCGGCCAGCCAGCACAGCGGCACCGCCACCGCCCCGGCCACGGCGGCGGCCAGCGCGAGGTCCCGGCGCCAGCGGGCCGGGGCCAGCCGGGCCGGGGCCAGCCGGGCCGGGGCCAGGCTGACCAGCGCGGCGCACCCGTACGCGACCGCGGCGCACGCGCCCCACAGCCGGTGCGGCGGCTGATCGCTCACCACGAGGACGGCCGCGCCGAACACGCCGAACACGCCGTAGGCCAGCGCCGCCGGCGGGGCGGGAAGGCGCCGCACGCCGGGGAACCCTCGTATTCGCACGGTGTGACGCTAGCCACCGGCGTCCCGCCAGCGCGTCACCCCGGAAGCCGGTCTTTGCCGTCGCCCGGACGGCGCAGCGCGTCACCCGGACGGGTGATGGCCGCTCCGCCGCGCGGATGATGACCTCCTGGCGCGCGCCCGCGTAGGGTCGGGTCATGGACATCGCATGGCGCCCGCGGGCCTGGCCTGTCCTGACACGGCGGTTGCCCGGCCCCGTGCGCGGAGCCGACGCCCTGCTGGCCGCCGGCCTGGTCTTCGCGGTCTCCGAGCCCGGGTTGGATCCGTATCACCACAGCGGCGGGACCGCCTGGGCGGCGGCCGGCGTGCTCGGCGCGGCCGCGCTGGCATGGCGCCGGGTTTCGCCGCGGGTGGTGTGGCTGATCGCCACGGCCGCGGGAACCTGGCTGCTGTTCACGCGGCACGGCCCGGACTGGGGCGGGCTGAGCCCGCTGGTCCTGGTCCCCCCCTCGCTCGTCGCCCTCTACACGGTCACCAGCCGGAGCGCGGGACGCGGCGGCCTGCTCGCGACGGCGGTCACCCTGGCCGCGCTGGAGGCCGGGCTGCTCTCCCGTTCCGTCCGCCCGGAAGCGGTGGCGACGGTGGCCGCGCTCACGGCGTGCGCGTGGGCGGCCGGCGAGGGCGCTTCGGCCAGGGCCAGGGCGCTGCTGGCGGAGCGCGCGGCACGCGACGTGCGGGCCGCCGCCGAAGAGCGCGCCCGGATCGCGCGGGAACTGCACGACATCGTCGCGCACCACGTGAGCGTGATCGGCTTGCAGGCCGGCGCCGCCCGGCTGCTGGCCGAATCCGGCAAGCCGCCCGACGCCGGCCTGCTGTCCGGCATCGAGACCGCCAGCCGCCGGGCGATGACCGAACTGCGGCACACGCTCGGCGTGCTCACTCACGCGCCGGGCGGCGCCGGGCCGCTGCCCGGCCTGGCCCGGCTCGGTGAGCTCACCGCCGGATCCGGGCTGGCGGTCACCATCGACGGCGCGCCCGGCCCGCTGCCCGCGGCGATCGACCTGACCGCCTACCGCGTCGTCCAGGAGAGCCTGACCAACGTGCTGCGCCACTCGGCCGCGACGGCCGCCCGGGTCACGCTCCGCCGGGAAGACGGCGCGCTGCGCGTCACCGTGACGGACGACGGCCCCGCGCGGACCGGGCAGCGCGGCGGGCACGGCGGCGGGCAGCGCGGCGGGCAGGGCGGCGGCCGCGGGCTGCGCGGGCTGCGCGATCGGGTCACGGCGCACGGCGGGACGTTCCGCGCCGGACCGCGCGGCGGCGGCACGGCGGGCTTCGAGGTATCCGCGACGCTCCCGGTCCCGGACCCCGGCTGAGCGCAGGCCAGATGACCATCCGGGTCCTGATCGCCGATGACCAGCCGCTGATCCGGGCCGGCCTGCGGGCCCTCCTCGGCGCCCAGGACGATATCGAGGTGGTCGGCGAGGCGCCGACAGGGGCGAGGGCGGTCGCGGAATCCGCACGGCTCGCGCCCGACGTTGTGGTGATGGACATCCGGATGCCGGGCACGGACGGCATCGGGGCCACCGCGCAGGTGGTCGGCCAGCCGGCGGCGCCGCGCGTGCTGGTGCTGACCACCTACGACACCGACGAGTACGTGTTCGACGCGCTGGCGGCCGGCGCGAGCGGGTTCCTGGTCAAGGACGCCCGGCCGGAAGAGCTCATCGACGGCGTGCGGGTGGTCGCCGCCGGCGACGCGCTGCTCGCGCCCGCGGTCACCCGGCGGCTCATCGGCTTGTTCGTCGCCGGCGCGCACACCCGCGCGCGCCGCGACGACGCCCGGCTAGACGTGCTGACTGAGCGCGAGCGCGAGGTGTTCGGGCTGGTGGCGCAGGGGATGTCGAACGCTGAGATCAGCGCCGCGCTGCACGTCTCCGGCAACACCACCAAGACGCACGTGGCGCGCGTGCTGGCCAAGCTGGGGCTGCGCGACCGGGTGCACGCGGTCATCTTCGCCTACCAGTCCGGCATGCGGCCACGCGATGAGGAGCCTGGTCTTCCGCGGTCGTAGGGCCTACGGGCGGCAGCGGGGCGCGGGAGAGGCACGGCCCTCAGCACGCTGTCGGCGCCGAACGGTCCCGTTGTCCCCGTGGAGGTGCCCGCAGCAGAGGATCTCGTGGCAGAGGATGGGGAATTTTCGCGCTGATCTCCCGGCGCCGGGTCCGGGCCACGGGGAAGGTTCTTGATAGCGGCGGCGTGCGGAACGCATGCTGTCTCCGCACGCCCGCACGCCGATGGGGGTGGGACGATGCCGACTTCCCCGGGCGGCCGCCGGCGAGGATGGCCGCGGCGCCTGCCAGTGCTGCGCGGGGTGCTGCCCGTCGAACGATCCCGCGTCTGGCCGGATGCGCTCGCCGGTGTCACGCTCGCCGCGCTCGGCGTGCCCGAGGTCCTCG
>DATGLH010000155.1:0-59794 GCA_035294225.1 Trebonia sp.
AAGTAATGGCCGAACGCGCACTTCGCGGAACCCGACTCGGCGCGACCAGCTACGAAAACGACCGGAATACCGACCTGGCTCCCCGCCAGGAGGTCTCCTTCGACTGCCCGAACGGACACCATTTTAGCGTGCCCTTCGCCGCCGAGGCGGAACTACCTCCCATGTGGGAGTGCCGTGTCTGCGGGGCCATGGCTACCGCGAGCACCGGGCAGTCGCCTTCGCCGAAGAAGGTCAAGCCACCGCGCAGCCACTGGGACATGCTCATGGAGCGGCGCAGCGTCGAGGACCTGGAGGCGGTGCTCGCTGAGCGGCTCGAAGTCGTCAGGGAGCGCCGCGCCATGGAGGGCCGCGCCATCGCGGACGCCGCGGACCGCGCCCAGCGCCGCAGCGCCTTACCGGCCCGGCGGCCGCGGGCCGCCGGGCGCCCGCGGCGGCATCGCGGCGGGCGGTTCCGCCGGGGTCAGGGCAGGGTCACCTGCGGACGCTGGCGGCGGACTTGCCGCGCAGGCGCGCCGCGATGCCCCACTGCGCCACCCGGAAGAACGCCTCGCGGATGACCGCGTTGCTCATCTTCGACGAGCCGCGCTCGCGTTCGACGAACGTAATCGGCACCTCGACGAGCCTCAGCCCCGCTTGCAGCACGCGCAGCGTCATGTCGATCTGGAAGCAGTAGCCGGCGGACTCGATGTTGTTCAGGTCGATCTTCCGCAGCGTCGACGCGCGGTACACGCGGAACCCGCCGGTCGCGTCCCTGACGCTGATGCCGAGCATCAGCCGGTTGTAGAGGTTGGCGCCGCGGGAGAGGAACTCCCGGGACTTCGGCCAGTTGACGACGGTGCCGCCAGGCACGTAGCGGGAACCGATCACCGCGTCCGCGGAGGCCAGCGCGGCGAGCAGCCCGGGCAGGTCCTCCGGCCGGTGCGAGCCGTCCGCGTCCATCTCGACGATCGTGTCGTAGCCGCGCTCGAGGGCCCAGCCGAAGCCGGCGACATAGGCGCGGCCGAGGCCGGCCTTCTCGGTCCGGTGCATGACATGGACGCGGGTGTCGGTCTCGGCCAGCTTGTCCGCGAGGTCCCCGGTGCCGTCAGGGCTGTTGTCATCGACCACCAGCAGGTCCGCGTCCGGTACGGACTCCCTGATCCGGCCCGCCATGATCTCCAGGTTCTGCCGCTCGTTGTATGTCGGCATGACGATGATCACGCGGCCGGTGCCTGGAGCCGACTCTTCCATGTGCCTGTCTTCACCTTCTCTGTCTGGCTGTATCAGTGGAAGAGGACCCAGGTGGCGCCTTCGGTCCGGATCCATCCCGCTGGCGGCGGGCGCGGCGTCCGTTGTCTACTGAGCCACCCGGGTCCTCTCCAGGCCCATCCCCTGACAGCCGGACTGCGCGCCGGCCCGTCGGCTGCCGCGCCCGGGCACACGGAGACTGGCTGTCCCCGTCCCCGCCGTGGTGCGGCACCAACAATGCTACGCGCCAGCCGATCCAGCAGGTGAGCCCGCCGACGGACTGCGCCAAAAACTTACCGCCGATCCGCGCGATGTCAACTGACGGCGGGACCCGGGCATGGCTTCAACCACGAAGAGGCATATATCAACTACACTGAGTCACCTACTCGGGTGATAACGCTGTGCACGGAATATCGGGGGGAGCACTGTGCGCACCATATCGCGGAAGGCCGCTGCCTGGGGTTCTGGCGCAATCATCGCCGTCGGGGCCGGCGTCGCCGGCTTGTTCGCGGCCGGGCAGGGCCACCAGGCGCGGGCCGGCAGTCCGGGACACGCCTCAGCCGTCAGGGCCGTCACGCGGCAGCCGCTGCGCCTGCTGTCGGTCGCCCCGGCGAACGGCAGCCAGGGCGTCGACGGCGCGGGCACGGTCACGGTCACGTTCAACGAGCCGCTGCCCGCCGCGGCGCCGCTGCCGCGGCTGACGCCCGCCATCGCCGGGACCTGGCGGCGGGCGGGAGACAGCGCGGTATTCACGCCGCGGGCCGGCTTCCCGGCCGGCACCCGGGTGACAGTGACGGTGCCGGGGGGAGACAGCGGGGTACGTTCGGGATATAGATCGGCGTTCACCACCGGCTCGTACTCAACGCTGCGGCTACAGGAGCTGCTCGCCCAGCTCGGCTACCTGCCGATGACCTGGACGCCGGCTCCCGGCGCGGCGGTCCCCGCCGCAAGCGCGGCCGCCCAGCTGGCGGCCGCCTACCAACCGCCTCCGGGGACGTTCACCTGGCAGCAGGGCTACCCGAGCGGGCTGCACGCCTTCTGGAAGGAGGGCAGCCCGAACCTGCTCGACAAGGGGGCGATCACCGGGTTCGAGGCCGACCACGGGATGACCACGGACGGGGTGGCCAGCCCCGGCGTGTGGGCGGCGCTGCTCAAGGCGGCGGCAGCGGGCGAGCGCAACACGCACGGCTACAGCTACGCGATCGCCAGCCAGTCCTCGCCGGAGACGCTGACGATATGGCACAACGGGCGGCAGGTGTTCCGCAGCCTGGCCAACACCGGCATCTCCATCGACCCCACCCCGGTCGGCACGTTCCCGGTCTACGAGAAACTGCCGTTCCAGGTCATGCAGGGCACCAACCCCGACGGGTCGCACTACGCGGACCCGGTGCAGTGGGTGTCGTACTTCAGCGGGGGGTCCGCGGTGCACTACATCGCGCGCGGGGCCTACGGGTACCCCCAGAGCCTGGGCTGCGTGGAGCTGCCCTACACGGCGGCGAAGGAGGCCTATCCGTATATGCCCTACGGAACCCTGGTGACCGTCACCCCGTAGGCTGCCGGCGCCGCGGGGCCCGCTCAGGTCCCGGGCGCGCCCCGCCTGCCGTGCCTGCCGTCGCCGCCCGCACGCTACCGGCGGCGGAAGGCTTCCTCGTACCGGTCGGCGGGGACCTCCCCGAACCATTCGGTGGCGCCGAGGGAGACCGCCGTGTGGACGAGGAGCGAATCCGGGGCCGCCCCGTGCCAGTGCACCTCGCCCGGCGGGGCCCAGACGACATCGCCGGGATGCAGCTCATAGCGGTCTCCGTCCCGGGTCTCGACCATGCCGCGGCCGCTGGTGACGAGCAGCACCTGGCCGTCGGCGTGCGAGTGCCAGTGCGTCCGCCCGCGCGGCTCGAAGACCACGCTGTTGACCCGGACCCTGGCCGCTGCCCCGTCGTCGAGGAGCGGGTCGAGCATCGCCCGCCCGGTGAACGTCCCCTCGCCGACGCGGGACGGCTGGCCGTCCCGGCGGCCCCGCGCGTACTCCATCTGCTCCGTCCTTCCTGACGCGCCGACACCCGCGCGCCCGCCGGCGGCCCGGCGGCGGGCCGCCGGCGGGCGCGCGAACCGCAAAATATTTCATCATGCGGGGAAAATCCGGAATAGGGCAAAAAACCTTCCAGATCATGGACGAGGCGGCAGGCCCGGGCCAAGGCCGCGGCAACCAGCCCGGGCGGGCACCGGGCCCGGCCCGGCATCCCGCGGGGCGGGCGGGGGAACAGGCCGCGCCGTCCGAAGACCGCCCATCGGCGCTCAGGCGCCGCCACGCGGGCGCCGCCAGCCGGGGCCGCTGGCCCGTGCCTCCGGTGCCGCTTGCCGGATCCGGGGGCGGGATCAGCCCGCGGGCGCCGGGACCACGACCGTGCCGGCGGCGGTGACCGCGATGATCGGCGGGGCGAGGACCAGCGCGGCGGACGGGCCCCGCGACGGGTCAGCGCGGCAGACGACGCGCGCCTCGAAGGAGAGCTGGCGGCTGCGCCGCCCCGAGCCCGTGACCGTGCATGTCACCTCGACCACGTCGCCGGCCAGCACCGGGGCGCGGAACTGCACGTCCGAGTAGGAGGCGAGCAATCCCTCGTCGCCGTCCATCCGGACGCACGCCTCCGTCGCCGCGTCGCCGAACAGCCCGAGCAGGTACGCCCCGTCGACCAGCCCGCCCCCGTAATGGGCGTCACCGTGCCTGACGTAACGCCGGTGGGTGACGGTCAGCCCGGCCCCCGGGCCGGCGCCGGCGGAGGTCACGCGCCGCCGCCCGCGCCGCCGCCGGCCGCGGGGACGGCGGGAGCGAGCGCGTGGACCAGGTAGCTGGCCACCTCGCCGGGCGTCGTGCCGCGGCCGAAGATCTTGTCCACGCCGAGCTCCGCCGCCGCCGACGGGTCGAACCGCGGCCCGCCCACCACGAGCAGCGGCCGCCGCGGAGCCCCGCCGAACCCGGGCGCGGCGGAGAACGCCGCCGCCAGCTCCCGCACGTTCGACAGGTGCGCGTCCCGCTGGGTGACCACCTGGCTGACCAGCACCGCGTCCGCGTGCTCAGCCGCGGCCCGCGCCACCAGGTCCGGGATAGGCACCTGCGCCCCGAGGTTCACCACCCGGATCTCCCGGTAGTACTCCAGGCCCTTCTCCCCCGCGTGGCCCTTCACGTTCAAGATCGCGTCGATGCCGACGGTGTGCGCGTCGGACCCGACGGTCGCCCCGACGACGACCAGCTTCCGGCCGAGGGCGGTGCGGATCCGCAGGTTCACCTCGGCCGGCGACAGCAGCTCGTACTCCCGGGGGGCCACGGTCACGGCCGACAAGTCGACCAGGTGGCTTACCCGCCCGTAGACGATGAAGAAGGTGAAGCCCTGCCCGATCGGCTTGGCGTGCACCACCATCGCCGGGGACAGGCCCATCTTGCCCGCGAGCTGTAGCGCGGCGCCCTCGGCCAGCGCCCGGTCAGCCGCCGACACGCCGGGGACCGGCAGCGTGAACGACAGCTGCACCCGGCCGTCGCCGGTGGTGTCGCCGTACGGCCGCACCACATCAGACAGGGTCATTGCGCGTCCCCTCCCAGAACCTCCGACACCGGGTTGAAGTAGCCGTCCGCCCGTTCGATGACCCCCTCAAGGCCGCGCCCGCCGTCCGGCGGCCGCCTGGTCACGCCGAACGTCCCGTCCGCGATCGCCGCCAGCAGCCCGTCGGCGCCGATCCGGTCGAGCAGCTCCAGCGCCTCGTCGAGCACCCGGTGCGCGCGCCCGACCACGAACGAGTCCGGCTGGAACGACAGGCCGAGCCGCCCGGCCGCGGACCGCACGTACCGGACGTTCTCAAGCGCCAGGTCCCGGTCGGACAGGAACGGCGTGTGAATGCCCTCGGTCATCATCCCGACGAGCAGGATCGACTGGTCCGTCATCAGCCCGCACAGGTTGAAGAACGCGTCGAGCAGGTAGCCCGCGAACACGTTCCCCGTCATGTGCTTGGTCGGCGGCATGTACTTCAGCGGCGCGCCGGGGAACAGCTCGCGGACGAGCTGCGCGTGCGCCAGCTCCAGCAGGAAGGAGTCGGGCACCGCGGGGCTGATCTCGAACGCGTGGCCGAGCCCGAGCTGCCAGGTCTCCAGCCCGGCCTCGCGCGCGAAGTACTCGTTGAGCAGCTGGGAGACGATCACCGTGTGCGCCGCGTCGACCGCGTCCGCCGTCGTCAGGTAGTTGTCCTCGCCGGTGTTGATGATGATGCCGGCCCGGGCGTGCACCCGGCGGGAGAACCGCTGGTCGATGAAGGTGCGCACCGGGTTGATGTCGCGGAAGATGATGCCGTACATGCAGTCGTTGAGCATCATGTCCAGCCGTTCCAGGCCGGCGAGCACGGCGATCTCCGGCATGCACAGCCCGGAGGCGTAGTTCGTCAGCCGGACGTACCGGCCGAGCTCCCGTGACGTCTCGTCCAGCGCGGCGCGCATCAGCCGGAAGTTCTCCTGCGTCGCGTAGGTGCCCGCGTACCCTTCCCTGGTCGCGCCCTCGGGCACGTAGTCAAGCAGCGACTGCCCGGTGGACCGGATCACCGCGATCACGTCGGCGCCCTCCCGGGCGGCCGCCTGTGCCTGCGGGATGTCCTCGTAGATGTCGCCGGTGGCGACGATCAGGTAGATCCAGGGCGGCGGCGGATCGGCGAGGCTGGCGATCATGGCCGCCCGCCGCGCCCGCTGCGCGTCGATGGCGGCCACCCCCTTTTCCGCCGAACGCAGGCTCTGCCGTCTCGCCATCGCGGCTTCGCCGCCGGCCGGGATCCGGAACTTGACCTGGCCGGCGGCCGCCTGTTCGGCCAGCGTGCGCAGGTCCGGGTAGCCGCCGGCGAGCATGGCGTCCCAGGCCGGCAGCGCGACACCGTGCTCGAGGCCGACCGCGTCCCGGACGGCGTCGGTCAGCCGGTTCGCCCACGGCATGCCCTCGGCGTCGGCGCCGCCGAGCCCGGCCAGCCGCAGCACGGCCCGCTCGATGGACACCGTGGTGTGCGTGCTGGCGAGCCTGGTCACCGGCTCCCCCGCCCGCCTCGCCAGCTCCCTTGCCCGCGCGACCTTCGCCGGGTCGAGGTTCAGCTTCCCTGGCACGTCTACTCCCCCTCCCCGGCTCTCCTGCCGGACTGGCACGTCTACTCCCCCTCCCCGGCTCTCCTGCCGGATGAATGCGGCATCGAGCCGCCTATAGGCGGCTGAATGTCACATTCATCCGGGGAGGACAGGGCGGGGCATTCATCCGGGGAGGACAGGGCGGGGCGGCCCGGGGCGGGGGCGCCGTCCTCTCCCAGGCGGCGGGTGAACAGGGCGCGGACGGCCTTGTTTGTCCGGATCAAGTTCAGGGCCAGGCCGGCGTGGCCGGGGGTGTAGCCGGTGCCTATCAGCATCGTCACATCGGCGGCCACGCCCTCGGCGCCCAGGGCTGCCGCGCTGAAGCTCGTGGCCATCGAGAAGAAGATCACCGTGCCGCCCTGCGCCGTCGAGAGGATCGCGCCGCCCTCGCAGCCGGCCACGTCGACGCACACGACCGTGACGTCGGCGGGGCCGCCCGCCCCGGCGACCGCCTCCGCGAGCGGCACCGGCCGCCGGGCATCGGCCACGACGACCTCGTCGGCGAGCGGCGCGATGGCGTTAGCCGAGCGCAGCAGGCTGGCCTCGGCCTCGGTGGGAACCACGCCGATGATGTGGCGAGCGCCGGCGGCGCGAGCCGCGGCAGCGGACAGCGAGCCGCTCTTGCCGGCCGCGCCCAGGATGGCCACGACGGGGCCTGGGGGTCCCGGCCGGGCGGACGGGGCGGACTCCTCACTGGCGGCAGCGGGGGGCCGGGGGGAGATGGCTGGCGGCGTCCGGAACGACTGCCGCCGGCCGGCTTCCCCACCGGCCCCGCCCCACGCCTCCATGACATCGGCCCCGCCCCACGCCTCCATGACATCGGCCCTGCCCCACGCCTCCACGACGCGCTTGGTGAGCGCAGGCGCCCCGCAGACGTCCATGACTGCCAGGGACAGCGGAACAGGCAGATCGCCGGGAAGGACGGCGGCGATGGAGCGGCCGAAGAGGATCGCGTGCCCCTCGCACGGCACCTGCTCGGACAGGCCGTCCCAGCGGGCCAGGCCGTCGTAGATCTCCAGCGGGGTCAGCGTCAGCGAGACCAGGGTGGCCACCCGGTCACCCGGCTTCAGGCCCAGCGGAGACTCCGGGCCCGCCTCGTCGACCACCCCCGTGAGCATGCCGCCGGAGCCGGTGACCGGGTTGTGCATCTTGCCGCGGCTGCCGATGATCTCGCGGACCGCCTCCCTGATCGCGTCGCCGTCGCCGTTGTTCGCCTCACTGAGCTGCCGGTACGAGGCGGCGTCCAGGTTGAGCCTGTCGACCCGGATCCGCACCTCGTCCGCGCCGAGCCGCGGGCTGGTGTCGAGGCGCCACGCCGCCTGCGGCAGCACGCCCGCCAGGCGCTCGGCGGGGTCGGCGACGCGGCCGAGCCCGAGCGAGGTCGCGAGCGGCGCGCCGTGCCCAGGGGAACCAGAGCGGCGCGGACCGTGCTGAGGTCGTGCCATGCCTACATCCTTCCCCGCCCATCCTTCCCCGCCGCCGGCGGGCAGCGGGCCGGCGCGGCGGGAGCCAGCCGCGCACGTTCGGAAAATTTATCTTCTGGATAATGATCCAACGTATCTTCTTTCGTACGATACGGGTACCGCAGAATTATCGTTCGCCGCACCCTCGGGAGGCAACATGCTGGAGCAGCCGTACGCGTACCGGCGCCGTGAGCTGGCCGAACCGGACTGGCGGCGGCTGCCCGGCTGGGCCGGGGTGACCCGCGCGGAGTGGGAGTCCGCGCAGTGGCAGCGCGCGCACTGCGTGAAGAACACCCGGCAGCTTCGCGAGGTGACCGGCGGCGGGCTGGACGAGCGCTTCCTCGCCGACCTGGAGAAAGACCAGCGGGAACGGGCGACGATGTCCATGCTCGTCCCGCCCCAGATGCTGAACACGATCGCGCCGGACGTGCCGGCGTCCGCTCCCGGGTTCACCGACGCCTGGTACGCGGACCCGGTGCGCCGGTACATGCTGCCGGTGTTCAGCGACCGGCAGCCGGAGTGGCCGTCCCACCCCTGCGCGCAGCGCGACTCGCTGCACGAGGCGGAGATGTGGGCGGTGGAGGGGCTCACCCACCGCTACCCGACGAAGGTGCTCGCCGAGCTGCTGCCGACCTGCCCGCAGTACTGCGGGCACTGCACGCGGATGGACCTGGTGGGCAACCCGACCGCGTCGCTGCGCAAGCACAGGTTCGAGCTGGCGCGCGAGGACCGGCTGACCGCGATGCTGGACTACCTGCGGCGGACCCCGGGAGTCCGGGACGTCGTGGTCTCCGGCGGCGACGTGGCGAACCTGCCGTGGCCGCGGCTGGAGGCATTCGTCGCCGCGCTGCTGGAGATCGAGTCCGTGCGCGACATCCGGCTGGCCAGCAAGGCGCTGATGGGGCTGCCGCAGCACTGGCTGTCCGCGGAGGTCCGGGCCGGGATGTCGCGGCTGGCGGCGGCAGCGCGGTCACGGGGCGTGTCGATCGCGATCCACACCCACGTGAACGCGGCGCAGTCGGTGACGCCGCTGGTGGCCCGGGCGGCACGGGCGATGCTGGACACCGGGATCAGGGACGTGCGCAACCAGGGCGTGCTGCTGCGCGGCGTCAACGCCAGCGCCGGCGAGCTGCTCGACCTGTGCTTCGCGCTGCTCGACGGGGCCGGCATCCTGCCGTACTACTTCTACATGTGCGACATGATCCCGGGGGCCGAGCACTGGCGGCTGACGCTTGCCGAGGCGCAGGCGCTGCAAAGCGCGATCATGGGCTACCTGCCCGGGTTCGCGACGCCGCGGGTGGTCTGCGATGTGCCCTACGCCGGCAAGCGGTGGGTACACCAGGCGGCGCGATACGACCCGGTCCTGGGCATCTCGTACTGGACGAAGAACTACCGGACCGCGCTGGAGGCCGGCGACCCGCTCGCGCTCAGCCGGGAGTACCCCTACTACGACCCGGTGCACCTGCTGCCCGCCGACGGACAGTCCTGGTGGCGGGCCCGGGCGCGGGCGCCCGAGCTCGTCCCCTGAGGACCGGCTCAGTAGCCCTGGTACCCGGCCCCCGCCCCGGCCTGGCCGCCGCGGACCGCCGGAGTCAGCACCTCGCCGACCGCCTCGACCAGCAGTGTCATCTCGTAGGAGACCAGGTCCGTGTCGCATTCCGGCGCGGCGAGGACGCACAGGCTGGACCCGTCACTGATCGACTTGACGAGCATCAGGCCGCCTTGCATCTCCACCAGGGCCTGCGTGGGCAGGCCCGCCTCGAAGATCCGCGCGGCGCCCTGCATCAGGCTGGCAAGGCCGGAGGTGATGGCGGCGAGCTGTTCGGCGAACTCCACGGGGATGTCCTCCGAGAGGGCGAGCGGCACGCCGTCCGCGGACACCACGGCCGCGTGGGCGACGTCCGCGACCCTCGCGGCGAAGTCGCTGACAAGCCAGTTCAGGTCCTGACGGTATACGTAACTCAACGATCCGTTCCCTCTCCTGCGCGCGGCGCCTGGCTTTCGGCCCGGCGGGCTCCGCGCTGGAACCCGCTCAGGCGGCTGCGCGCCATCTCCGGTGAGCGCTGCGGCAGCGGCTGCGCTTCCTGACTGTTCCCCGGCCGGACGGCGGTCCGGCCGTTGCCGGCACCCGGTGCGGCATCGGCCGCCGAGCCGGGAATGAGGTTGGCCTTCGGGACGCGGATCGGCAGCCCGGCAGACGTTTCCCCGCCGCGGGCCGGCTCGGCGACGATGTCGGCGGGGTTCCGTCCCGCGGCCCAGCCGCCCGTCCCGCCTTCCCGGCCGCCTCCTGGCTGGCCGGCGGTCACGAACGGCCTGGCGCCCGCGCCGGAACCGCCGGCCCCCATGGCGCGGGACACGCCCGTGCCGCCTTCCGGCGCCGCCCGGCGGCTGCGGAACCAGCTCGACGCCGGCGGGCTGGCCGCCTGCGCCGGCCCGGACCCGCTCCCGGATCCGGTTCCGACGCCGGCGAGGCCGGCGCCGGCGCGCCCGCTGCGCCCCGGGTCGGCCACGGTGTCCGGCGAGCCGGGCCCGGGCGGGTCGCCGGCCGCGGCACGCGCGCCGAGGCTGTGCCTGCCGTAGCCCTGCTGGCCGGCCCCCGCCTGGCTGTCGTAATGACCGCCGGGGGTGCGCCTGGCCTGCAAGGCGCCCTGGGCGGCCGCGGGCTGCCAGCCGCCCGTGGCCCCGCCATAGGACCGGGCCGCCGGCCGCTCGATCACGCTGTCCGGCAGCCACACCAGGGCGGTCAGGCCCTGCGGGGACGCGGCGCGCAGCCGGACCCGCACCCCGTGCCGCGCCGCCAGCCGCGACACGGCGAACAGGCCCATGTGCCTGGACACGGAGACGTCTATCCGCGGCGGGTTGTCCAGCCGCCAGTTCATCTCCGCCAGCCGGGCCTCGGACACGCCGATGCCCTTGTCGGTGATCTCGATGAGGACGCCTCCGCTCGCCAGCTCCTGCGCCGCCACCTGCACCTGGGTGTCCTTGGGAGAGTACAGCGTGGCGTTCTCGATGAGCTCGGCGAGCAGGTGCACGACGTCGGACACCGCCTGCCCGATGACCGCGACGCCGGGCTGGACGTTGAGGACCACCCTGTTGTACTGCTCGATCTCCGACGTCGCGGCCCGCGCCACGTCGGCGAGGGACACCGACTCGCTCCACTTGCGCGCGCCCTCGTGCCCGGCGAGCAGCAGCAGGTTCTCGGAGTTGCGGCGCATGCGGGTGACCAGGTGGTCCATCGAGAAGAGGTTGGACAGCCGGTCCGGGTCGTCCTCGTTCTGCTCCAGGGAGTCGATCATGCGCGCCAGCCGCTCGATCAGCGACTGGCTGCGGCGGGACAGGTTGACGAACATCGCGTTGAAGCTGGTGCGCAGCAGCGCCTCCTCGCCGGCCAGCCGCACCGCCTCCTGGTGCACCTGGTCGAACGCGCGCGCCACCTGGCCGATCTCGTCCTCGGTCAGCACGTCGATCGGCTCGACCTGAAGGGCCGCGGCCGAGTCGGGCGCCTCGCTGAGCCGCCTCACCCGTTCAGGGAGCTGAACCGAGGCGATGTGCAGCGCGCCGGCCCGCAGCCTGCGCAGCGGCAGCACCAGCGACCTGGCCACCGCCAGCGCGGCGACCAGCACCAGGAACAGGATGACCACGGTGATGACGATCGTGATCAGCGCGGACTGCTGGGCGCCGGATTCCAGCGACCGGGCGCGGGCCGCGATGTTCCCGGCGATGTCCTGGGCGACGGCCTGCATGGCGTTGATCTTGGCGGACTGGTAGCCGTACCACCTCGCCGGCGTGTTCTGCTCGGTGAGCTCGATCGAGGGGCTCGATCCCAGCACCTGCGAGAACCCATTGGACGTATTGACGGTCGGCAGGCCGTTGGCGGGCTGGTAGCCGTTGGCGCCCTGCGCGGGCTGGATGTTGCCCAGCACGTAGTCTTCGATCTGCTCGGCCCGGCTGACATCCTGCCCGCCCAGTTCGGTGTCGAAGAGGCTGGCCTCGGCCGGCGTCGCCGACGCGCGGAACGCCGCGTCGTCGCTGACCTCCTCGGCGAACGCGTTGTTGAGCACCGTGGGCAGGCCGGGAAGGGCGAACTGGCGGTTCGTGAAGGTGTTGTAGAGGATCGCGCGCTCTTGCGACGCTTCCTCCTTCGCCAGCGACAGCGCGTTGAGCGCGCGCACGTCATTGGCGAGCGCGGCGTCCGAGACGCCCTGCGCGATCTGGTCGTTCAGGCTGATCATGCTGCTGATGTCGGCGCCGTAGCTGGCGATGATCGCCAGCACGTCCTGGCTGCTCGTGTAGGCCTGGTGCAGCGCCGCGATGCCCGCCGGGCTCACTTCCGCCGCCACGGCGCTGGCGTCGGCCTGGATGTTCGCGGGGAAACCGCTGCCGATGCCGGCGAGCAGCGGCCGGACCTGGGCGACCGCGCGGTCCGTCGCGGCGAACAGGGGCCCGAGCGGCCTGCTGTCGCCGCTGGTGATGACCACGGCCGTCACGTCGCGCTCGTTCTGGAGCGCCTGTATCAGGCCGGTGAGCTGCTCGCCGAGGTCGGCGAGCTGCGACGCGCGGCCGAACTGGGCGGCGCTGCTCTCCGCCGACGCCACCCGCAGCCCGCCGAACACCAGGCCCATGAGGAGCGCCATCACGATGACCGCGAACAGCCGGCGCGACACCGACCAGTTGGACAGGCTCAGCGGCCGCAGGCTCCTTGAATCGACGTCAATCGATTTACCGTCGCGATTGCTGGCCGTGCCGGCGCGCGCTCTGGCGCTGGCAGCACCATGGTTTCCCATTGCTTAGTGTCCTCGCTCAATACGCGCTCTGCGCAAGCCGCTTGCAACCGACGGAACTGGACGCGACCTGAGCCCGCACCACCAACCGCCCCGTAGCACCAAGGTACTGCCGCCACTTTAATGCGATGGCGAGTGAAATATCCGGCGAATACGGACCACCGCCAAGATGTGATGTTCTGCTGGCCTGACGCGGCACTAGAGGATTCCTTTACTTTCCGGGTCACGGGCTACTTTCCGGGTCACGGGCAGCGCCGGCATTCCGTGCGCGGCGATAATTCCGGCCGGCGCCGATTGCGAGCGCCGGACGGCCGGCGCCGGCTTCGCTGGCGGCGCCGGACGGCCGGCTAGGACGAACTCTTGACGGTACCGCCGAGGTAGAGTTCGCCGATCTCGGGGTGCTCAAGCACCTCGCGGCCGGTGCCGGCCAGCCGTACGGTGCCGTTCTCCATCACGACGCCGCGGTGGGACAGCCTGAGGCCGGCCCGTGCGTTCTGCTCCACGAGCAGGATCGTGGCGCCATTGGCGTTCATCTGCCTGGCCGCGTCGAACACCGACTTCAGCACCATCGGGGACAGGCCCATCGACGGTTCGTCGAGCAGGATCAGCACCGGGTCGAGCATCAGCGCGCGGGCGAACTCCACCAGCCGCTGCTGGCCGCCGGACAGCGCCCCCGCCTTCATCTCCGCCCACCCCTTGACCTGGGGGAACATGTCGAAGACGGCGTCCATCCGCCTGGCCACGACCGCCCGGTCCGACAGCATGTAGCCGCCGAGGTCGATGTTCTCCCTGACGGTCATGTCCTTGAACAGGCTGTGGTTCTGCGGCACCTGGACGACGCCCATCTTCAGGATCTGCCGCGGCGACTTGCCGTTCAGCTTCTCCCCGCGCAGCGTGACCGTGCCGAGCCGCGGTTTGAGCAGGCCGCTGATCACGCGCATCAGCGTGGACTTGCCCGCGCCGTTCGGCCCCACCACGCAGGTGATCGACCCCTCGGGCACGCCGAACGTGACACCGCGCAGCACGTCGCCGCCGCCGTAGCCGGCGACGATGCCGTCCAGGACGAGCGCGGGCTCACTCGCCGGGGTGGTCATCGGAGTCCTCCTCCAGGTCGGCGCCCAGGTAGGCGTCGAGCACGCGCTTGTCCGTCCTGATGATGTCCGGCGGGCCGCTCGCCACCGTGGCGCCCGACTCGAGCACCGTGATGCTGGCGCACAGCCCCATCACGAACTCCATGTTGTGCTCGACGATCAGGAACGTCTTGCCCTGGGAGTTGAGCTCGCGGATGCGGTCGGCGATGTGGTTGATCAGCGTCGGGTTCACCCCGCCGGCCGGCTCGTCGAGCAGGATGACCCGCGGGTCGGCGACGAGCACGTAGGCGAGTTCGAGCAGCTTGCGCTGCCCGTAGGACAGCGAGCCGGCCAGCATGTCCGCGTGCCGCTCGATGCCGACGAACTCCAGCAGTTCCATGGCGTGCCTGCGGTGATGCGTCCAGGCGTCCTTGCCGAACCAGGCGAGCAGGTTGCGGGGCCGGTCCTTGGCCTGCGCCGCGATCAGCATGTTCTCGACCACGGTCAGCCGGGGGAAGATCCGCGTGAGCTGGAAGGTCCGGCCGATGCCCGCGGCGAACACCTTGTCCGGCGCGGCGTTGGTGAGCACCTTGCCGTCGAAGTGGACATGGCCCTCGTCCGCCCGCGCGTACCCGGTGATCACGTTGAACAGGGTGGTCTTGCCCGAGCCGTTCGGCCCGATCAGGCCGGCTACCGTGCCCTCGGCCACGTCGACGCAGGCTCCGTTCAGCGCCTGGACACCGCCGTAGGCCTTCTTGATCCCCTCGGTGCGCAGCAGCGCGCTCACCTGGCACCTCCCGGGCTTCCCGAGCCGACAGACGTTGCGGAGGCGGAATCCGCGGATGCGGACCTGGGACCGATCGCGGTGGCGGGCACCACCGCCGGGCGGCCCCTGGTCCGCATCCGGGTGATCCACTCGCCCCCCGTGGGGATGATCCCGCGCGGCACGAACAGCACCACGACGAGGAAGATCGCGCCGAGCATGATCTCGCTCAGGTATCCGCCGGAGAACTGGGGCTGGGCGTTCAGCCACAGCGTGCCCGGCTCGATGAGCAGCGCGCCGAGCACCGGCCCGGCGATCGTGCCGTAGCCGCCGAGGAACGCCATCAGCACGACCGTCAGGTCGAACAGCGGGTCGAAACCGGTGTTGGGCTGGACCTGCGCCTCGTACAGGAACCAGACGGCGCCGATCATGGCGGTGAGCGCGCCGGAGATGACGAACGAGGCGAGCTTGACCCGCATGGTCCTGACGCCGAGACCGCGCGCCCGGTCCTCGTCGTCCCTGATCGCGCGCAGTTGCAGGCCGAACCGGGCGCGCCGGATCAGCCAGGAGATGGCGACCGTGCCGGCCGCGTAGGCCAGGGCGATGTAGTAGAAGTTGGTGTTGAAGGCCGTCGGCGACCAGGGCAGGAACGGCGCGTTCATCCCGCTCGTCCCGTGGGTGAAGGACAGGTTGTACGCCATCAGCTGGAAGATGAAGAAGACGGCGATCGTGATCACGATGAACGTGTGCCGCCTGACCCGCAGGGCGATCAGCCCGAACGGCACCGCGACGATCGCCCCGACGGCACCGGCGAAGGGCAGCAGGATGAACGCCTTGGTCCCGTTGAGGTTCCAGCCCTCCGCCGCGGCGCCCATCGCGTACGCGCCGCTGCCGAAGAACACCGCATGGCCGACCGAGATGTACCCGGTGTATCCGGAGAAGATGTTCCACGCGCTGGCCACGGTGACGAAGATCAGCGCGAACACGCCGTAGTTCGTGACGGCGGGGTTGCTGTAGACCTGCGGGAAAGCCAGGGCGGCCGCGATCAGCACGAGCAGGCCGGCGCCCTGGAGCGCGCGCCGGGAGTTCATGATGCCCGCCGCCTTCTTGCCCTCGCCCGAGGCGATGTCCTGGCTCACTGTGCCCGCACCTCCTTCCGGCCGAAGAAGCCCGTCGGGCGGATCACCAGGACCAGCACGAGCGCGGCGTAGAAGACGACGATCGACCAGGTGGGGTACCAGATCTGCACGACCGACTCCACGGTGAGCATGAACACGGACGCGGCGAGCGCGCCGCCGATGCTGCCCATGCCGCCGAGGATGATGATGGCCAGCAGCCGCGAGATCAGGTCATAGCCGCTGTTGGGGTTGAAGCCGCCGCTCGTCGCGCCGAACACCATGCCGCCCGCCGCCGTCACGGCGACGCCGATGCCGAAGGTCAGGGCGGCGACGCGGTTCACGTCGATGCCGACGAGCCGGGCGGCGGTCTCGTCCTGCATGGTGGCGCGCACGCTGCGCCCGAACCTGGTCCGGTACAGCAAGACGTACAGCGCCGCCACCAGCACGGCCGCGAGGATGAACCCGTAGATGTAGATATAGGTCACGTAGAAGCCGAATATCTTCACGCTGCTGGTCGCGTACGAGGCGTTCAGCTCGACGTAGTTCGGCCCGAACAGCTTGTAGAGGATGCCCTCGATGATCAGCGCCACCGCGTAGGTGACGAGCAGCGTCATCGCCGTGCGCTCGGTGCCGCGCAGCCGCCGGATGAACGCCCAGTGGATCACCACGCCGATGACGAACATCGCCGGCACGGTGACGAGCAGCCCCACGAACAGGTCGACGTGGGCCTTCACCGAAAGCTCGTAGCTGAGGTAGGCGCCCAGGATGACCAGGACACCCTGGGCGATGTTGATGATGTCGAGCACGCCGAAGATCAGCGTCAGGCCGACCGCCATCAAGGCGTAGACACCCCCGGTGAGGATGCCATCGACGATGGCCTGCAATATCTCCCGCGCCATAAACACTCCGTCCTGGTCGGTTAAGGCATCCCTCGGTCAGGGACTGGGCTGGGTGGCGGTCAGCCGGTTGTCCACGGCGGCTTGGGGTTGATGATCTTCACCGATCCGGCAGCGTCCTGCGGCAGGACCTGGACAAAGTCGGTGCCGTTCTTCTGCCACTGGAAGATGAAGGCCGCCGCGGCCCCGTTCTCGCCCAGGGCGTCGAACTTGACCGGCCCCTGCACGGTTTGCAGCGTGACGCCGCTGTGCAGGTAGCTGATGATCTTGGCGTTGTCGGTCCCGCCGGTCGCCACGATCGCCTGCTGCATCACCTGGCCCACCGAGTACGCCTCGGCCACGTCCGCGTTGACGTCGGAGGGGGTGCCGCCGTACTTCTTGACGTACTCGCTCACCATCTTCTGGCTTTGCGCGTTGTCGTAACCGGGGTACCAGCCGTTGGGCACCATGATCCCGTCGGCGTTGCCCGCGCCCACCGCGGAGGTGAACGCCGCGCCCTGGTCCGGGCCCGACGCGGCGATGAACAGCTTGGGCACGTAGTGCTGCTGCTCGAACGCCTGCATGAACGCCTGCACGGTCGGCACGTCGGTGGAGCCGAGCACCACCGCGTCCGGGTGCTTGGCGACCACCTGGTCCGCGGCCGCCTTGTAGCTGGTGTTCTCCGCGGGGAAGATCTGCGAGTACACCGTCTTCACCCCGAGGGCTTGCAGCTTGGTCTGGGCGAGCTGCACCGGCGGGTCGGCGAACGGGTCGTCGGTCATCGGGTAGGCGGCGGTCTTCGGCCGCTGGCTCGGCGGCAGGCTCGCGACGTAGTTCACGAACGGCATCAGCTCGTCCGCCACCGGCAGCGACACGTCGAACACGTTGTGGTCGGCCTGGTTCTGCGGGGTGTCGAAGACCGACGGCGCGCCGCCCGCGCCCTCGACGAACGCGTAGCCGTTGCGGGCCGCGACCGACGACGACGGACCGGTGATCAGCGACGAGTACGGCCCGAAGGTCAGGTCGACGTGGTCGGAGTTGATCAGCGTCTGGTAGTTGGTGACGGCCTGGTTCGGGTTGCTGTTGTCGTTCAGGATGGTCAGCTTGACTTGCCGGCCGAGGATGCCGCCCGCGGCGTTCACGTCAGACTGCCACAGCTTGTAGCCCTTCTCGAAGGCCTGGCCGTCGGCCGAGAAGTCCCCGGTGAGGGAGAGCGACGCGCCGATCGTGATCGGCGCCTTGGATCCGGAGGCCGAGCTGCTCGATCCGGCGCCCGCACTTGAACTGCTGCTGCTACTGCTGCTACTGCTGCTGCATGCTGCCAGAGCACCTACGGCGAGCGCGACTGCGCCCACCGCGACGGCGTTCTTGGAGAACCAGGGGAGGTTAGATCTCAACGCCCGGTTCCTCCTTCCTAATCTCGCTCAGGAATCTTCGGGGTCGAGCCCGTCGGATACATCGGCGTGCTCACTTTCGAGGGTTATACCGGCCGACTCCGCCTCTTGCGCGACAAATGCCGCGAAATCGACGTCACCGTAACCCCGGCCGACGAGTCCCTGAATCAGCTGGTGAACGATCGCGGCCACGGGCATCGGAACCTCGCGCTCCCGCGCCGCTGCCAGTCCGAGGTCGAAATCCTTCCGGAGCAGCCTGGAGGTGAACGTGGGTTCGAAATCGAGGTTCACGTACGCCGGCGTTTTGTACTGGGTGAACTGGGAGCCCACCACACTCTTGTTCAGGCAGGCGAGGAAAGCCTCGCGGCTGATCCCGCTTGCCTGCGCCAGAATAGTAATCTCTGCCATCGACGCGGCGACCACGCCGAGGAACAAATTATGGCAAAGCTTAACAATTCGCGCCAGTTCGCCCTCGCCCACGTACGTGACGCCCCGGCCGAGCATATCCAGGTAGGGCCGTGCCGTCTCGAACGCGTCCTGCGGCCCCGAGACGGCGGCGGTCATCTTGCCGACCTCGACGACCTTCGGGTTCCCCATGACCGGCGCGGCGAGCAGCGCAGTGCCCCGCTCGGCGAGCCGTTCGCGCACGGTCGCCGAGGCGTCCGCGGACACCGTCGAGCAGTCGACCACGATCTTCGGGGAAGCGCCGCCCGAGATGAGCCCCTCCGGCCCGGTCAGGGCGGAGATAAGGTCGGCGGGCGTGCCGAGGGCGGTGAAGACGATGTCGCATTCCGCCAGTTCCGGGATGGACCGGACAGCCTTCGCGCCCAGCTCGACCAGCGGGACCGCCTTCGCCGCGGTGCGGTTATAGACCGTGACGTCGCAGCCGTTCGCGAGCAGGCGGCGTACCATCGCGGCGCCCATCCGACCGGTTCCCAGCCAGCCTAGCTGGAGTGCGTCAGCTTGTTCAGTCATACTGCCCTCGTCCTGATTGCATGGCACAATCGTTTGCACCAGAGCGTGCTGCACGGCCGCTTGTTTGTCAATGCCGCATGCCCAATCTGTTACACAGCCGTGTTTGAAGTACGGCGGCGCTTGGCGGCCAAGCCGGAACGAGTCAGGAAAACCGCATGTCCGGCGCATGCGGGGCATCTCGCGCCAAAACCGGCAGGCAATGACGGGCGGCGTCCCCTCATGGGCCGGGCAGGATGCAAACGAATGCAGAGGCTGTGCCGGTCCGGCCTCCCGGCCGCCGGTATCCGCCGGCTAGCGGCCCCGGTGCGCCGCGCCCCGGCGCAGCGGGACCGCGGTGGGCACGCTCGCCTGCGCGGGGTCCCGTCCGTCGTCCTGCGCCGGCAGCTCACGGGCCGCCGCCGAGGCGGGGGGCATCGTGGAACCGCGGGCGACCAGCTCGGGCGCGAGATACAAGATCTTAACCGGGCTGGCGGCGTTCTCGATCCGCTCCAGGAGCAGGGTCGCCGCCTCGGCGCCCAGCTGGTAGTGCGGGAACCGCACCGTGGACAGCGGCGGACGCAGCCGGTCGACGAACGGCATGTCGTTGAAGCCGACCACGGACACGTCCTCCGGGCAGCGCAGGCCGAGGTCGTCAAGCGCGCCGTAACAGCCGACCGCGAGCATGTCGTTCGCCACCGCGACCGCCGTCAGCTCGCGGTTGGCGGTGAGCAGCTCACGGCCGCAGCGCAGGCCCTCCTCGATCGACAGGGCGGATGCGTAGACGATCTGGTCCTCGCCGGCCGCCAGGCCGTGGGCGCGCATGCTGTCGAGGAAGCCGCGCAGCCGGGCGGTGCCGGTCGAGATGTCCTGCGGGGCCGCGATGTGCCCGATCCGGGTGTGCCCGAGCGCCGCCAGGTGCGCGACGGCCGCCCGCTCGCCCTGCTCGTTGTCCACCGCGACCGCCGAGAACGGATATCCCTGGGCGGTACGGTTCATCAGCACGACCGGCAGTTCGGCCTCGGCGGCCTCGGCCAGTATCGGGCTGTGCAGGGTCGCCGTGGCCAGCACGAACCCGTCCACGTGCCGGGCGCGCATCTGGTCGAAGACCATCCGCTCCCGGTTCAGGTCACCGTCGGTGTTCCCGATGAGCGCGACATAGCCGTGCTCGGCGAGCCGGTCCTCCAGGCCGCGCACGATCGGCGGGAACAGCGGGTTGTTCAGGTCCGGGATCAGCACGCCGACGGTGTGCGAGCGGCGGGTGCGCAGCGAGCGGGCGACCGGGTTGGGCCGGTAGCCGAGCCGCTCGGCCGCCTCGATGACGCGCCGGGCGGTCTCCTCGCTGACCAGGAGCCTGGTTCCCGGGTTCAGGGCCCGGGACGCGGTGGCGGGGTGCACGCGCGCCGCGGCCGCCACATCCCGCAGCGTCGCTGGCTGCTCGGACAAAACCATGACTTTTTCCCTTCGCTGGAACCCGCGCCCGGTGAACCCGCGCCGTTGTGGGAGCCTGGCAGGAATCCCTGGCAGGGAGGCGGAAAACGATTGCCGCCGCACCCCGCTATCACAGTACAGCCTGGTCAGACGGCAAGCCAGGACTCGGCAGGCCATGTTGCGCGCCCGATCGCGCCGGCCGGGCCGGCTGGAACGCGCCCGCGGCGCGGCCGCGGCCCGCCCCCTCGGCCGGGCCGTCGCCGGGATCCTCGCAAGGCTTCACGCGAGAACGCCGGCGTTGAACGCACGGGCGTGTCCGGTCCCCGTGGGACGATGGGGGAATGCGGATCACTGGCGTGGAATCGACCGACCTGTTCCAGGGAAGCATCAGCCGCCCGCTGCAAGTCATCCGGGTTACCGTCGAGGGCACCGGGCCCGCCGACGCCGGGACGCCGGCCACGCTGCGAATCGCGGGTGCCTCGGCAGACACCCCGGTTCCGTTCGGTATAACGCTGCCGGCGCCGGGGGAAAGCCGCAGCCATGACGTGGCGGTGGCGGTGACCGGCGCTCCCGGCACGGTCCGCCCGGTCACGGTCATCGCGGAGACCGCCGCCGGCCGCGCCGAGCAGGCGGCGCAGATCACCGTGGCGGAGCCCGGGTGGACGATGTGGATGGTCAGCCACTTCCACTACGACCCGGTGTGGTGGAGCACTCAGGGCCAGTTCACCGAGGCCCGGCTCGTGCTGCCCGACGAGGACGGCGAGCTGCCCGACGCGCGGACCGCGTTCGACCTCGTGCGGCTGCACATGCGGAAGGCGCGCCAGGATCCGGACTACAAGTTCGTGCTCGCCGAGATCGACTACCTCAAGCCGCATTTCGACGCGTTCCCCGGTGACCGGGCCGAACTGCGGCGGCTGATCGAAGACGGCCGCGCCGAGATCGTCGGCGGCACCTACAACGAGCCGAACACCAACCTGACCGGCGCCGAGGCCACCATCCGCAACGCCGTGTACGGGATGGGGTTCCAGCGCGACGTGCTGGGCGCGGATCCGCGTTCGGCGTGGATGCTCGACGCGTTCGGCCACGACCCGGGGTTTCCCGGGCTGATGGCGGCGGCCGGGCTCACCTCGTCGTCGTGGGCGCGCGGCCCGTTCCACCAGTGGGGTCCCGGGGACAACAGCCGGATGCAGTTCCCGGCCGAGTTCGAGTGGCTGTCCCCCGACGGCAACGGGCTGCTGACCGCCTACATGGCGAACCACTACGGCGCGGGCTGGACGCTGCACACCACGCCGGACCTGGCCGCGGCCATGCGAGCCGCCTACGACGAGTTCCGCATGCTCGCCCCGGTGGCCGCCACGAGGAACGTCATGCTCCCGGTCGGGTCGGACCACGTGATCCCCGCCCGCTGGGTCACCGACGTGCACCGGGAGTGGAACAAGCGGTACGTCTGGCCGCGGTTCGTCACCGCGATCCCCCGCGAGTTCTTCGACGCCGTGCGGGCCGAGGCCGCGTCGCCGTCGTCGGGCGTCTGGATCACCCCGCAGACGCGGGACATGAACCCGGTCTACACCGGCAAGGACGTGTCCTACACCGACACCAAGCAGGCGCAGCGGGCGGCCGAGACCGCGGTCGCCGAGGGGGAGCGGCTCGCGACCCTCGCCTGGCTCGCCGGCGCGCCGTACCCGGCCGAGTCGCTGGACAAGGCGTGGCGGCAGCTCGCCTACGGGGCCCACCACGACGCGATCACCGGCACCGAGTCCGACCAGGTGTACCTGGACCTGCTGGCGGGGTGGCGCGAGGCGTGGCAGCGCGGGGACGCCGCGCGCCGCGACGCGATCGGTTTCCTCGCCGGGGGCGCCGCGGGCTGCGGCGGCGCGGGCACGGAGGGCGGCGCGGGCACGGAGGGCGCGGGAGGGGGCGGCCGCTGCGTCATCGTGTGCAACGGCCTTCCCCGCGAGCGCGACGGCATGGCGACGGTCACCGTGCGGCTGGACGAGCCGGGCACGCCATGGCTTTCGGTGCGCGACCCGGTCGGCGGCGGCCTGGCCGGGGCGCTGGCCGAGGGGGTGCGGCGCCATCCGGACGGGACGCTGGCCGAGGTCACGCTGACATTCCGCGCCGCCGGCGTCCCCGCGCTCGGGTACCGGCGCTACCTGCTGGAACCGGCCGGGCACGGCGAGTGCGGCTGGACCGATGACGAGGGCACCGTGATCGAGAACGGCGCCTACCGGGTGACCGCCGACCCGGCCCGGGGGGGCACGCTTTCCATCACCGACAAGCGCACCGGCCGGAGCGTGCTGCGCGGCCCGGGCAACGAGATCGTGCTGCAAGAGGAGTACGACAAGCACCCGCGGTGGGGCGAGGGCCCGTGGCACCTGTCCCCGAAGGGGCCGGGAACCGGCTCGGCGTCTGTCCCGGCGGCCGTCCGCGCGCAGCACTGCCCCGCCGGGCGGCGGCTGGTGGCCGCGTTCGCCCTGGGAGGCCTGGAGATCACCCAGGAGACGCTGCTCTGGCACGGCGCGGACCGGGTCGAGTTCCGCACGCACGTGTCGGGGTCGATCGGCAGGGACCGGCTGCTGCGGGTTCGCTTCCCCGCCGATGTCCCCGGCGGGCTGCCGGTGTACCAGACGGCGACGGCGGTGATCGGGCGGCCGTTCGGGGCACCGGAGGCAGACACGGCAGAGCACTCGTGGACGCTCGACAACCCGGCCAACCAGTGGTTCGGCCTCGGCTCGGTCGCCCGGGTCACGCTCGGCACGCCCGGAGACCCGCTGGCCACCCCGATCGGGGTGGCGGTCGGGGTGGCCGAGGTGATAACCCCCGATGCTGTCCGCGGCGAGTACCGCGAGCTGATCAGGAGCCTGCTCATCAGCCTCGCCGGGACCGGCGTCACGGCGACCTGCTCGCGTGCCACCGGGCCGCGTTACGGGTCGGTGGACACCGACTCCAACCTGCCGGACTTCCGGATCGCGCTCGGCGGCCCTGAGGAGAACGCGTTCACCGCGGAGGTGCTCGCCGCCTGCGACCCGCCGGCGGCCAAGCGGCTGGCCGCGCTGATCGCGGACGGCGGCGCGGCGCGGCTGTGGGTGCCGGCTACCCGGCCGCGGGCATCGGCGTTCGCGCCGGGCGCGGACCTGCGCGGGCCGCGCGACCTGCCGGTGCTGATCGTCGCGTCCGCGGACCCCGCCGGGCTGGAAGAGGCGATCGCCGGGCTGATCGCCGACGTGCGGGCCAGGACGGTTCGCGCGGACGTGGCCGAGGACGCCGTTCCCGCCGCCGAACCGCTGGCGGACGGGGCGGTCGCGCTGTTCAACCAGGGCACGCCGGGAGCGGTGGTCGCACCGGACGGCACCTTGTGGATGTCGCTGATGCGGGCCTGCTCAAGCTGGCCGAGCGGGGTGTGGATCGACGGCGACCGGCGCACCGCGCCGGACGGCAGCAGTTTCGCCTGGCAGCACTGGAGCCACACGTTCTCGTACGCGCTCGTGTCCGCCGGGGACGACTGGCGGGCGGCCCGGTTCAACGCGCGCGCGGAGGACTACTGCCACGGTCTGGCCGCGGTCGTGAGCGACGGCGCCCTGTCCGGGCCGGCCTTGAGCGGGGACCTGGTGTCGGTCAGCGCGCCCAACGTCACGCTGACCGCGCTGAAGCCACGCGGCAACCCGCTGGCGTCCGGCCGGCCGTCTCCGCCGCCCGCCGGCGCGGGCGGGGACGGCCGCGGCGGGGACGGCCGCGGCGGGCACGGCCGCGGCGGGCACGGCCGCGGCGGGGACGGCCGCGGCGGCGGGGACGTCACGGTGCGGCTGCGGGAGACCGACGGCCGCGCGGTGCTGGCGCGGCTGCGGTTCGCGGCGGGCATCGAGGCGGCGTGGCTGACCGACCTGCTGGAGGAGTCGCCGGGGACGCCGTTGCAGGTCGCGGAGGGGGCCGCGCTGGTGGCCCTGGGACCGTTCGAGACGGTGACCGTGGCGGTCCGGCCGGCCCGGGTACCCAGCGCGACGGGCGCGACGGGCACGGCCGGCCCCGCGGACCCGGCGCCGGGGGTGCCCGCGGCCGCCGCTCCGGAACCGGTCCAGCCGGTGTACACGCGGTACTGGCTGCACGGCAAGGGGCCGGCGCCCGCGGGGAACATGCCGGTCGCGGTGCATTTCGAGCCGACCCGGATCACGCTGCCCGTCCCCGCCGCCGCCGACCCTGCCGCCGGTGCCGCTGCCGGCGCCGGCGCCGCAGCCGGGCGGGTGCGGCTGACGGTGGCCTGCGGTCCGGAGCCGGCCGCGGGCGAGGTCGAACTCGTGGTGCCGGACGGGCTGGTCGCGGAGGCCGGCGCCGTGTCCGCCGCGGGCATGCCCTTCCCGGACCGGCTCATCCCGGGCCGGCTCACCAGCCGGGCCGCCGCCCGGCTCCCCTGCCGGCTCCCCTACCGGCTCGCCGGCGGCGAGTTCGCGGCCTGGGACGTGACGGTCCGCGCGCTGCCCGGGGCCGCCGCCGGGCGGTGCTTCGTGGCCGCCCGGATCCGGGACGGCCTTGGCCAGGAGCTTGAGGACACCGCGCTGGTCACGATCGGCGAGGCAGGCCCCCCGGACGCCGGCCTGCCGCCGGAGGAGCTGTTCGCCCGGTTGCAGTCCGACGTCCAGGCACTCAACGCCGAGGCGGACCTTGAGGTGCTCACCCCGGACCTGCGGCTGGCCCCCGGCGAGCGGGGCGGGCTGACCGTCCGGGTCGCCAGCCGCCTGACGTCCCCGCTGCGCGGGGAGCTTCAGCTGATCTCCCCGTTCGGCACCTGGGAGGTGACCCGGCCGTGGACGCAACCCATCGGCATCGCGCCCGGCGGGACGGGGACGGCGAGCTTCGGCGTCACCGTCCCCGCGGCCGCCGCGCCGGGCTGGCAGTCGTGGCTCCTGGTCAAGCTCATGTACTTCGGCCGCGTCCGCTACTCCCGCGCGATCAGCCTCACGGCCAGGCAGCCGCCGCCGGCAGGCGGCCGGGAGCGCTAACCGGGGTCGCGGATATCCGCCACGTCGGGGACCCGGACCCGGCCGCCGTCGAGGGCGGCGGGGCCGTCCGCCGGCCTCGCGGCCGCGCGCCGCGGCCGGCCGCGCAGCAAGAGGGCGATCAGCACGAGGGTGACCACGTCGAAGACGGCCGCGAGGCCGAACGCGACGGACATGCCGTGCGCGAGCACGCGGTGCGCCAGCGCCGTCGCGGACAGGCCGGCCACCGGGTGCGCCAGGGCGTTCCTGGTCGCGGTGCCGAACACCGCGACCAGCACCGCGAGGCCCAGCGAGCCGCCGACCTGCTGCATGACGTTGACCATGCTGGAGGCGGCGCCGGAGTCTTCGGGGCGCACGCCCGTGAGCGAGGCCGAGGTGAGCGGCACGAACACGACGCCCATGCCGGCGCCGAACGCCACCATCGGCTCGAAGACCCCGGTCCAGTAGCTGGTGGCCGGCGAGACGCGGGACAGCCATGTCATGCCGGCGATGACCGGCAGCATGCCGAGTACCATCAGCCGCTTGCCGCCGAACCGCGGGATCAGCCGCGGCACCGCGCGCGAGGTCGCGAACAGGGTGATCGTCATCGGCAGGAACGCGACGCCGGCGCGCAGCGGGCTGAAGCCGAGGACGTCCTGAAGGAACTGGGTGAGGAAGAAGAACATCCCGAACATGCCCGCCACGAGCAGCAGCCGCGCCGCGAACGAGCCGGACCGGCTGAGGTCGGCGAACAGCCGCAGCGGAGTGATCGGCTGGCGGGCGCGGGTCTCGGTCAGCAAGAACGCCGCCAGCAGCACGACGGCGGCGCCGAAGGCGGCGAGCGCGGTGGAGTTGCCCCAGCCATCGGACGCGGCCCGGATGAACCCGTAGACGAGCGCCGCGACGCCGGCCGTCGAGGTCACCGCGCCGGCCAGGTCGAACCGGCCGGCCTGCCGCGGCGTCTCGGCCACGAACAGCGGCGTGAGCGCGACGACCGCGATGCCGATCGGGACGTTGACGAACAGCACCCAGCGCCAGGAGAGCCATTCGGTGATCAGGCCGCCGAGCACCAGGCCGAGCGAGCTGCCGCCGGTCACGACGCCGGCGTAGACGGCGAGCGCCCGGGTCCGCTCCCCGCCCTCGGGAAAGCCGCTGACGACGAGGGCGAGCACGGCCGGCGAGGCGAGCGCGCCGCCGGCGCCCTGCGCGGCGCGGGCGGCGAGCAGCATGCCCGCCGAGGTCGCCAGCCCGCCGGCCAGCGAGGCGAGCGTGAAGATCGCGATCCCGGCCAGGAACGTGCGGCGGCGGCCGAGGATGTCACCCGCGCGGCCGCCGAGCAGCAGCAGCCCGCCGAACGTCAGCGTGTACCCGTTCATCACCCACGACAGGCTGGTCGCGGAGAAGTGCAGCCCGGACTCGATGTGCGGCAGCGCGATGTTCACCACGGTCGCGTCGAGGATGATCATCAGCTGTGCGCCGAGCATGATGGCGAGCGCCAGGCCCGGGCGGCCGTGCCCGCGGCGCGGGCTCACGCCCGGGGCCCGCCCGGGGTCGTCGCGCGCGGTACGATGGGGAAAGATACGGAGGTTCACTCCGGTTACTATACGGAGGCACCCTCCGTTTTGGCAAACCGGTTTAACTGAGCTGATGACAACCACTGCGAACGAAGCGCCGATGCGGGCCGACGCACGGCGCAGCCGCATGAAGCTGCTGGAGGCGGCGACCGCCGCCTTCGCCGAGAACGGCGCGGACGCGCCGCTTGAGGACATCGCCCGGCGGGCGGGCGTCGGGATCGGCACGCTGTACCGGCACTTCCCGACCCGGCTCGACCTACAGGCGGCGGTGTTCCGCAGCCAGGTGCAGTCGGTCTGCGCGACGGCGGACGACCTCATCGTGAACGCGACCCCCGAGCAGGCGTTCGCCGGCTGGGTGCGCGTGATGGCGGCGTACCTGGCCACGAAGCGCGGCCTGTCCAAGGCGCTGATCGACGCCCTCGGCAGGGACTCCGAACTCATCTCCGGCTGCTGGAAGGCGATGCACGACACCGCCGAGCGCCTGCTGACCCACGCCCAGGAGACGGGCGTGCTGCGCCGCGACGTCACGTCGAACGACGTGCTCCGGCTGGTGCACGGGATCACGATGGCCACCGAACAGTCCCCCGAGGACACCGACCGCCTGATGGCCCTGGTGCTCGACGGCCTGCGCTCGCGCGACGGCGGCGGGGAGGGCCGCCGCGGCGACGGTACAGACCGCCCGGATCCCGGGAACGGCGCCTGAAGGGGCGGAGCGGAGCGGAGGAACGCGTTCGTTCGGATCCTGCCAGCCCGGCGGGACGACCCCCCGGAGCCCCCCGGCTGCCTGCGGCGGCCCTGCGCCGGCGGCCTTGCCCGAAGGCCCGCGGCTCCGGCCGGGGACGGCCCCCCGGAACCGGGATGGGCCGGGTCAGATGCTGGGCGGGCGGTTCTCGTACGGCGTGCTGAGCACGATCGTGGTGCGCGTGGACACGTTCGCGAGCGTGCGGATCTGCTGGAGCAGGTCCTCAAGCGCCGCCGGCGACGCCACCCGGACCTTGAGAATGTAGTTCTCGTCGCCTGCCACGCTGTGGCACGCCTCGATCTGCGGAAGAGACGCCAGCCGCTGCGGCACGTCGTCGGGCGCGGCCGGGTCGAACGGCTTTATCGACACGAACGCGGTGAGCGGCAGCCCGATCACCTCGGGGTCGCACAGCGCGACATATCCGGTAATGACGCCATCGGTTTCCAGCCTGCGGACTCGCTGGTGCACCGCGGACACCGACAGGCCTGCCTGCCTGGCGAGTTCGGTGAAGCTCATGCGCCCGTTGCGGGATAGCAGGGACACGATCTTGCGGTCGATCTCTTCCACCACGACAACTTAACGTGAAATCTTCCGGCCTGTGACGCCTGCTGGTAACGGAATAGTTTCACCCTTTACTTGTTCGTAACAAAATAAACGGCCGGCGTCCTTTCCCCGCATACCCGCCCATAACGGGGCAGCCCCGAAGGTCCGGTCCTGTGCGGCCGTGCGCGGGCACGCCGCCGCTCCCCGGAGCCATCCCCCCTCGGGATGGATCTTGCCGTACGGTACGTTGCACGGCCAAAGACGGTGGTACGTGGTGGGAGACTGGAAGCATGCAGCAGCCGGAAGAACTCTACGAACTGGATCTGGCGACACCGGACGTGGACGGCGCGGCCATGCTCGTGTACCTGGAGGGGTTCATGGACGCCGGCGCGGCAGGCCGCCTGCTCACCGAGCACCTTCTCGAGGCGTTCGAGCACCAGACGGTCGCCAGGTTCGACACCGACCGGCTCCTCGACTACCGGTCGCGGCGCCCCCTGATGACCTTCAGCAAGGACCGCTGGGAGAGCTACGAACGGCCAGAACTTTCGGTCTACCTGCTGACCGACGCCAAGGACAAGCCGTTTCTGCTGCTCACCGGGCCGGAGCCGGATCACGAATGGGAGCTGTTCGCGGCGGCGGTGCGGTCGCTCGCCGACCGGCTCGGCGCCGGGCCCGCGATCACGTACTTCGGTGTCCCGATGGGGATCCCGCACACCCGCCCGCTCGGCGTGCTCGCGCACGCCACACGGTCCGGGCTGGTCACCAGCCGGATTCAGATGCCCAGCAAGCTACAGGTCCCGTCCAGCGCGGCCGCGCTGCTGGAGTTCCGGTTCGGCGAGGCGGGCCGGGACGCGATCGGCTTCGCCTGCCAGGTGCCGCACTATCTGTCCCAGGCCGCGTACCCGACCGCGGCGCTGGCCCTGCTCGACTCGGTGTGCGAGGTCACCGGGCTCGACCTGCCCGCCCTGGAACTCCGCGAGGCCGCGGACCGCACGAACGCGCTGATCGACCGGCAGGTGGCCGAGTCCGCCGAGGTCGCCGAGCTCGTGCACGGCCTGGAGCAGCAGTACGACGCGGCGGCCGAGGCGGCCGACGGCGGCGACCTGCTCGCCGACGGCGAGGAAATGCCGACGGCCGACGAACTAGCCGCGCAGTTCGAGCAGTTCCTCGCCGAACAGCAGCGGGGCGAGGGTCCCGAGCGCTGACGTTCCGCGGCGCCGGACGCGGCCCGCCGGGCTCGCGACGCCGGACACCGGGCTCCGGATGCCGGGCGCGGCTAGACGATCACCAGGTCGCGCGGGGCGTTGTTCAGCCGTTCGCGGCCGTCGCCGGTGCAGACCACGATGTCCTCGATCCGCGCCCCGTGCGGCCCCGGGTAGATCCCAGGCTCAACCGAGAACGCCATCCCCGGCTCGAGGGCGATGCCGTTGCCCTCGACGATGTACGGATCCTCGTGCGTTTCCAGGCCGATACCGTGACCGGTCCGGTGGATGAACCACTCGCCGTAGCCGGCGTCCGCGATGCGGCTGCGCGCGGCCGCGTCCACCGACTGCGCCGTGACGCCCGGCCTGACCGCCTCGCATGCCATGTCCTGCGCCTCCCTGAGCACGCTGTAGTACGCGGCGAACTCGGCGGGCGGCTCCCCGATCGCGTAGGTTCTGGTGCAGTCCGAGCAGTACCCGGACGGCATCGTGCCGCCGATGTCGACCACCACGACATCGCCCTCTTGGAGGATCCTGTCGGAGACCTCGTGGTGCGGGCTCGCCGCGTTCGGCCCGGAGCCGACGATCACGAAGTCCACCTGGACGTGCCCCTCGCCGAGGATGGCCTCGGCGATCTTGGCGCCGACCTGGCGTTCGGTCAGGCCGGGCCTGAGCCAGCCGGGAACCTTGGCGTGGACCCGGTCGATCGCGCGGGCGGCCTCGCGGAGGGCCTGGACCTCCGCGCCGGTCTTGCGCATCCGCAGCGGCGACAGGACGGTGCTGGCGAGCCGCTGCGCTGCCCGCGGGAAGGCCCCGCGGAACTGCAGGACGTGCAGCGCCCACATCCTGTCCGAGAGCCCCAGTGACTCCGGGTCGCGGATCCTGTCCTTGATCATCCCGAACGGATCCTCGGTTTCTCCCCAGGCAACGATCTCCAGTGACTGGCCGGCCGCCGGGGATGCCTGGGCCGCCTTGAGCTCAAGCCGCGGCACCAGGAGGAAGGGCTCGCCTTCCGCCGGGACCGTCAGGCAGGTCAGCCGCTCCAGCTGCTTGGCGTCGTACCCGGTGACGTACCGCAGGTCCGGGCCCGGGGTCAGCAGCAGCGCGGACAGGCCGGCGGTGCGGACCGCTTCGGTGACGGTGTGCAGCCGCCCGGCCGGGTAAAGCGCGCCGGCGGCCGCGGGGTCGGTGGTCATGGCGTGTCTCTCCTCATCGCATGGTATGCGCCTGCGCCTGTTGCTGTTATCATCGCGCCGTCATGGCGGGGCGGTGACCGCGGCGCGGAACCGGGTGAGCGAGGACCCCAGCCCGAGCGCCGCGCCGATCTCGCCGAGCAGTTCCGGGTCCGGCGGCCGCGCCGGGAGCGTGCCGTCGACGTCCCCCAGGGGCACGTCGGTGGCCGTCCGCACGACCCGCGGCGCGGCGTCAAGGTAGTCCCGCGCGGCCTGGAGCTTCTTCCGGGTTCCCGCCGGGAAACCGCCGTGGCCGAGGTCCAGCGCCTTCTTGAGGCCGTCGAGGCTGCCGAACGTCCTGATCAGGGCCGCGGCGGTCTTCTCTCCGATGCCCGGCACGCCGGGCAGCCCGTCGCTCGGGTCGCCGCGCAGCACCGCGAAGTCCGCGTAGGCCTTGCCGGGGATGCCGTATTTTCCGCTCACCTCGGCCTCGGTTACCTGCGCCAGGTTGCCCAGCCCGCGGATCGTGTACAGCACGCGGACCTGCCGGTCGTCGTCGACGAGCTGGAACAGGTCCCGGTCCCCCGTCACCACGTCGACGGGCTGGGCGGCCCGGGCGGCGAGGGTGGCGATGACGTCATCGGCTTCGTAGCCGGGGTGTTCGGCGATGGCCACGCCAGCGGCGGTCAGCACCTGGGTGATCAGCGGGATCTGGACGACCAGGCCCGGCGGCGCCTGCTCGGTCCCGTCCGGCTCGGCCCGGTGGGCCTTGTAAGACGGGATGGCCTCGACCCGGAACCGCGGCCGCCAGTCCGCGTCCAGGCACGCCACCAGCCGCTCTGGCCCGCGGTCCCTGACCAGCCTGGCGATGGCGTCGAGCAGGCCACGGATCGCGTTGACCGGCGTACCGTCCGGCGCCGTCACCGTCTCCGGCATCCCGTAGAACGCCCGGTAGTACAGCGACGCCGTGTCCAGCAGCATCAGCGAGCCCACCCCGCAATCCTGCCACGCCCGTGCCGCCCGCCGGGCCAGCGCCTCCGGCGGCATGCGGCATAATCGGGCGCATGCCGATCCAACGCTGGCGTTGCCCGGTAACGCTGCAGGTCAAGTCGGCCGTCTTCGCCGCGGCCGGGGTGGCGGCGGCAGCGGTGTTCTTCCCGCCGTGGTTCGCCGTCCCGGTCATGGCGGTTCTCGGGGCCTGGGGCCTGGGCATGTGCGTCCGCCGCAGTGAGGTGGTCCTCGACCCCGGCGGCGGGCTGCTGGTGCTCCGGCTCGGCCCGATAACGCGCCGCGTGTCCCTGGCGAGCGTCACCGCGGTCCAGGTTGACCGGGCCAAGGTGAGCATCGCCAGGTCCGGCGGCGGCGAGATCTCGGTCTACGCCTGGCGGCGGAGCCGGCTGGATGGCTGGCTGCGGGTGCCCGTGGTCGCCGGTGACCTGGCGCACGCGATCTCGAAGGCCGCCGCGGCGGCGGGCACGGCGGCGGGCGGCGCGGAGACCGCGGCCGCTGCTGCTACCGCGGAGAGCGGGCCGGCCGGGCGGGCGGCGCGGGCCGGGCGGGCGCCGGGGTTGCGCCAGTCCCGGCAAGGGCTGGCGCTGGTGCTGCTCGGCTGCATCGGGCTCGCGGAAGTGGCCGCGGCGCTCCTGGTCCGGGTCTCGTGGCCGGACCCCGTCATGACCGCTCTCGGGGTGATCCTGGCTCTGACGCTCGGCCTGTCCGGGGTCTGTTACACCGTGTTCTCACTGTGGCTGCTGGTGACTAGGAGCACGCGCCGCGCGCCAGGCGACCGGGCGAACATCGCCTAGCAGCGTCCCCGGCCACGTGCGCCGGGGCCGGTCCGGACACCGCGCGCTCCCGGCCGCTTCCGTGGCGCATGCGACAGAACGGATCCGCGGGCACTGGACACTATCGCAGCGCAGGCCGCTTACCGGGGGACTTTTCACGACGGGGAAGCGGGGCACGGCGGCTCGCGCCCTGCCGATCCCCGGCTACAGCCGCTGAGCACACGATCCATACGTCACGGCCGGGCTGGGCGTACGGGCACGGCCCGGTGCCGGACCGCCCAGGCGCGGGCCTGGCCGCGCCCGCGCCGGCGGCTCGCCCGCCGCGCCGCACCGCCTCGGCGATGTTCGCGGTGGCGCGGGCGTGGCTGGCGCGGCTGCCGGTGACCTCGGCGTGACGGCGTCCACGCCGAGCGCGGCGGCCTGGTCGATCAGCTTCTCCCAGTCGGCCAGGGTCATCGCGCCTTGCCGCCGTCCGGTCCCGATTCGCTGTAGCGGCGGCCACATTTAAGTAAGCCGGCAGAACTGGGTGACCTCCAGTTCGAGGAACGCAGGGATCTCCGGACGGCCGACGGCGGTAGTGGTGAGTGATTCGGTTCCGAGAGCGGTCATGTCTTCCTCTCTTTCTTCTGCCTGTTGGGCGCAAGCGACCGCGCGGCCCGGCTGGCTGGCCCGTTCCAGGGTTGCGTGGTGACCGCGCGGGGGTCTGTGAGTTCCATCAGGGTCGGAAGGACGCCGGCACGGCTGTGAAGGGCTCTCGGCGGCCAGCGGGCGTTAAGGCCGTGAGCTGCGGGACGGTCTCGCCGTCCAGGGAGATGACTGCCCAGACACACTTACCTGGCTGCGGCCTCTTTGAGTACCAGCCCCAATCGCCGCCGGTCAGCGCGTCGATCAGGTGCAGGCCGCGCCCGGTCTCGGCGTACGGGCCGGCATCTCTCAGCACCGGTGCGCCTTCCGCCCGGTCGTGCACCTCGATGAGCGCACGCAGCCCGTCCGACATGAGGCACACCCAGATCAGCGCCACCCGCCCGTTTACGTAGCAGGGGCCGCCCGCGGGCGTGGTGGACGCCCGGAGCGCGTTCGTTACCAACTCGGTTGCGATGAGTTCGGCGAGGTCGGCCAGAGCGCTCATCTGCCAGTAGGCGAGGACGGCGCCGACGTGCGCCCTGGCGGTGCCCGGCGCGGTCGGCAGCGCGGCGAGCGGCGGCAGCGTGCTCACCAGCGGCCAGCCGGTCCGGGTGCTCCTGTCGAGCGTTGCCGGGATGATCATGGCACGTCAGCCGCCAGCCCAACCTGCCTGGTGCGGACATGCCGCCACTTCATGACATAGCCGTGGCTCACTGCCCGTCTCCGTAATCGTCGGCGAGGGCCTTGCCCAGTTCGTCAGGCGCGCTGCGGGTTATCCTGTGCCCGGCAACGCCGTCGCGAGTCGCCCACCAGCCGTGCTCCGCGTCGCACCCGATCGAGTAGATGCCTTCCCGCAGCATTTGCAGGATCTCCGGCAGCCTCGCGTCTTCGCCGCTCAGCCCCTCAGCGGCCTGCGGGACTTCCTCTTCCACGATCGTCTCCCTGAACCTGCTCTCGCCGGTACAGGCATAGTTACGGCCGATCGCGCATAGGTACAGGGACGGAACGTCCTACATTGGCAACGTTGCCGTACGGCTAGGCGGCCACGTTCAGGAACTCGGCGAGCCTCCGCAGCCCCGGCGGGTGATACGGCCCGGCGAGCAGGTCAGTAACGATGGCCACGGCGAGCGTGTGATGCCTGATCCACTGCGGCGCGACACGGCGCAGCGCCTCCAGTGTCCGAACCGCGTTGCAGGCATCCCCGGTGTCGGCGTACGCTCTGGCCACGTCGAGCAGCAGCCACGTACGCCACGATGGCGGGATGTCCTTGCTAAGCCGCGTGCCCTTGGCCAGCTTGAGCGCTTCCTCCGGCCGCCCGTGCTGCGTCGCCAGGCGAATCCGCTCGATGCGCACCGACGAAGGCGAGAACACCGAGTACATGCGCGGGTCACCCTCGGGCGGCGGCAGGGTCGCCAGCCGTCCCGCGCCTTCCTCGGCGGTCGCCATCATGTCGCGCGCCTCGTCGTAGTTGCCCATCCTGGCGGCGCTGGTAGCGCCGGACATCACCAGGCCGCCCCAGACACGGACACGGGCGGCGCTGTCGAGCTTGCCGGCCTCGACGGCGTCAGCGGCAGTCACGGCCAGTTCCCCGGCGTCATCCAGGCGGTTCTGCCGCTGGTAAGCCCATGCCACGCTGTTGTAGACCATCGGCGTCAGCAGCGGGTCGCCGGAGGCATCAGCGGCGGACGCGGCGCGTTCCAGGGCAGACAGGGCCAGATCGGTCTTTCCGAGACGGATCGCCAGGTGACCAGCTAGTTGCAGCGCCTTGCCGAGCGCAGCCGATCCGGCGGCCTTCTGCTCTGGACTCCCGACGGCGGCGAGCAGCCGGGCATCGGCGATGATTCCCGGCAGTAGCGTCAGGAGCTGGGTGAGGGCGGCGGAATGGTAGAGCGACCAGGCGTCAGCGATCTCCGCGCGCAGTACGCCGATCGACAGCCCCCCAAGGTCACCTGGCGGCTTCGGTACCAGCGACGGCATGACAGCACGGCGCAGTTCGACCAACTGCGGTGTGTCGGGCGATCCATTGGACGCCACGGCGGGCGGGTCGCCGAGCAGTGCCGTCACCTCGACGCCGAGCCCCTTCGCCAGCGCGTGCAGGGTGGGCAGCCGGGCGCTGTGCTTGCGGTGCTGCTCCAGCTTGCGGATGACGTCCACGGACACGCCGGACCGCTCGGCCACCTGCTCCTGCGTCAGCCCGGCTAGCCGTCGCAGCCTGGCTATACGGTCGCCGAGGTGTGCTTCACCGCCCGCCATAACGCCAGGATAGGGCCAGGCGTGTAGAAGCCGGGCGCGCAAGGATGCCGCGTACGCCTCACGCGTTACAGAAGACGCTCACGTGCTCACAGATGGATATTTCCGTGTTTGTCCTATGGTCTTACTTCAGGATGCTTACCATCGGGAACCTTCACGAAGCACAGCCGTGGCCGGCTCTCGCCCAGTGGCCTTGCGCTAGGTGATCATCCAGGGTTCGAGCAGGCGGAACTCGATGTGGCGTTTTTTGTCGCGCGTCAGACGCGTTAGGCCTGTGGGAAGGGTCACTGCCCGTGAGCCCGCCCGCGGCCACGGCATCCAGCACCTGCGCTCATGGCGAGCCGTCGACGAGACCGCTTCGATCGAGGTTCCCGGCAAAGTCAAGCTCAGGCTCACCTCGGCGAGGTAACGCTCCACCTCGCGGGTGAGCTCGGGTGCCGTCGCCGCCCGCTGGCCGCTCATAACGGGCTGACCGCCAGCGGCGCGGGCCGCAGCAGAGCGGAGACCACGGCGGAGAAGTCGCGCCAGGAGCTTCTTTCGGCCTCTAGGGCGCGGCGGCCCGCCGGGGTGAGCTCATACACGCGGCGGCGGCGCCCGCCCGCCTCAGACCAGCGGGCATGGACCAGGCCGGCTCGTTCCAGCCGGTGCAGGGCGGGATACACGGTGCCGGTCGGCAGGTTCACCTGGCCGCCACTGCGCACCCGCAGGGCCTCCATGATGGCGTACCCGTGAGACGGCTCCGGCTCCAGCACCGCCAGCAGGATGCCGTCGAGGTGACCCTTCAACGTTTCCGCCCTCATGCGTAGCCATGCTACCCTGCCGGCAATAGATAGCGATACGACAGGTAGTACTCCTGCTCTCACCGGGCAGGCGGAGAAGACGAACGTACACACGGAACCTGACGCCCGGCCGGCTCCCGCCGCGGTCGCGCCGGCCCTGACCCGGCTACGGGCGCCAGCTTGGCGATCCTGGCGCTGGCCGTGGCGGAGTGCGCGATCGGCATGTACGTCAATCTGCATGTCACCGTGCCCACGGCCGGCCGCGGCAGCGGCCTGGGCACCGAGATCGCGGACGGCCCGGCGTGGCTCAGCCTGCACCCCGTGACAGGCCTGGCGCTGGGGGGCGGGCCCGCCCGGTGAGCTTGCCGCGCCGCCCGGTGAGCGAGCCCCGGCCGGCTGGGGGCGGGGGCGGCCGGGGCTCGTGCGCGAGCCCTTGCGGCGTCGCGCGCTTCGGAGGCTATCCCGTTCGGAAAGCCGGTTACTGGAGCAAGATCTTGCCATCGGAGATGGCGATCGTACGGGCGGGCAGGGGCGCGGGCGCCGGGCCGGTGACGACCGAGCCGTCGGAGATCTTGAATTCGCTGCCGTGGCACGGGCAGTCGATGGTTCCGTTGGCGACCTTGTTGCAGATGCAGCCGACGTGGGTGCAGACGGCGCTGAACGCCTTGAAGACCCCCTTGACCGGCTGGGTGACAACGACCTTCTGGTCTAGGAAGACCTTGCCGCCGCCTACCGGGATGTCCTTGACCGAGCCGAGCAGCGTACCCGCCGCGGTGCCGCCGGCCTGGCCCGTCATCTGCGACGAGGCCGCTGCTGCCGGGGTCTGCTGACCCGGGGCCACGCCCGCCTCGTTGGCCTCGTACGGAACGGCGGCGGTGCTGCATCCGGCGAGTACCCCTCCTACGCCGGCTAGTCCCACTCCCAGTAGCACTCCGCGACGACTGGCGCGCTGGTCCTGCTGGGATTCTCCAGTCATTGATCATCCTTTGCTCGTGCCTGCGGGATCGGATAACACTCTTCTACGGGAAACCGGCGCGCTTGCCCGGCGCATCGCGCGCGCCGTAAGAGTCCGTTAATCGCCCGGGAAGGCCCCTACCGCCACCGGCGGGAAGCGGGGAAGGAACCCGGCACGGGCCGGGCCGCAGCCGCCGGCGGCGGTACGGGCGCAGGGGATCGGCACTGGTAAGCCGCCCGGCGTTACCACCACCAGTGATGGTGACGGTGCCGGTCATAGCGGTGATACGCCGTGTCCGGGGACGCGGCCGACGGCGCGGCCGAGGGCGCCTGGCCCGTGCCGTCCGACGGCGACCCCATGTTCCCGGTGGTCGCCGGGCAGCTCGTCATTCCCGCCGTCGGGTTCCCGGCACCGGGTGTGATCGGAGCGACCTGCTGGGCGAAGCAGGCCGCGACCACGACGCCGTTGCCGTTGGCGGTGGTGGACACGTCGTTCTGCAAGCCGAAGTCCTGGCACTTGAGGTTCGTGAAGGACTGCTGGAGCCGCATGGCCATGAAGGTGAACAGGTTGCTCGCCATCGCAGGCGCCGGGCTGGGCCCGTTGATCAGCAGGTTGACGTCCTGCTGGAGCCGCGTGCCCTGGATCTGCTCCATGTCCGAGCAGTACGTGCCCGGCGACTCGCCCGCCGGCAGCGGCGGCATGTCCACGAGCGACCGGTAGGCGTTCGTCTTGTCCGTGCTGAAGTTGCCGTTGTTGTCCAGGGTCATCGGGTCGTTGAGCGGAACGAGCGCTGCCGGCTCGCCCCCGCTGCCCGCCCACATGGCAGCCTGGAGTTCGTCGAGCGGGAGGGCGGGCGCCGGCGCGCCGCCGTCCGCCAGGTTGGGCGCTTCCCAGGGGCGGCAGCCGAGCGCCGGATCCACGAACAGATCGAGCAGCCCGTTGTCGCTCCCGTTGAAGAGCGTGGCGGCACCGGCCAGCGCCTGCCGGTTGGCGGCGGTGTCCTGGGCGATCTGCCCGTTGCCGTTGGCCAGGTACTCGGTTGTGACGTTGTCGCTCTGATCCTGGTCGATGAGGGCGAAGCTGCGGGTCGTAAGGCACTGCTTGCCGTCAGAGGCGGTACCCGGCGATGGCACCCGCAGCTTGCCGGCCTTGATGGCGGCGTTGGCGGCCTGGAAGAACGCCGTCGCATTGCAGGCCGCGACCTGGGTGAACGGCGAGAACTGGCCGTTGATGTTCTCCCCCGCCACGCAGTTGGCCTGTTGCAGGTAAGCGTCCGGCGTGGCGGACGCGGCAGGGCTGTCGCCGGCGGCCACCGGCGGGACGGCGCCGGTCCCCATGGACGGCATGGCGGCCGGCTGGGTCGCCGGCATCGACGGCGAGGCCGTTACCGATGCGCTGGCCGGGGCGGACGCCGACGGCGACCCCGGGTGGTGATGGTGGTAGCCGTGGTAGCCGCTGCCATAGCCGTCCCCGCCAGACTGGGAAATCCGGGTCAGGGTGGCGGAATATCCCGCCGACGCGCCGGCCGAGGGTGGCAGCGGAGCCGAGCCTTCAGCCTCGACCGCGGCCCGCTGTACGGCCGGCCCGGTGACAGCCGCAGTCGTCGCCGCGGGCGCCGCCCCAGCCTGAGTGGCGGACCCAGCCTGAGTGGCAGAGCGCGGCTGGGACGCCGAGCCCGGCTGGGCGGCAGAGCCCGGCTGGGACGCCGAGCCCGGCTGGGCGGCGGGCCCCATCTGCGTCGCGGGCATTGTCGCTGTCGTCGGCGCCGCCGCCGGAGCACCTGCCGTCGCCGGAACACCTGCCGTCGCCGGAACACCTGCCGTCGCCGCGGGGGCGGAGGCGGTATCGCCGGTCTGCGCCTGGGGCGCTGTCGCGGTCGCCGACGGGTCCCCGGTCTGGGGCGCTGTCGCGGTCGCCGATGGGTCCCCGGTCTGGGGCGCTGTCGCGGCGCCGGTTCCGGTCGCGGCGCCGGTTCCGGTCGCGGCGGGCATGGTGGGGGTTCCGGTGGCGGTGGCGCTTGGCGGCGTCTGGGGCATGGTGGCCGACGGCGAGGTCGTTTGCGTCGTCCCGGTGGATGCCGAGGCGGCCTGGGAGGCGGCGGCTATCAGTGCCTGCGCCTGATCAGGTCCTGCCAGCGACAACGTGTTGCCATTGAAGCCGAACCACAGGGCCACCACCGCGCCGGCCGGCAGCGTGGGCACTACCGGGGGGGCGGCCGGCTGCGTCCCGGCGTCGACAACCAGCGGGTCGTAGACCGATATCTGGCCGGTCTGCGGGTCGAGCACGGCACCCTGCACGAACGCCGTCTGATTCGGGTTGGCCTCGTTGCACGGGCCGTCCGCCGGGTTCGTCGCGATCAGCTGATATGGCGTGGCCAGCCCCTGTGCGCTCAGCGGATTCGCCGGGACGATCAGCGTGCAGTTCATGTTGTCGGCGGGCGCCGCCGCTGCCGCGGGCCGGGCGGTGAGCATTCTGTCCACGCCGGCGGCCGCCGCCACGACGGCGACGCTCGCCACCACGGCCACCACGGCCAGCACCGGGGTCCTCATGTTCCCGCTCCGCCGGTAGCCGCCGCGGCGCGCGCCGCGGACCCCGTGCCCGTCGCACTGGCCCGGCCAGTCGCCGCGCCGGCGGCCCGCGGGGCTCGCGTATCCGGCTCCCTGGCCGTAGCCGCCGTGCTGGCCATAGCTGTCGGCTTGCCGGCCGTAGCCGCCGCGGCCGGCGGCGCCGTGGCCATCGCGCTGGCCGCCGCTGACGAGGCTGGTGACGGCACGCTCGCCGCCATCGCGCCAGGCGCGGCCGCCGCGCCCGTGCCGCCGCGTGCCGTCGCGGCCGCCCCGGCCCGAGGTCAGTCCCATTATCACGGTCCCTTCGAACGGTCGTCGTTCCGGCCGTGACGCTCCCAAGACAAAGACGTTAGCGTTCCGTGATCTTTCACGTGGCCGGTTCCGGCGAAAAAACATTGCGGGTCTGTATCGGGAGGGTTCAGGCGCCTCTGGACACGCCAGTCACTTCAGCCTCAAACCCCGCGCAGCCGGGCCTTATCCTGCCGGTTATGCCTGAGCACACGGACTTTCCCCGGTACGTCGCGGAACGGCTCGCCAGCCTGCCCGGTGTGACGGCCGTCACGCTCGGCGGATCCCGGGCCGAGGGGACTCAGCGCCCGGACAGCGACTGGGACTTCTCGCTGTACTACCGCGGCCGGTTCGACCCCGGCGGCCTGCGCGCTCTCGGCTGGCCGGGCGAGGTCTTCCCGGTCGGCGGCTGGGGCGGCGGAGTGTTCAACGGCGGTGCCTGGCTGCGCGTCGACGGCAGGCCGGTCGACGTGCACTACCGGGACCTGGACGACGTGGAGCATCACCTCGCCGAGGCGCGCGCGGGAAGGTTTCACGTCGAGCGCTTGCTGTTCCACCTGGCGGGCGTTCCGACGTACATCGTGGTCGCCGAGCTGGCCGTCAACGTCGTGCTCCACGGCAGCCTTCCCTCGCCGGGCGGCTACCCGGACAAGCTGCGCGAGGCGGCGCACCGCCGCTGGCTCGCGGACGCCCGGCACACGCTCGGCTACGCGCGGGATGCGCATGCCCGCCGCGGGCACCTGGCCGACACCGCCGGCGCGATCGCGCTCGCCGCCGCCCAGGGCGCGCACGCGGCCCTGGGCGCGCGCGGCGAGTGGATCACGAACGAGAAGACCCTGCTCGACCGGGCCGGATTGCGGCAGGCTGACGAGGTGCTCGCCGGCCTCACCGCCGAGCCGCGCTCGCTGGTGGCGGCCGTGGACGCGGCGTCAGCCCTTATCGAGGCCATATCGGGGTAAATAAGCTGCAAGGATGGACGAAAAGAGCGGGCCGGCGCCCATGGCGGGGCACCGGCACCACGCGCACGGGCACGGCCTCGGCGCCGGTGCCGGCGCGGACAGCCGCTGGCTGGCCGCGGCGGGCGCGCTCATCGTCGCGTTCATGTGCGGCGAGGTCGCCGCCGGGTTCGCCGCCCACTCGCTGGCACTGCTCTCCGACGCCGCGCACATGCTCACCGACGCCGCCTCCATCGCCCTCGCCCTCGCCGCGGCCAAGGTCGCGGCGCGCCCGCCGCGCGGCGGGTACACCTACGGCCTGCGCCGCACGGAGATCCTGTCCGCGCAGGCCAACGGCATCACGCTGGTGCTGCTGGCGATCTGGCTCGGCTACGCGGCCGTCCGCAGGCTGCTCGCGCCCCAGCCGGTAGCCGGCGGCCTGATGCTGTGGGTCGCGCTGGCCGGGATGTGCGTCAACCTGGCCGCGAGCCGGCTGATCGCCCGGGCCCGCGGCGCGGGGGCCCGCCGCGCCCTCAACGTCGAGGGGGCGTTCGCGCACATCATCACCGACCTGTACGCGTTCGCGGCCACCGCGGCGGCCGCGGTGGTGGTGCTCGCCACCGGGTTCGACCGCGCCGACCCGATCGCGACGCTCGTCGTGGTGGGCCTGATGCTGCGCGCGGGCGCCGGGCTTATCCGGTCGTCCGGCCGGATCTTCCTGGAGGCGGCGCCCGCCGGGCTCGACCCGGCGGCGCTCGGCGCGGAGATGGCCGCCCGGCCGCACGTGACCGAGGTCCACGACCTGCATGTGTGGGAAATCACATCGGGCATGCCGGCGGCGTCGGCCCACGTGCTCGTCGATCCGCTGGAAGACTGCCACGCGGTGCGCGCCGACCTTGAGGCGCTGCTGGCCCGGCACGGGATCACGCACGCGACCCTGCAAGTCGACCACGCGCCCGCCGTGCGTGACGGCGGGCAGCCGGCGGGGCCGGCCGGGCCGGGCCACTGCGAGGACTCGCACGGACCCAGCTACCGGCCCGGGCAGTCCCCGTGACCCCTGTGACGGCGTGATCCCTGTGACGGCGGGCCGGCGGCCGATCGGCGACGGACCTCCGCTCAGCCGCCGATCGCGGACATCGGGCGGTCCGGCTGGAGGAACGACGGGTCGTTGATCCCGTGCCCGGGGAGCTTGGCCGCCACCGCGGCCCGCCACCGCTGGGCGATCTGCTCGTCGGAGGCATCCGACCGGAGCAGCGAGCGCAGGTCGCTCTCCTCCCGGGCGAACAGGCAGTTGCGCACCTGGCCGTCCGCGGTCAGCCGCACCCGGTCGCACGCCCCGCAGAACGGGCGGGTCACCGACGCGATCACGCCGACCCGGCCAGGGCCGCCGTCCACCAGGAACGTCTCGGCCGGCGCCGACCCCCGGGCCCGCGTGTCGTCCGGGGTCAGCGAGAACGCCGCCGACAGGGAAGCGAAGATCTCATCCGCCGTCACCATCTCGGACCGCTTCCAGCCGTGCTGGGCGTCCAGCGGCATCTGTTCGATGAACCGCAGCTCGTAGCCCCGCGAAAGGCAGTACGACAACAGCGGCACTGCCTCGTCGTCGTTCAGCCCGCGCATCAGCACCGCGTTGACCTTGACCGGCACCAGGCCCGCCGCCGTGGCGGCCTCCAGCCCGGCGAGCACGTCCGGCAGCCGGTCTCGCCGCGCCAGTTTGCGGAACACCTCGGGCCGCAGCGTGTCCAGCGACACGTTGATCCGGTTGAGGCCGGCGGCCCGCAGTCCGGCGGCGCGCCGGGCGAGCCCGATCCCGTTGGTGGTCAGCGAGATATCCGGCCGCGGCGACAGCGCCGCGGTGCGCGCCACGATCGACTCAAGCTCGCGCCGCAGCAGCGGCTCGCCGCCGGTGAACCGCACCTCGCGGATGCCGAGCATGGTCACGCCGATCCGGATCAGCCGCACGATCTCGTCGCCGGTCAGCACCTGGGGGGCGGGCAGCCAGTCCAGCCCCTCGGGCGGCATGCAGTAAGAGCAGCGCAGGTTGCAGCGATCCGTCAGCGACACTCGCAGATCTGTCGCCACCCGCCCGTAGGAGTCAGCTAGCATATCCCCAGCCTATGCGCCCGTTCGAAACGTGGCGAAAGATCCTCGCGGAGGCGGACGGGAATCGAACCCGCCGACGACGCCGCGCGCCGTCCACTGGTTTTGAAGACCAGGGGGACCACCAGGAACCCAGACGCCTCCGGCCACGACTCTACTGACGATGCCGGCCCGTGTGAATAATCGGAGCCACAGCGGAAATAGTGGCACGGGCGTGACGAGGCACAACCGACATCAACGGGACGACACGAGGGAGACCGGTGAGCTCTGGCGAGAATCCGCTCCCGCCGGCGGGAGCAGGCCGGCCCTGGTGGGCGGACGCGGTGGTCTACCAGGTCTATCCGCGCAGCTTCGCCGACAGCGACGGGGACGGCGTCGGCGACCTGGACGGCCTGCGCGACCGCCTCCCCTACCTGGCCGGGCTCGGCGTCGACGCGATCTGGCTGACTCCGTTCTACCCGTCGCCGCTGGCCGACGGCGGCTACGACGTCAGCGATTACTGCGACGTGGACCCGCGCCTTGGCACGCTCGGCGGATTCGACGCCCTCGTGGCGGCGGCCAGGGAGCGCGGCATCCGGGTGATCGTCGACCTGGTGCCGAACCACTGCTCCGCCGAGCATCCCCTGTTCAAGAAGGCGCTCGCGGCCGGCCCCGGCAGCAGTGAGCGGGAGATGTTCATCTTCCGCGAGGGCCGCGGCAGCGACGGGTCGCTGCCGCCGAACAACTGGCCGTCGAACTTCGGCGGCCCCGCCTGGACCCGGGTCGGCGACGGCCAGTGGTACCTGCACCTGTTCGACTCCGGGCAGCCGGACTGGAACTGGCGCAACCCCGAGGTACGGGCGATGTTCGAGGACGTGATCAGGTTCTGGCTGGACCGCGGGGCGGCCGGGCTGCGGGTGGACGTGGCGCACGGCGTCTACAAGGACCCCGAGCTCGCCGACTCCCCGACGGCGGTACGCTCGCACGTCCCGTCCGGCTACTACCACCGCCCGGAGACCCGCGAGCTCTACCGCGCCTGGCGGGCCATACTGGACAGCTACCCGCCGGACGCCTTCCCCGGCCCGCGCACCGCGATCGGCGAGGTCTGGTACGACAGCTATGCCACGCTCGAGCCCTACCTGGCTCCGGGCGGGCTGCCGCAGGTGTTCAACTTCGAGCTGGTCACCGCGACGTGGGATGCCGCGCGGATCCGCGCGGCGATCGACGCCACGCTCGCGCTGCCCGGCGGCTCGCGTGCCCCGTGGGTGATCGGCAACCACGACGTGGTCCGCCCGGTCACCCGGTGGGGGCCGGACGCCGCGCGTGCCGCCGCGCTGCTGCTGCTGGCGCTGCCCGGCTCGGCATACGTGTACCAGGGCGAAGAGCTCGGCCTGCCGGAGGTGCTCGGCATACCCGATGCCGCCCGGCAGGATCCCGCCTTCCTGCGGACCGGGGGGAAGGTCCGCGGGCGCGACGGCTGCCGCGTCCCGCTTCCCTGGGAGCCGGGCGGGGCCTCATTCGGATTTTCCCGAACGCACGCGGGTGACTGCCCGGCCGCCCCCTGGCTGCCGCAGCCGGCTGACTGGGGCCGCTACAGCGTCGCGGCGCAGGCCGGCGACCCGGGCTCCTTCCTGCGCCTGTACCAGGCGGCGCTGCGCTTGCGGCGCGGCCACCCGGCGCTCGGTGCCGGCGCCATGCGCTGGCTGGCCGCGCCGGACGACGCGCTGGTGTTCGCCCGCGATCCGGGCTTCGTGTTCGCCGCCAACCTCGGTGCCGCGCCGCTGCGGCTGCCGCCGCACCGCAAGGTGCTGCTGGCCAGCGGCCCGCTGCCCGCCGGCGGCTCGCTCCCCCGCGACACCGCGGCCTGGCTCCAGGTCTGACCGAGCCAGGCGCGCTACCCTGCGGTCATGCAGATTAGGGTACCGCGCAAGGGCGTGACGCAGGCGGAACTCGCGACCGTGCTCAGCCGCCGCCTCGGCGGCGGCTATCAGGTCGAGCCGAACAGCCACGGCGAGGTCACCGTCCGCCGCTCGCCGCTGAGCGGGGCCGTCGTGCGGATCAGGGACATCCCCGGCGCCACGGTGTTCCGGGTCCGCGGCGGCGGGCTGCCGCTGTACCGGATCGGCACGGCGCGCCGCGTGGCGGACGCGCTGCGGCGGTCACCGGAGTTCCGCAGTGTCTGACGCGGCCCCCCTGTCGCCGGGCATTCAGGGCGGGGCCTTACCATTGCTCTGACCCCGGGAACCCCGGTCCCCGTGCGTTCGCGCGATCCCTCGCGCATCCTCAGACACTCCTTAAAGTCGTCCGGAGCGGCCCTCATGCCTGCTAGTCTCCGCCCGTGAGCGGGAACCTCCCCACGCCAGGTGATGTGGTCAGCGCGCCGGGCAAGTCCGACGGCCGCGGGACCTCGCCGCGGGCCAGCGGGATACGCGCGCGGCTCGGGCGGCCTCGGCCCGGCATGGCGCGGCTGCGCGCCTACTGGCTCACCGCCCCGGGCAAGGTGATGCTGCTCGCGACCGTCCTGGCGGTCGCGATCCGGCTATTCACGCTTACCCGCCCCGGCTACCTGACCGGCATCACCGAGTACGACGACGGCGTCTATCTCGGTGCCACGCTCCGGATGACCGAGGGCGCGATGCCGTACAAGGACTTCGCGTTCGTCCAGCCGCCGGGGATCTTGCTGCTGATGACGCCGGTGGCGCTGATCGCCAAGGTCACCACCACGGTGAAAGGGCTCGCCCTCGCCCGGCTGCTCACCGCGCTGGCCAGCGCCGCCTGCGTCCCGCTCGCCGGGAACCTGGTCCGCTACCGCGGCACCGTCGTGACGCTGGTGACCTGCGGGCTGCTGGCGATCTACCCGGGTGACATCACCACGGCGCACACGCTGATGCTCGAGCCGTGGATGAACGCGACCTGCCTGCTGGCGATGAACGCGGCGTTCCGCCGCGGCCACCTGGCCCGCCCTGGCCGGCTGGCATGGGCGGGGCTCGCCCTGGGGTTCGCCGGCGCCATCAAGTTCTGGGCGGCCGCGCCCGCCGCGGTGCTGCTCGGGCTCTGCCTGGCTGTCAGGCAGGACCGCGTTCGCCGGATACGGGCCTACGTGCCCGCGCTGGCGGCCGGCTTCATCATCCCGGTGGCGCCGTTCCTGGCGTCCGCGCCGCTGACGCTGATCCGCAGCACGATCACCGACCAGGCGGCCCGCACCGGCAGCGCGGTGTCCATGGGCGTGCGGCTGGCGAACCTGACCGGCCTCATCGACATCTTCAACAACAAGGGGAGGATCTCGCTGAACGCCGGCGCGCATTCGATGTTCGCGGCCGGCGCCTCGGCGAACCTCGGGGACTCCTCGAGCCTGGGCTGGCTGCCGGTCATCGCGGCGGTCGCGCTCGCCGCGCTGGTCGCGGTCGGCTACACGTGGCAGAACCGCCGCCTGTCGCAGCTTGAGTGGCTCTCGCTGATCACCGCGGCGCTCGCCAGCGCGGCCGTCCTCGGGTACTCGGCGTTCTTCTACCACTACTCGGATTTCCCGGCGCCGTGGCTGGCGCTCACGCTGGGCGGCGCCGCCGGGGCGCTGGCCGGCCACCCCGCCTGGCGCACGATCGTCATCCGCGCGGTCGCCGTCGCGATCGTGCTGGTGGCGGCCTTGCAGATCCGGGAGACGTTCCCGCTGCGGCAGTCGACCGGCCAGGCGATGGCGCACCTGATCCCCAACGGCGCATGTGTCGTCACCGACGAAGTTTCGCTGACCATAGCGGCGGACCGGTTCACCGACCTGCCGCCTGGCTGCCCGGACATTGTCGACGCGCTGGCGGAAACGCTCGTGCTCAGCAACGGGGTGAGCGTCCAGGGCGGCGCCGACCGCATGCCGCAGGTGGTAGCGGCCTGGAAGGCGTGGCTGAACAAGGCCGATTACGTGTGGCTCTCCCCCGGGCACGGGTCCAGGCGCCGGATCCCGTGGACACCCGAGCTGACCCACTGGTTCAACGCGACCTTCGCCAAGCTGGGCCGCTATTCGGCGGGCCGCGGCCAGCTGTACGTCCGCGTGGCCGCCCGCTGACCGCCGCCCCGCCTGCCCGCCGTCTCGCCTGACCGCTGCCCCGCCTGACCGCCGTCTCGCCTGACCGCCGTCTCGCCTGACCGCCGCCCCGCCTGCCCCGCCTGCCCCGCCTGTCCCGCCTGTCCCGCCCGCTGGCCGCCGCGCCGCCCGCCGTCCATGATCCAGAAAGATTTTTCGCTTATTCCGGATTTTCTCTTCTTCATGAAGGTTTTTCAGGTTCCCGCGGCGGCCATGGCGGGCGGGGCCGGCCGCCGGGCGGGGCCGCTGTGACCTGCGGCACTGGCGTGGCCGCGGGGGTTCAGGGCGGTCAGCGGGGGCGGAGGCGGCGCAGGTCGCCGGGGAGACGTTCGGTGACCCGGGTGCGGTCCAGGTACTCCAGGAGCGGGATCACCACGCGGCGCGAGGTGCCCAGCGCCTGCCTCGCCTGCGATGTGGTGAACGGCTGCGGAAGCTGCCCGAGGAGGCGTGCCGCGTCGGCGTCCGCGCCGGGCGCGAGCACGACCGATTCCGCGACCCGGAGCAGCAGCCCGCGGCGGGCCGCCGCGGCGAGCGCCTTGCCGTCGAGGCGGAGCTCGCGGAGCCTGTCGGCGTCCGGCGCGGCGAACGGGTCTTTCGCCAGGTCGTCCAGGAGCGCCTGGACGGCGCGGGCGACGGCCGGCGGCAGCGCCGGGACGCCCGGCTGGGACGGCGCGCCCGGCTGGGACGGCTGGGACGGTGCGCCCGGCCGGGCCGGCTGGGACGGTGCGCCCGGCTGGGGCCGCCCGGCCGTCCCGGTCCCGGCCGGCTCCTGCGGGCCGGCCAGGGCCGACGGGGCGGCGGGGCGCAGGTAACCGCCGTCGAGGACGACGGCGTCCCGGGCCAGCGCCACGACGAGATCGCGGCTCGGCAGGCGCAGGGCGGCGCGGGCGGCGTCCGCCGGCATGCCCTGCGCGAGCGGGTCGCGCGCGGTGAACGCGCCGACCGCCTTGGCCAGCTCATCCCGCAGCCGGGCCCAGTGCGCCGGGTCGGCGAGCCAGTCCCCCGCGACCGGCCCGGGGAGCCCGGCGGCTCCGGTCGCGGCGAGGCTGCCCGCGCGGAGCAGGCCGTGCCGCCGGAGCAGGTCCGCCGCCGCGGGCACCTCCGGCCAGGCAGCCAGCTCCCGGGCCGCGGCCGCGGCGGCGCCCCGCCGGGCAAGCGGCGGCGGAGCGGGATCCAGCACGGTCGCGCCGTAGATCGCCAGGCCCGCCGCGCCGGGATCGCGCAGCAGCACCCGGTCGCCGACATGCAGGGGCAGCGGGTCGCGCAGCCGCAGGCGCGCGTAGACCGCGCCGGGGCCCCGCCGCTCGCCGGGGGCCTGCCGCTCACCGGGGCCCTCGCCGAGCAGGCGCAGCCGGGCGGGCGTGCGCGCCGAGCCGATGTGCAGCAGCAGCCCGGGCGGGAACCTGGCCGGCAGGCCGGCCGCGCCCGCCGTGATCCGGACGTCCAGTTCGGCGGTCAGCGTCCAGCGGCCGGGCTCGACAAGCGCCATGCCCCGCTCCGGGACGCCGGTCGGGATGCCGCGCAGGTTCAGCGCCACCCGCGCGACCCCCGTGACCTGGCCGGCCGGCTCGCCGAGCGCCTGCAGGCCGCGGACCCGGACCGGCTGTGCCGAGGGGGTGAGCAGGAGCTCCTGGCCGTTCCGCACGGTGCCGGCCGGGAGGGTGCCCGTGACGACGGTGCCGCTCCCCTTGATGCTGAACGACCGGTCGATCCACAGCCGGACCGGGGCAGCCGGGTCGGCGCCGGGCAGCGAGGCCGCGAGGCGGGCCAGCGCGTCCCGCAGGCGGTCCATGCCCGCGCCGGTGACCGCGCTGACCGCGACCGCCTCGACCTGGCCCAGGCTGGTCTTGGCGATCTCCGCGAGCGCCTGCCTCGCCGCCGGGCCCGGGTCCGCCAGGTCCGCCCTGGTCACGACCAGGATGCCGTGCCGCACGCCGAGCGCGTCCACCGCGGCGAGATGCTCGGCGGACTGCGGCATCCAGCCGCCGTCGGCCGCGACCACGAACAGGACGGCGGGGACGGGGCCGAGGCCGGCGAGCATGTTCGGCACGAAGCGCTCGTGGCCGGGCACGTCGACGAAGGCCATCTTCTCCTGCTGGCGGGGGCCAGCCGGCCGCTTCTCCTGCGGGCGGGGGCCCGCCGGCCGCTTCTCCTGCGGGCGGGGGCCAGCCGGCCCCTCCCCGCCGGGCAGCGTCATCCAGGCATAGCCCAGGTCGATCGTCATGCCCCGGCGCCGCTCCTCCGCCCAGCGGTCGGGCTCCATCCCGGTCAGCGCGCGGACCAGCGTGGACTTGCCGTGGTCGACGTGGCCCGCGGTGGCGACGACGTACATCAGGCGTCCTCTCCGGCCGGCCGGGACGCGCCGGCCGCCGCGAGCACGGCCGCCACCAGGCGCTCGTCGTCGTCGGGGTCCACCGAGCGCAGGTCGAGCAGCAGCCTGCCCCGCTCCACCCGGCCCACGACGGCGGGCACCTCGCCGCGCCGCACCGGCTCCCCCCAGCGCAGCGGCGCCGCGAGGGCTTCCGGCAGCGCCACCGCGGCGCCGGGCAGGGTGACGCCGGGCGCGCCGCCGCCGCCGACGGCGCCCTCGGCGTCCACCACGCTGGCGGAGACCCGGCGGCGGGCGAGAGCCGCGACCGCCCGTTCGGAGCGCCGGAAGAGGGAAGCGGGATCGGCGGCCAGCGCGCGGGCGACGGGCGGCGGGGGACCGGCGAGGGTCGCTTCGAGCGCGGCCAGGGTCAGTTTGTCCACCCGGAGCGCGCGGGCCAGCGGGTGCCGCAGCAGGCGGCGGACCAGGTCCGCGTCGCCGAGGAGCAGCCCGGCCTGCGGGCCGCCGAGCAGCTTGTCACCGCTCGCGGTGACCAGGCTCGCGCCCTGGCGCAGCGACGTCGCCGCGTCCGGCTCGTCCGGCAGCAGCGGGTGCGGGGCGAGCAGGCCCGAGCCGATGTCGTGCACCACGGGGACGGCGGCGTCGAGGGCGGCGAGTTCGGCCACGGTGGCGCCCGCGGTGAAGCCCTCGATGCGGTAGTTCGACGGGTGGACCTTGAGGATGAACGCGGTCTGCGCGCCGATGGCCTCCCGGTAGTCGGCCACCGTCGTGCGGTTCGTGGTGCCGACCTCGCGCAGCCGGGCGCCGGTGGAGGTGAGCAGGTCGGGCAGGCGGAACCGGTCGCCGATCTCGATCAGCTCGCCGCGGCTGATGATGATCTCACGGTCCGCCGCGAGCGCCGTGGCGGCCAGCACCAGGGCGGCCGCGTTGTTGTTCACCACGCCGACGGCCTGCGCGCCGGGAACCGCCCGCCTGAGAGCCGCGATGGCGCCCCTGCCGCGCTGGGCTGCCCGGGCGCCGGCCGCGAGGTCGAACTCCACGTCGCAGTTTCCCGCCGCGGCCGCGAGGGCGGCCACGGCGGCGGGGCTGAGCGGCGCGCGGCCCAGGTTCGTGTGGACGACCACCCCGGTCGCGTTGATCACCGGGGTCAGCGTGGCGGCGGCCGGCGGGAGCTCGGCGACGGCCGCGTCCGCGACCTGCTCCGGGGGGATCTCCTCGTTCCGTGCCCTGTCCTGGGCGCGCGCGATGGCCGCCTTGACCAGCGGGCGGCCCAGCCGGCGGGTCGCGGCGGCGAGCCGGGGGTCGGCGAGCAGCAGGTCGGTGCGCGGGATCCTGCGCCTTGCCTCGCCGCGCCCGGCCCCGTTCTGGGCGAGATCTTCCACGGTCGCGACCCTACTCCGCATCATGCGCGAGCGACCACTCTGCCTTACTGTGGTATGTTAACCACGCTCAGTAAGCGCGATCGCGGCCGGACGGCGGCGGCAACCGCCGTCCGGTCACGGTGCGCGCAGCCCGGTGAGTTGTGCGGAGCGTTCTCGTGCCTGTGGGATCCCGCCCGTGAGCGGTAACGCCGGTACCCCCGGCGAGAGCGGCGGAGCGATGAAGGCCGGGGCCAGGCCGCCCGCGCGCCGCACGCCGTCACCCGGGTCCCACGGCCGGACGGCCTGGGCGCGGCTGCGCGCGTACTGGCTGACCCCGGCGGGCGTCGCGATGCTGGCCGCGACCGCGCTCGCGCTGGCGATCCGCCTCTACACGCTGACCAGGCCCGGTTACCTGACCGGCGTCACCGAGTACGACGACGGGGTCTACCTCGGCGCGGCCGTCCGGCTGCTCCAGGGGGCGCTCCCCTACCGCGACTTCGCGTTCGTCCAGCCGCCGGGGATCTTGCTGCTGATGGCCCCGGTCGCCGTGCTCGCGAAGGTCAGCACCGCCACGCACGCGATGGCCGCGGCCCGGCTGCTCACCGCGGCGGCGAGCACTGCCTGCGTGCCGCTGGCGGGCAGCCTCGTGCGCTACCGCGGCGTGCTCGTCACGGTGGTGACGTGCGGTTTCCTCGCCGTCTACCCGGACGACATCACCACGGCGCACACGCTGCTGCTCGAACCGTGGATGAACCTGTGCCTGCTGGCCGGCACGGGCCTGGCCTTCCGGCGGGGGCGGCTGAGGTCGCCGTGGTGGCTGCTGTGGGCAGGGGTCGCGTTCGGGGTCGCCGGGGCGGTCAAGTACTGGGCGGCCCTGCCCGCCGCCGTGCTGCTGCTGACATGCCTGCTGGCCGGCACCCAGGGGGGCTGGCTGCGGCGGGCGGGCAGCTACGCGCTGGGGGTGACCGCCGGGTTCGCGGTTCCCGTGCTGCCGTTCTTCGCGGCCGCGCCCGCGGCCTTCGTGCGCAGCACGCTGCTCGACCAGGCGGAGCGGGCCGGCACGCAGGTGCCGCTCTCGCTGCGGCTGGCGCACATCACCGGGCTGATCGACTTCCTCAACGGCAGGGGCCGCTTCAGCCTGCACGCCGGCGTCCACTCGCTGTTCGCCAGCGGCAGCGCCGCGACCACCTCCAGCGCGAGCGCGGGATGGCTGCCGTTCTACGTGGCCGTGATCGCGGCCGCGGCCCTCGTCATCGGCTACCTGTGGGAAACCGGCCGCCCGTCTCCGCTTGAGTGGTTCGCGCTGGCCACGGTCGCGGTGACGGCCGCCGCGGTGCTCAGCTACTCGGCCTTCTTCTACCACTATCCCGACTTCGTCGCGCCATGGCTGGCCATCGCGGCCGGCTGCGCGGCCGGGGCGCTGCCGAGCGGGCTGGCCGGCCAGGCGGCGGCGCGGCGCGTCCTCATCGGCGCCGCCGGGCTCGTGATCCTCGCGGTGGCGGTGTTCCAGGCCCGCGAGGTAACCGGGCTGCATACGACGGACATCTACCCGGACAAGGCGCTCATCCCGGCCGGGGCGTGCGTCGTCACCGACGAGACCTCGCTGGCCATCGCGGCCGACCGGTTCACCGCGGCGGGGCCGGACTGCCCCGACGTCATCGACTCCCTGGCCATGACCCTCGTGCTCGGCAACGGGGTCAGCGTGCAGGGCGGCGCGGCGTCCCTGCCGGACGTGGTGGCCGCCTGGCAGGCCACCTTCGCCCGCGCGCGGTATGTGTGGCTGTCGCCGAACAGCCCGCGCCGGATCCCGTGGACCCCCGGCCTGATCTCGTGGTTCAACGCGCACTTCCAGCCGCTGGCCCCGGCCGGCGGGCGCGGGCTCGGCGTGGTGTACGCGCGGACGGGGCGCCCGGGATGAGCCGGTTGCGGCCGGGCTGCGGCCGGGCTGCGGCCGGGTTACGGTTCGCCGGCCCGGCGCTGGACGAACTCGAAGCCGAACCGGCCCTTGACGCACAGGTGGCCGTGGCTGACGTCGCTTTCCAGCGGGGAGGTCACCTTGACGATCTGGTTGTCCTGGACGTGCAGTTCGAGGTTGCAGCCGACCCCGCAGTAGGGGCAGATCGTGGTGGTGACGGTCTGCCTCGCCTCGTCCCAGGTGCCCGACTGCCGCATCATGTACTCGCTGACGGGCATGAGCGCCCCGGTCGGGCAGACGCCGATGCAGTTGCCGCAGTACACGCAGGCCGAGCCGGGCAGGCTCACGTCGTACTCGGTGGAGATGCGGGCGTCGAAGCCGCGGCCGGCGACCGCGATCGCGAACGTGTTCTGCGCGTCCTCGCCGCACGCCTCCACGCACTTGTAGCACAGGATGCAGCGCGAGTAGTCGCGGACGTAGCTCTCGTTGTCGTACTTCACGGGCTGGCGGACGGTCGCGGCGCTCGCGCCGTCGGGCGCGTGGTGCTCGCCCGGCCGGGCCGCGTCCCGCTCCCCCGCGGCGTGCTCGGCCTCCGGCGGGCCGTACCGTCCCGGGTCGGCGCCGTACTCCGCCAGCCACCGCCGGACGTCCGGCGACGCCAGGCTGATGTCCGCCGACGACGCCAGGAACTCCAGGACCATCTTGCGGCTGGTGCGGACGCGCTCGGAGTCGGTGCGCACCGTCATGCCCGGCTCCGCCTTGCGCGAGCAGGCGGGCACCAGCGCCCGGGAGCCCTCCACCTCCACCACGCAGACCCGGCAGACGTTCACCGGGGTCAGGTTCTCCAGGTAGCACAGCGTCGGCGTGTCGATCCCCTGCCGGCGGCACGCTTCGAGCAGGGTCGCGCCCTCCGGTACGCGCACCGGCTGGCCGTCGATCGTGACGTCGACCAGCCGCCTGGGGGTCTGGAGGAACACCGCGGTCATATCAACTCCCTAGCAGGCCGAGGCGGACCGCCGACTCGACGGCGGAGACCGCCGTCTGCCCGAGCCCGCAGATCGAAGCGTCGCGGGTGACCGACCCGATGTCCGCCAGCAGCGCCAGCTCGGCCGCGGTGCCGCCGCGCGGGGTGCCGGAGGCCAGCCGGGCCAGCAGCTCCTCCTGGCGCACCGTCCCGACGCGGCACGGCACGCACTGCCCGCAGGACTCGTCGCGGAAGAACCGGGTGATCCGCAGCAGCAGGGCGGCGATGTCGACCGTGTCGTCGAGCACCAGGACCACGCCGGACCCGAGCGTCGCGCCGGCGGCGCGCGCCGCCTCGAACGTGAGCGGCATGTCGAGGGCGTCCGGGCCGACGAAGCCGCCGGCCGCCCCGCCGAGGAGCACGGCCCGGAGCGGCCGCCCGCCGCGCACCCCGCCCGCCCCGTCGATCACCTCGCGCAGAGTGACGCCGAACTCATGCTCGTACAGCCCGGGGTTCTCGACGCACCCGGACAGGCAGAACAGGCGGGTCCCCGTCGAGTTCCCGGTGCCGGTCCCGGCGAAGGCGGGGCCGCCGACCCGCAGGATCTCCAGCACGGACAGCAGCGTCTCCACGTTGTTGACCGCGGTCGGCTTGCCGAACAGGCCGGACTGCGCGGGGAACGGCGGCTTGTTCCGCGGCTCGGCGCGCTTGCCCTCCAGGGAGTTGATCAGCGCGGTCTCCTCGCCGGCGATGTACGCGCCGGCGCCCCGCCTGATCTCGATGTCGAAGGCGAACCCCTTGCCCATCACGTCCGGCCCGAGGAAGCCGCGGTCGCGCGCCTGCCCGACAGCGTGCGCCAGGCGCGCCTCGGCCAGGGGGTACTCGCCGCGGATGTAGATGTACCCCTGCTCGGCGGCGCAGGCGTAGCCCATGACGGTGAGCGCCTCGACGAGGGCGTACGGGTCTTCCTCCATCAGCACCCGGTCTTTGAAGGTGCCCGGCTCGGATTCGTCGGCATTGCAGATCACGTAGTGCGGGCGGACCGGATTGGCGGCGACCGCCTCCCACTTGACCGCGGCGGGGAACGCGGCGCCGCCCCTGCCGAGCAGCTTGGCGTCCCTGACCTCGCGCAGCACGCCCTGCGGGCCGAGGGAGACGGCGCGGCGGAGCGTCTCATAGCCCCCTGCCGCGCGGTAGGAGTCGAGCGAGGCCGGATCGAGCTGGCCGATGCGGCGAAGCAGCGAGACCGTCCGGGATGACGAGGAGATCCGGGGGGCTGCCTGAACGCCGGCGGCCTCGCCGGTCAGCGTCCGCCAGATCTGATCCGGGTCCGCCGGCGCGAGCGCGACCCGGGCCGGGCGCGTCCCCGCGCGCTGGATGAACGCGGCCGGCCCGCGATCGCACTGCCCCAGGCACGGGCTGCGCTGCCAGGTGACGCCCGCGCCGTTGAAGGCCGACTCGGTGCCTTCCCTGCCGAAGCGGCGGCTCAGCTGCGCGCACAGCTGCTCCGCCCCGTTGACCTGGCAGGCGATGTCGTCGCAGACGTGCACGACGGCGCCGGGCGACGGCGCGGTGCGGAACAGGGCGTAGAACGAGGCGACGCCGTACGCTTCGGCCGGCGGGACGGTGAGCCGCTCGCAGATGTGGTCGAGCGCGCCCGGGCTGATCCAGCCGATCTGCTCCTGCACCGCGTGCAGCACGTTGATCAGCAGGTGCCGCCGCGAGCGGGCGGCGTGACCGCCGAACGCGACGTGCCCGTCCAGCGGCTGGCGCTGGCCGCCGTCCCATCCGCTCTCCGGCGGGCCGAGGACCGACGCGATCGCGGCTCGTTCCTCCTCGGTCGCGGGCACCGTCGCCCCGAGCCGCAGGTCCACTTAGCTCACCACCTCCGCGGTGCTCGCTTTCCGCTCCGGCTCGCCAGCGGGCCCGTCCAGCTTGTCGACCCGGATGGCGGTCGCCTTGAACTCCGCCGTGCCGGACTTCGGGTCCCAGGCGTCCAGCGTGAGGATGTTGGTCTCCACCTGCTCGGGGAAGTGCAAGGTCATGAAGGCCAGCCCTTCCCGCAGCGTCTCGTCCACGTGCACCGGGGCGGTGAGCGAGCCGCGGCGGGAGGAGACCTTCGCGACCTCGCCCTCGGCGAGGCCGAGGTTCTTCGCGTCCTCGGGCGAGAGGTTGATGGCCTCGCCGCGCCGCAGCGGCGTGGTGTAGTGGCCGCTCTGCGCACCGGTGTTGAAGGAGTCCAGGCGGCGGCCGGTGGTGAGCCGGATCGGGAACTCCGGTGTCAGCTCGTCGAGCGGGTCCTCCTGCTCCACCGGGTGGAACGGGGCAGGCGCGCCGCGCTTGGCCGGGTCGGTCTCCCACAGGCGGGCGTGCAGGAACAAGGTGCCCGTGGACTCCTCGTCGGGGCACGGCCACTGGATGCCGCCGAGCCGCTCCAGCTTGGCGTAGCTCATGCCCGCGTGCATGGGGGACAAGGTGCGCAGCTCGTTCCACAGGTCCTCGGGCGTGGGGTTGCCCCAGTCCATGCCGAGGCGGCGGGCGAGTTCGGTGATGATCTCGATGTCGTCGCGCGCGCCCGGCGGCGGCTCCAGGGCCTTGCGGACCCGCTGGACACGGCGCTCGGAGCTGGTGACGGTGCCCTCGGACTCGCACCAGGAGGCCGTGCCGGGGAGCACGACGTCGGCGAGCTGGGCGGTATCGGTCAGGAAGATGTCCTGGACCACGAGGTGCTCAAGGCCCCGGAGCAGCTCGCGGGTGCGGTGCGTGTCGGCTTCCGAGCGCACCGGGTTCTCGCCGACGATGTACGCGGCCGTGAGCTCCTTGCGCTCCATGGCCTCGAACATCTCGGACAGGTGCATGCCCTTTTCCGGATGGATCGTGACGCCGTAGGCCTTCCCGAACTTCTCGCGGGCGGCGTGGTCCTTCTCGATGTCCTGGAAGCCGGTCAGCTTGTTGGGGATGGCCCCCATGTCGCCGCCGCCCTGCACGTTGTTCTGGCCTCGCAGCGGCACCAGGCCGGAGCCGTACCTTCCCACGTGACCGGTGAGCAGCGCCAGGTTGATGAGCGCGAACACGTTGTCGGCGGCGTTGTGGTGCTCGGTGATGCCCAGGGTCCAGCAGATCTGTGCCCGGTCGGCTTCCGCGTACTCATGGGCGAGCTGCCTGATGAGGCCCGCGGGAACGCCGGTGTCGCGTTCGGCCCGCTCCAGCGGGTACGCGCTGACGGTCTTGGCGTACGCCTCGAAACCCGTGGTCGCCCGGCTGACGAAGGTCTCGTTGACCAGGCCGGCCCGGATGATCTCGTTGGCTATCGCGTTCGCCAGCGAGATGTCGCTGCCGACGTTGATGCCCAGCCAGGCGTCGGCCCACTGGGCGGTCGAGGTGCGCCGCGGGTCCACCGCGTACATCCGGGCGCCGTTCCGTATCCCCTTCAGCACATGGTGGAAGAAGATCGGGTGCGCTTCGCGCGCGTTCGACCCCCACATGACGATCAGGTCGGCGTCTTCCGCCTCCCGGTATGAGCTGGTGCCGCCACCCGCTCCGAATACTGCCGCCAGACCGACGACGCTAGGAGCGTGTCAAGTGCGGTTGCAGCTGTCGATGTTGTTACTGCCCATGACGGCGCGGACGAACTTCTGCGCGGCGTAGTTCATCTCGTTCGTCGCCTTGGAGCAGCTGAACATGCCGAACGACTTCGTGGCGCCGCGCTGGCGGGCTTCGGCGAACCCCGCTGCGGCCCGGTCCAGCGCCTCGTCCCAGGTCGCCGGACGCAGCTCGCCGTTGACCCTGACCAGCGGCTCAGTCAGCCGCACCTGCTTGCTCATCGAGCACACCTCCTTGACAGGAAACGAGGCATACTACGATCGTACGCCCGGGTATCCGGGCTGGGCCACGCCGCCGGCCGGGGCCGGCCGCGGTGCCGGGCGATGTTGGGCGGGACACCAAGCGGACGGTTTCCCCCTTGTCCGCGGGCACGGGGCGTACCCGGGCGCGCGGGCGGGCGCCGGCGCGGCGCGGGCGGGCGGCCGCACGGTCAGGCGGGGGCGCGGCCGCACGGTCAGGCGGGGGCGCGGAGCAGCCGCGGGACGCCGCCGTGCCCGCGGGCCAGCCGGGCCGCGGCCACGCACGTCACCACGAACAGCCCGGCGCCCGCCAGGAGGTACAGGTTTCCCGCGATGAGCTGGAGCCCGTGCCAGTGGTACTCGGCGTAGGCCGGGTTGTCACCGTGGGCGAACGAGCTGGCGGGAGCGTAGTTGATCAGCCCGCCCTGCAGCAGCCCTGCCGTGCGGGACCAGAAGTCCGGCCAGGCGCCGTAGACGACGAGCACCGCGCCGGCGAGCGCGTACCACGCCGTCCGCGCGGCGGCGCTCCCGGCGCGCGCCCCGGCGTCGGCGATCAGCGCGAGCCCGGGCGCGATCCACACCCAGTGGTGGTCCCAGCTGATCGGCGAGACGAGCAGCGCGGTCAGCGCGCACGCCAGCAGGCCCGCGAACGTCCGCCCGGAATTGTGCAGGATGACCGCGGCGGCAAGCCCGAGCACCCCGGCGATCACCGCCGCGAGGAGCCAGGCCGGCATCGACCCGTTCACGCTTCCGACGAGCCTGGTCAGCAGGCCGCGCAGCGACTGGTTCTGCTGGTCGCCGACGAAACCGGTCCGCCCGGCCTGGAAGAAGTCGCCGTCGATCCACCAGGTTCTGGACGGGCCCGGGAGCACGGCGAACCCTATGACCACGGTGGCGATGAACGCCCCGGCGGCCACCGCCGCCTGCCGGAACCTGCGGGTGATCACCAGGTACGCGATGAACAGCAGCGGCACGAGCTTGATGCCGGCCGCCACGCCAGTCGCCGCGCCCTTCCAGCCGCGGCGGTCAGGCTGGCACAGGTCCCAGACGATGAGCGCCATCAGCACCAGCTCGACCTGGCCGAGGTAAAGCGCGCGCTGAACCGGCTCGGTCCAGAACGCCAGGCCGGTCAGCAGCAGCGTCGCCCCGGCCCGCGCCGTGCCCCGCCAGCCGAGCTCGCGGAACGCGATCCAGGCCGTCGCCGCCAGCGCGGCCGTGCTCGCCAGGGCGGCCAGGCCCATCAGCGCCCGGAACGGCAGCAGCGACCCGGCCGCGAACAGCAGCGCCGCGAACGGGGTGTAGGTGAACTGAATGCCCGGGTGGTTCTCGTAGTGCCAGCTGTACAGGTTGCCCGGATGGTGCAGCGCCTGCTGCCCGCCGTCCAGGTAAACCTGGAGGTCAAAGCCCTTCAGCACGGCCGCGACGGGGTGCGAGGCGAGCGCCGCGAGGTACGCGACCGCGGCCGCCGCGGCCACCGCCGCGCCGACGGTCAGCAGCACGCGGCCGCTGGTTTCGTGCTGCGCGCTGGCAGGGCGCCTGTCGGCCAGGCCGACCTCCGCTCTCATAGCTGGCCTCTCCTCGTCCCGAGGTCCGGGGCTGGTGTGATCCGGGGCCGCCGTGGTCCGGGGCCGGTGTGGTCCCGGGCCCGGTGTGCTGGCTCGCGTCCCGGCTTGCTGTCCGGCAGCATAGCCCACCGCCCGCACGCCGCCGGCCCGCACGCCGCCGCTCGCGGCACGCACGGCGCCGCTCGGAGCCGCCGCTCGCGGCACGCACGGCGCGCGCGGGCTCTTCCCTGCCCCGCCGACCATGATCGCGAAAGATTTTTATAGCTATACCATAAAAATTTTTCTTGATGAATGATTTTTCGGTTCTATCGGTCGGCCATGGTGCGCCATCCGCCCCCGGGCCGGGACGAACGTGACCGCTGTGAACCCCGGGGCGCCAGGGACGGCGGCCGGGCAATCGGGGCAAGCCGACTGGGACGCCCGGCTCCGCCCTCGGCGGGCGCGGCTGTCCCGCATCCGCCGCGACGCCGGAGCGCCAAGGCGCAGGCACGCCGGCACCCCGGCACGCCGGCACGCGGGCACGCGAGAACGCGCCGGCACGCGGGAACGCGGGAACGCGGTCACGCGAGAACGCGCGGGCACGCGGGCACGCGAGAACGCGCGGGCACGCGCGGGCACGCCGGCACGCGGGAACGCGGGCACGCCGGAGCGCCAGGGCGCCGAGGCGCCGGCGCGCGGGAGACGGCACCGCATTGATACTTGTCGTATCGCGTGCCTTAGGCTGTCCGTAACCTTCTCGGTAAGCGCCGGCCGGGATCACAAGCGGGCCAGGCAGGCGGAGGCCGCGCGGGCTACAGGCTGGAGGCGATGGTGGCGGACCACCTGGAAGTCGAACAGAAATTCGATGCCGATGAGGGCTTCACGCGCCCGGACTTCGGCGCCCTGCGGGACGTCCTGCACGAGGAGATCACCGCCGCCGAGCCCGCGCGATACCGCCTGGCCGCCACCTACTTCGACACGCCGGACGAACGGCTCGCGGCGAACAGGATCACGCTGCGCCGGCGGACCGGCGGGACGGACGAGGGCTGGCACCTGAAGCTGCCGGCCGGCGCCGGCGCCCGCC
>DATGLH010000156.1:0-19740 GCA_035294225.1 Trebonia sp.
CAGGTAGCGGAACCGGGCGGCCGCCCCCGCCAGCAGGAAGTACAGCGCTCGCATGCCCAGCAGGGCGAACACGTTAGAGGTATAGACCACGAACGTGTCGGTCGTGATGGCGAGCACCGCGGGGATCGAGTCGATGGCGAAGGTCACGTCGGCGGCCTCGACCGCGATCAGCGCCACCAGCAGCGGGGTTGCCAGCAGGCGGCCGTCCTGGCGGACCAGGAACCGCTGGCCGTGCAGCCGGCCGGCGGCGGGCAGGACGCGCGTCAGGGCGCGCAGTACCCGCCCGTCACCCGGCTCGCGGCGGCTTCCGCCGCGAGCCATCGTGACCGCGGCGTAGAGCAGCACGGCGCCGAACAGGTAGCTGACCTGGTGGACGCCGTCCAGGAGCGCGGCGCCCGCCAGGATGAACGCGGCCCGCATGAGCAGGGCGCCGATGATCCCGAGCATGAGCACGCGATGCTGGTAGCGCAGCGGGATCGCGAACGCGGAGAAGATGACGGCGAAGACGAACACGTTGTCCAGCGACAGGCTCTTCTCGACCAGGTATCCGGCCAGATAAGCCTGGGCGGTGGCGCCGCCCTGCCAGGCCCACAGCAGGCCGCCGAAGCCCAGGGCCGCCGCCACCCAGACGGCGCTCCAGGCGCCGGCTTCCCTCAGCGGCACCTCGCGGGCCCGGCGGTGCAGCACCAGCAGGTCCAGTGCCAGCACGGCGGCCACGAACCCGGCGAACGCCGCCCACGCCCAGACGGGAACCGTCACCGCTCCTGCCTCCTGCCCGTGTCGGCGACCTTGCCGTCCACAGGGAACCCGGGCGGTCTGCAATCGCGGTGCCGCCCGGGTGGAGACGATGTGGAACCCGGGCACCGCGCTCTCCATCTGACCGCCACAGGCGGCACATCCGCCTTCCAGCCGGGAAGGCTTGCATGGGGTTCATGAGCAGTTCGATAGTCCTGGCGCCGGCCGGCCATGCCGCCGGGCCCAGCCCCGCATGGCGCGGCTTGCTCGAGGCACGCTGGCGGCAGCGGCTGACCGCTGTCACCGAGCTATCCCTGGCTTACCACGACGCCGCGGAGCGTTCCGGCGGCGGCCGCGGCCCGGGCGGTACCCGGCAGGTCCGGCGGCTGCTGCGGGAGGCCACCGCCGCCCGGCGTGCCCTGTTCGACACCGAGGAAGCCCTGGCGCGGCTCTCCGATGGCAGGTACGGCCGGTGCGAGCAATGCTCCGCGCCGATCCCGACGGCCGCCCTGCTGGCGGAACCGGAGACCCGGTACTGCGCGGGGTGCGTCCGGCGCGTCACGCGGCAGGCAGGGTGAGCGTCATCGTGGTGCCCCGGCCTTCGGTGCTCTCCGCGGTCAGCCGGCCGCCGTGCGCCCGGGCGATCTCAGCGGCGATCGCGAGGCCGATGCCGCTGCCGGAGGTCTGCGCGGCGTCCCGTCCCCGCCAGAACCGGTCGAAGATGCGCGGCAGGTCGGCGGCCGGGATGCCGGCCCCGGTATCCGACACGTCAAGCACGGCATCTGTTCCGTTCTGCCCGGTGCGGACGGTGACCCGGCCGCCGGAGGGGGTGAACTTGAGCGCGTTGGTGAGCAGGTTGGTGACCACCTGATGCAGCCAGCGCGGGTCGGCGAGGACCGGAGCGCCGGACAGCCGCCGGACCAGCTCGATGCCGGCCGCCTCGAACCTGCGGGCGAGGCTGCCGGCCGCGGCGTCGGCGATGGCCGCCAGATCGCAGCGCTGCCGCGCCAGGTGCAGGGCGGCGGCGTCGGCGGCGGCCAGTGTCTGCAAGTCGTCCACCATCCGCGCAAGGCGCAGCACCTCATCGCGCAGCGAGGAAAGCTCGCCGGCGGTGGGCTCGGCGACCCCGTCGAGCAGGGCCTCGTGGGCGGCCTGGAGCACCGCGACCGGCGTGCGCAGCTCATGCGCGACATCGGCCACCATGTCGCGGCGGATCTGGTCTTCCCGGTCCAGCGCGTCGGCCATCTGGTCGAAGGCCGCCGCCAGGTCGCGCAGTTCCCCGGGCGCCCGCACATCACCGGCCCGTGAGGCGCGGTCACCGCCGGCCATGGCCCTGGTCACCGCGATGAGCCGGGCGATCGGGCGGGTGATCCGCCGCGCCACGGCGAGGCCGGCCAGCAGGGCCACCAGCGCCGCCAGGCCGGCCGCCCCGGCGATGGCCCGCAGCAGCGCGGCCCGCAGGGCACTGTCGGCGCCGCCGATCCCCGATCCGGTGAACCGGACCAGGGCCACGCCACGGCGCTGACCCCGGACCACCACGGCCGCGCTGGCCCGAGGCCCCGTCGCGGCGGCGTAAGCGGGCGTGGCCGCCACGGTGCGGCCGGCGGCATCGCGTATCTGGAGCTCCACGCCGGCGCGCTGCGCCAGGCCGAAGACCGGGGACAGGTCGGCGGAGGCCCAGTTGCCCCCTCGGTCCCACGCCGCGCCCGCGGTCACGGAGATCGCGCTGGCGAGATCCTCCCGCTGCCGGTCGGCCAGGGACGACACGTCCGCGGCGGCGAAGACGGCGACGAGCCCGGCGAGCAGCGCGATCGCCGTGAGCGCCACGCCCAGGAACGCCAGCGCGAGCCGCAGCCTGAGCGTGTCGCCCCGGGCCGCGGCGGAGGCGCCCCGCCGCGGGCGGACGTCAGTCATCGCGGGCCAGGCCCAGCCGGTAACCGCCGCCCAGGACGGTCTGGATGATGCGCGGGCTGCCCGGATCGGCCTCGACCTTGCGGCGCAGGTTCTTCACATGCGAGTCGATGGTGCGCTCATAGCCCTCGAACTCGTATCCGCGTACCCGGTTGATCAGCTCGAACCGCGAGTACACCCGGCCCGGGACCGTCGCCAGCGCGACCAGGACACCCCACTCGGTCGGGGTGAGGTCGGCGGGGGTGCCGCGGACCGTCACGGTGCGCCGCGGCTCGTCGATGACCAGCTCGCCCCCGCCGTAACTGACGGCTTCCCGGGCGTCGGCCGCGCCGCCCCGGCGCAGGATCGCCTGCACCCGCAAGACCAGCTCCCTGGGGCTGAACGGCTTGGTGACGTAATCGTCGGCGCCGAGTTCCAGCCCGCGGACCCGGTCTTCCTCGCCGGCCTTCGCGGTCAGCATCAGGATGCGCGTCGCCGCCGTGGCGCGAAGCTCGCGGGCGACCGTCTCGCCCGGCACGTCCGGCAGCCCGAGGTCGAGGACCACCAGGTCCGGGGCGGCGGAGGCCGCCATCGTGATCGCCTCGGCCCCGGACCCGGTGGACAGCACGGTGAACCCGGCCCTCTCCAGGTAGGACCTGATGAAATCCCGCAGCTTCCGCTCGTCCTCTACCACCAGCACTGTCGCGGCCATCGCGCCGTTCACCCGCCTTTCCGAGCCTCCATACCGTCACCATGACATCTCCACCGGGCAGGCATTCTCACCGGGTGTACTGACTGCGGGTGACACCGGACGGCAGCGGCAGCATAGGACAGCGCGGATGAGCGGAAGCGACCTGATCGTGGCGGCACCGTGGATCGCCTTCGGCATCGGGGTGCTGGTCGTCTGCGTCCGGCTGTTCCGCCACGGCCGCCCTGGCCGCGCCGCCTCGCGCCGTCCCGCGCGCTCTCGCCGCGCCGGCGCGTCACCGCGCCGCCCGGTCAGGAAATGACGAGCCATCCGGGAACAGGAGGCATGCACTGATGGGCGCTCTCGCCAGCCTCCGCGTGGACTCGGTGCTCTCGTATCTCATCGCCGTCATCATCCCCGCGCTGGACGCGGTCTTCCCGGTCCTGCCCAGCGAGACCGCTGTGATCGCCCTGGGCGTCGCGACCGCGGGAAGCACGGACCCGCGCATCGCGCTGCTGGTAGCCGCTGCCGCCGCCGGCGCCTTCCTCGGTGACAACCTGTCGTATCTCATCGGCCGCCGGTTCGGGCCCGCGGCGCGGCGCCGGTTCTTCTCCACGCCGAGGGGGCAGGCGGCCCGGGCATGGGCGGAAAGGTCGCTGCGGCGATTCGGGACGCAGCTCATCATCGTCTGCCGCTTCATTCCCGGCGGCCGCACCGCTGTCACCCTCACCTGCGGGCTCACCGGCTATCCGCGCGGGCGGTTCGCCGCCGGGACCGCCGCCGCGGCCGTCATCTGGGCCCTGTACGCGTTCTTCATCGGCCGCCTCGGCGGCAAGGCGTTCGCGGACGCGCCCTGGGCCGGCTTCCTCATGGCGGCCGGCGCCGCGGTCATCATCAGCGCCCTCATCGAAGCCGCCCGCCGGATCCGGGCCCGGCGGACCCGCCGGGCCGGGGACCGGCGGCCCCCAGGGCGGCGGCCGTCACGGGGTCACGCCGGACAGGCTCCGTCACGGGGTCACGCCGGACAGGTTGAGGCCGACGACCCCGGCGAGCACGAGGCCGATCGACACGAGCTTCGCGGCCGATACCGAGTCGCCGAGCCAGATCATCCCGACGGTGGCCGCCCCCGCGGCGCCGATCCCGGTCCAGACCGCGTAGGCGGGCCCGACCTCCAGCTCACGCAGCGCGACCGTTAGCAGGCCGAAGCTGAGCAGCGCCGAGACCGCGAACCCGGCCGTCGGCCATGGCCGTGACAGCCCGTCGCTGAGCTTCAGGAGCACGGCGAAGGCCGTCTCGAACAAGCCGGCGGCGACAAGAGCCACCCACGCCATGACGACACCCGCCTTCCGCGCGTACGGAGCCTTCTGTGTAGCGCGGCGGCGAGGAGCCGCTGTGTGCGGGTTGTGAAGCGCCGATGGAGGCAGCGACCGCTGCGCCCGCGTCCGCCGGCGCGGCCTGCCGTTCCGCGTCAGGAGCGCGCGGGGCGCAGCAGGCGCCGGGCCCGCGCGGCATAGCCGGCCGCGCCGGCGGCCGCCGTCAAGGCGCCGCTCAGGTAGGCGCCGGGGCCGGCCGGCGCGCCGAGCGGGCCGCCGGTGAAGGCGCACACCGCGAGCGCGAGCGCGCCGGCCGCGAAGACGGCCGCCGCGGCCAGCGGGAAGAACCCCCGGGGCAGGACCTGGCGGACGCCGGGCCGCCAGTACAGCAGCGCCAGCAGGTACACGCCCAGCAGGGCCAGCCCGCCGATGCCGCCGCCGACCACCCGCAGCGACACCGCGTCGCTGCTCGACTCGAGCATCGCAGCCTGGGCGCAGCTGTGCGCGCCGTGCCAGATCGACAGCCAGTGCTGGCACTGCGCGGGCGCGAACCTGGTCCCGGCGGCCGCCCCGCCGACGAAGCTCCGCCCGAACAGACGGTTCATCGCCAGCGCGACGAACCCGCTCGCGGCGACGGCGAACATCCCGGTCCAGCCGAGCTTGAGGGCCGCCAGCATCAGGCCGGCCCCCGCCCGGACGCCACGGAAGGCGTGCGCCCGCACCACGGCCCGCACCGGCCCGAACGCCGAGATCGCCGCCTCCTGCGCTTCCCGCTCGCTCATCCCGATCGCGAGCCCCGCCGCGGCCGATTCCCGCAGATGGTCCTCCGCCTCGGCGAGGACAAGCTCCGCGTCCGGGGTCCGCAGCTTCGCCCGCAGTTCGCCCAGGTACGCCTCGATGAGATCCTGCCGGTCATCCCGCATGAGGAACCCTCTTCCCGGTATCACGTTGACGAAGGAGTATCCGCGCCATCTGGGCGGCATGGCCGATGGCCACCGCCGCGGCACCGGAAACCGCCGCGAATGGCACGCCGGGGGCCGATGTGAAGGACTCACCGGGAAACCGGACGGCGCCCAGCAGCGGCATCACGAGCAGCACGACGACGAGCATGCAGAGGACCGCCGCCAGCGGGAAATAACCGCCGAGCAGCGCCCCTGAGCCCACGCCGCCCGGCCGGCGGGCGCCCCGGGGCCGCCGGCGCTCCGCTGCCCGGTATCCGCCGGGCAGCGCCAGGCCGGCGATCGCCGCGGCCGCGAGCACGCTGATCGTGCGTGAGTAGCCGAGGCCCGCGGAGACGACCGCCATGCCGGGCAGGGCGACGGCGTGCACCACCGCTTCCCGGAGGACGAGCACGGACAGCCCGGCCCCGGACGCCGCCAGCAGGTAGCTGGCGGCCAGCCGCATCGCGGCCATGCCGGCCTCGGCGAGGGCAAGGCTCGCCGGCCGCCGGTGCGCGCGCACGACCACGCGGGCCTGGCCGAAGGCCGCTATCGCCGCCGCGAGGATATGCCCGCTCCGCTCCGGCGGGGTGCGCAGGCCGGCCCGCAGCCGCGCCAGGTGCCGGGCGATCAGGTCCCCGGTCACGCCGACCACCCCAGCACCGCCTGCACGCCGCCGGCGAACCGCTTCCACTCGGTCCGCTCGGCCGCGAGCGCGGCCTCGCCCTTGCCGGTCAGCGCGTAGACGCGGCGCCTGCGCCCGTCCGCCTCCGCCCACGAGCTGGCCAGCAGGCCCGCGTCCTCAAGCCGGTGCAGCGCCGGGTAGACGGTGCCCTCCGGCAGGTCGAACGCGCCCCCGCTGCGCGCGCGCAGCGCCGTGATGATCGCGTACCCGTGAGCCGGCCCCGCCGCCAGGACGGACAGCAGCAGGAGATCCAGGTGGCCCTTCAGCCGCTCCCTGTTCATGCCAAGCAAAGCTATGCCTCGGATTACTAGGTGTCAAGCGGCGCCCCCGTCCGGCCCGGCAGCCGGGCTCCTCCGCCGCCAGGCCGCCCGCGGTTACCGCGCGAGGAGGCCGGGGTTGTCGAGGACGGGCTGCCAGGCGAGTTCGGCGGCGCCGATCAGGCCGCCGTGGTCCAGGGCGCACGGGTGGATCGGGACGGCGGCGCCGCGGCCCCACGGGCTGCGCAGCGCGACGGTCTCGCGCAGCTGGCCGGGGGCGGCCTGGAGCAGGTACTTGTGCAGGCCGCCGAGCAGCACCCGGTCCGGGTTCACCACGTTGATCAGGCCGGCCAGCCCCAGCCCGAGCCGCTGGACGAGGAGGGCGACGGCCTCGGCGACCCGCGGGTCGGACCGGTGCTCGGCGCTGAGGATGGCCGTGGCCTGGTCCAGCACGGGGCTGTCCGGCCGCGGGACCCGCCCCGCCGCCGCCATGAAGCGCGCGGCGTCCGTCTCCACGTTGAGGCAGCCCCGGTTGCCGCAGGGGCAGGGCCGCCCGCCGGGGTCCACGCTCACGTGGCCGGCCTCCATGCTCAGCCCGCTGCTGCCGGTGTACAGCGCGCCGTGCAGCACCAGCGCGCCGCCGACGCCGCGGTGCTCGGCGGAGACGACCAGCAGGTACTCGGCGTTGCGGCCCGCCCCGTGCCGGTGCTCGGCCAGCGCGACCGCGTTGACGTCGTTGACCACCCGGGACGGCACGCTGATCTGGCGGTCGGCCAGCAGGCCCGCGAAGGTGTCCCGGATCTTCGCCCCGGTCGGCCAGCCCACGTAGAGCGGGCTGACCGCCGCGCCCTCGGGCTCGGTGACGGCGCTCGGCACGGCGCAGGCCGCGCCCACGCACCGGCGGCCCGAGCGCCGCAGCAGTTCCGCCGCCGCCCCGGCGACCGGGGCGAGCGCATGCGCCGGGTCGTCCGGGACGGGCGCCGCCCAGCTCGTCCGCGCCACCACCTGTCCGCCGAGGCCGACCAGCGCGACCGCGAAGCCGTCCGGGTGGACCTGCCCCGCGAGCGCCACTGGCCCCTCCGGATCGATCACCAGGCGGTGCGACGGGCGGCCCTGGGCGCCGCCGCGACTGCCCGCGCCCACCTGGATCAGCCCCAGGTCGCGGAGGTCGGCTATGACGGCGCCGGCCGTGGCCCGGGTGACGCCCAGGGCCGCGGTGAGCGCGGACCGGGTGGGCGCCCGCCCGGTGTGGATCAGCGTGAGCGCGGCACCGAGCAGTCCGCTGCCACGCTCAGCCATGGTGATACCCCTGCCTGGCGACAGCAGAGACCGTCATCCCCAGCCTGTTGTCCGCATCCCGGTCCTCCCCCTTATCCTGACTTTGTGCAGCCGCTAAACAAAATAGCGCTCCCGGGCACCGTGAGTCACCATATGACCCGCGTCCGTGCCGCCACCACTGCATTCTTCGCTGTCGATGGGTTTATCTTCGCCAGCTGGGCGGTGCGGATCCCGGCGGTCAAGGAGGCGACGCACGCGTCGCCGGCCGCCCTGGGGCTGGCCCTGCTCGGCGCGTCTGGCGGGGCCGTCGCCACCATGACGATCTCCGGCGCGCTCTGCCGCCGGCTCGGCAGCAACCGGGTGGTCGTGGCGGCCGGGGCGGCGCTGTCCGCCGCCCTGCTGCTGCCGCCGCTGGCCCGGTCGGCGCTGTGGCTGGGGCTGGCGCTCGTGGCGTTCGGCGTCGGGTACGGGGCCATGAACGTCTCGATGAACAGCCTGGCCGTCGACCTGGTCGCCCGCCTGCGCCGCCCGGTGATGCCCTCCTTCCACGCGGCGTGGAGCCTCGGCGGGCTCGCCGGGGCGAGCCTCGGCGGCCTGCTCGCGCCGCACCTGGCGCCGCTGCCGCACCTGGGGCTGGTGGCGCTGGGCGGCCTCGCCGTCACGGCGGCCTGCGGGCGGACGCTGCTGGCGCACCCGGTTCCCCCGGCCGGGACGGGGGCGGGCGGCGGCGCGGCGCGGGCACGCGGCAGCGGGAACCCGCCTGGCGCGCGCGGGCACGCGCGCGCGGCCGCATGGCGGGCGGTGCTGCTGTTCGGGCTGATCGCGATGTGCTCGGCCTACGGCGAGGGGGCGATCGGCGACTGGGGAGCGCTGCACCTGCGGCAGGACCTGGGCGCGGACCCCGGGCTGGCCGCCGCGGGCTACGCGGCGTTCGCGCTGGCCGAGGCCTGCGGACGGCTGGCCGGAAGCTGGCTGCTCGCCCATCTCGGGCAGACGTGGGTGCTCGCGGGCGGCGGGCTCACCGCGTGCGCGGGGATGCTCGGCGCCGCGCTGGCGCCCGCGATCGCCGTCGCGCTGGCCGGCTTCGCGCTGACCGGGCTCGGCGTGGCCAACATGTTCCCGGCCGCCATGACGCGCGCGGGCCTGCTCGCCGGGCCGAACGGCGTCGCGCTCGCCTCCACGCTCGGCTACGCCGGCTTCCTGCTCGGGCCGCCCGCGATCGGGTTCCTGGCCAGCTCGGCGAGCCTGGGCACGGGCCTGACCACGGTCTCCGCTCTTTCCCTGGCCGCGGCAATCCTCGCCTTCGCAACGGATTCGGAGCTTGCGGTTCCCCGTCATCGCGGAAGCCGGCGCCGGGCGTTACATCTTCAACATCGTTACGGTTTCAATCGCGCGCCGCGGCAGGCCGGGGCCGCCGTGCCGGGCGGCCGCCGACGGCGAATCCCGCCGACGGCGACTCCCGCGGACAGCCGGCCCGCCGACGGCGACTCCCGCGGGCGGCGACTCCCGCCGACGGCCGGCCCGCGGGCCTGGTGCTCCGCGCGCTTCCGGCTGGCCGCGGTACTCTCCGGCTGCGCCGGGCGCGGGCGCTACGTCAGCGGCTGAGCCGGGCGCGGAGCAGCCTGGGCAGCGCGGCGGGCCCGGTTACCGGCCGGAACCGGGCCGCGGCGTCCCGCAGCGCCCGCCACTCGTCGTCGGTCAGGTCGATCTCGGCCGCGGCGACGTTGCTCTCCAGCTGCGCGACGCTGGACGCGCCGGGGATCGCCGCGACGGCCGGGCTCCTGATGGCCCACGCGAGCGCTGTCTGCGCGGGAGTGACCTCGTGCGCGTCGGCGACCTCGCGCAGCACCCGGAACAGGCCGCCGGCCCGCTCCAGGTTGACCGGCAGGAACAGCGCGCTTCCCGCGCGGACCGGGTTCTTCGGCCTGTTCGACGCGTCGTACCGGCCGGACAGGAACCCCCGGGCCAGCGGGCTGTGCGCGATCACCACCCGGCCGCCGCGCTCGGCGTACGGGATCAGGTCATCCGCCGGCCGGTCCGCCACCAGGCTGTAGCGGACCTGGTTGCTCAGCACCCGGCCGCCGAGCGCGTCCTCGGCCGCCTTCCACCGGTCCAGCGGGTAGTTGCTCACGCCCACCTCGCCGACCAGGCCGATCCGCTGCAACGACCGCATGCCGCGCATGATGACGGAGTCCTTGACGAAGGGATTCGGCTGGTGCACCTGATAGAGGTCGAGCCGGCTGACGCCAAGGCGTCTCGCGCTGGCGACGGCCCGCTGCTCCACGACCGGGGGCAGCGGCGCGAGCGGGAAGACCTTCGTCGCCAGGAAGATCTCGTCGCGGTGCCCGCCGATCGCCTGGCCGAGGATCCGCTCGCTGCGCCCGAACCCGTAGATCTCGGCGGTGTCGAAGAGGGTCACGCCCAGCTCGATCGCGCGGCGCACGATGGCCCGCGCCTCCCGCTCGGCGTACGGCCTGCCGTATCCCCATTCGCTGGACCCGAACTGCCAGGTGCCCAGCCCGATCTTGGAGATCGGTGTGGCGGTGTCGATGTTCAGGTATCGCACCATCCCAGTATCCGCCGCCGCCCGGCGGCGGCGGCGGAACCTAGGGCAGCATGTCGGCCGTCAGGCAGGCTTCCGTGCCCGGCAGGCCGAGGTCCCGGGCCCGGCGGTCGGCCATCGCCAGCAGGCGGCGGATGCGGCCGGCGATGGCGTCCTTGGTCAGCGGCGGGTCGGCGAGCTGCCCCAGCTCTTCCAGTGACGCCTGCCGGTGCGCCACGCGCAGCCGGCCGGCCATGGCCAGGTGTTCCGGGGCGTCCGGGCCGAGGATCTCCAGGGCGCGCTCCACCCGGGCGCCGGCCGCGACGGCGGCGCGGGCGGACCGGCGCAGGTTCGCGTCGTCGAAGTTGGCCAGCCGGTTGGCCGTGGCCCGGACCTCGCGGCGCATCCGCCGCTCCTCCCATGCCAGCACGCTGTCATGCGCCCCCAGCCGGGTCAGCATCGCGGAGATCGCCTCCCCGTCCCGGATCACCACCCGGTCCACGCCCCGGGCTTCCCGGGCCTTGGCGGCGATCTTCAGCCGCCGCGCGGCTCCCACCAGCGCCAGCGCGGCCTCCGAGCCCGGGCAGGTGATCTCCAGCGCCATTGACCGGCCGGGCTCGGTCAGCGATCCGTGCACCAGGAACGCGCCGCGCCAGGCCGCCTCGCAGTCGCAGATGCCGCCCGACACCACCCGGCGCGGCAGCCCGCGCACCGGCCGCCCGAAGCTGTCCAGCAGCCCCGCCTGCCGGGCCAGGCTGTCCCCGCCCCGGCTGACCCGGACGACGTACCTGCTGCCCTTGCGCAGCCCGCCCGGGGCGAGCACGAGCAGCTCGGACGTGTGGCCGAACACCTCGGCGATGCCCGCGCGCAGCCGCCTGGCCACCGCCGCGGTGTCCAGCTCGGCCTCGATCACGATCCGTCCCGCGGTCAGGGTCAGCCCGCCCGCGAACCGCAGCAGCGCGGACACCTCCGTCTTCCGGCAGCACGGCTTCACCACCGGCACGCGGCTGAGCTCGTCCTTCACCACGCCCGTCATCGCCATAGCGAGACCATCCCCATCTCTACTGTCCCCGGGGGCCGGCCCCCCGGTGACCCCCCGCTCGGGGGGACTGCCCGTCCCCCCGGACCCCCCTGGCCCCCTGCCCCCCGAAGACCTGGCGGTACGCCGCGGCCAGCCGCACCGGGTCGTGCCTGGCGCCGTCCGCCGCGGCCACGTCGGACAGCACCAGGGACGCGCGCAGCAGTCCCGCCGCCTTCTCCAGCTCGTCCTCCGCCCCGGCCACGGCGCAGCGGTCGGCCAGCACCACGTCGAACGACAATGATGGCGCGTGGTCGGCGAGGACTTCCAGATGCCTGTGCGGGGAGAATCCCTCGGTCTCCCCTGGCTGCGGCACCAGGTTCAGGGCGACCAGACGGCGGGCCGGCGTCGCCGCCAGGGCCGCGGACAGCGACGGCACGAGCAGGTGCGGCAGCACGCTGGTGAACCACGACCCGGGCCCGAACACCACCCAGTCGGCGGACAGCACCGCGGCGACCGCCTCCGGGACCGCCGGCGGATCCACCGGGACAAGCGAGATGGACCGGACGCGCCCCGGCGTCACCGCGACCGAGGCCTGTCCGCGCACCTCGGTCACCTCATGGGGCCGTGCCGGGTCCGCCCCTTCGACGACGGCGACGATGTCCAGCGGCACCGCCGCCATCGGCAGCACCCGGCCGGTCACCCGCAGCAGCCGGGCCACCCAGTCAAGCCCCGCGACGGGATCGCCGAGCAGGTCCCACAGCGCGGCGATCAGGATGTTTCCGACCGAGTGCCCGCCCAGGTCGCCGGAGCCGCCGAACCGGTGCTGGACGACGCGGGACCACGTCCTCCCCCAGTCGTCGTCACCGCACAGCGCGGCGAGCGCCTTCCGCAGGTCGCCCGGCGGCAGCACGCCGAACTCGCGGCGCAGCCGCCCGGAGGACCCGCCGTCGTCCGCGACGGTGACGATGGCCGTCACGTCGTCGGTAACCCTCCGTAGCGCCGCCAGCGAGGCCGCGAGCCCGTGCCCGCCGCCGAGGGCGACGACCTTCAGCGACAACGGCTCACTCCCGTCCCAGGTCCCGGTGCGACACGGTCACGTCGCGGCCGCCCAGGCGGGCGGCGATCTGCTCGGCGATCGCCACCGAGCGGTGCTTGCCGCCCGTGCAGCCGACCGCGAGCGTCACGTACCGCTTGCCCTCCCGCTCGAAGCCGGGCAGCGACACCTCGAGCACCTTCAGGTACGAGTCGAGGAACGCCCCGGCAGCCGGCTGGCCGAGCACGTAGTCGCGCACCGCGGCGTCCAGGCCGGTCAGCGACCGCAGCGACGGCACCCAGTGCGGGTTGGGCAGGAACCGGCAGTCGGCGACCAGGTCCGCGTCCACCGGCAGCCCGTACTTGTAGCCGAACGAGACGATGTTCAGCCGCAGCCCGGTCACCGAGTCGCCGCCGAAGCAGGCGTGCATCCGGGCGCGCAGCTCGTGCACGTTCAGCGACGAGGTGTCGAGCACGATGTCGGAGTCGCCGCGCACCGCGCGCAGCAGCTCGCGCTCGGCCGCGATCCCGTCGGTGATCGTGCCGGCGCCCTGCATCGGGTGCGGGCGGCGCACGTTCTCGAACCGGCGCACCAGGGCCTCGTCGGACGCCTCGAGGAACACCACCTGCGGGGCGACGCCGCGCGCGCCGAGCGAGGAGATCGCCGTCTTCAGGTCGGTGCTGAACGCGCGCGAGCGGACGTCGACAACCGCCGCGATGCCGGCCAGCGACGCCCGGTCCGCGAGGTCGAGCATGGTGGGCAGCAGCGCCGGGGGCAGGTTGTCCACCACGAACCAGCCGAGGTCCTCCAGCGACTTGGCCGCGGTGGACCGTCCCGCGCCGGACATGCCGGTGATGATCACGATGTCGGGCACGGAGCGCCCGGCGCGTTCGGTGTTCGCCTCAGTCATGAGCCGTTCTCCCCGGATGACCCTGTAGCGCCCCGGCGATCGTCTCTGCCAGCCGCGGCCCGATTCCCGGCACCGAGGCGATCTCGCCCGGCGACGCCGCCGAGATCGCCTTCACCGACCCGAACCTCTTCAGCAGCGCCGCCCGCCGGGCCGGGCCGAGGCCGGGCACGGAGTCGAGCGCCGAGGTGGTCACGGCCTTGCCCCGCTTGGCCCGGTGGTAGGTGATCGCGAACCGGTGCGCCTCGTCCCGCACCCGCTGCAGCAGGTAGAGTCCCTCGCTGCTGCGGGACAAGATCACCGGGTGCTCCTCGCCCGGCAGCCACACCTCCTCAAGCCGCTTGGCCAGGCCGCAGACCGCCACGCCCTCGATGCCCAGGTCGGCGAGCGCGGCGGCGGCCGCAGCCGCCTGCCCGGCACCGCCGTCCACGACGACCAGGTTCGGAGGATAGGCGAACTTGCGCCGCGCAGCCGCCACCGCCCGTTCGGAAGACGGGCTCTGGTCTTCCCTCGCCTCGGGGTCCCCGAGCATGTCCAGCTCGCCGGTTTCCTCCCGCTCGGCCAGGTAGCGCCGGAACCGGCGGGTGATCACCTCGCGGATCGCGGAGATGTCGTCTGTGCCGCCGGCGCCGCGGACGGAGAACCGGCGGTACTCGCTCTTGCGGGCCAGCCCGTCCTCGAACACGACCATCGACGCGACCACGTGCGTGCCCTGGAGGTTGGACACGTCGTAGCATTCGATCCGCAGCGGCGCGTCGTCGGTGTTCAGCGCCTGCTGGATCTCGTGCAGCGCCTGGCTGCGGGTGGTGAGGTCGCTGGCCCGCCGCGTCTTGTGCAGCGCGAGGGCCTCCTTGGCGTTGCGCGCGACGGTCTCGGCGAGGGCCTTCTTGTCGCCGCGCTGCGGCACCCGCAGGCGCACCGGGCCGCCGCGCCGCTCGCCGAGCCAGGCCGTCATCGACTCCGGGTCCGGCGGCAGCTCCGGGACGAGCACCTCGCGCGGGATGCCGGAGTTGACCGCGTCCGGCGATGGCTGGCCGTAGAACTGGCCGAGGAAGTGCTCGACGAGCGCGCCCGCGGTGACCTCCTCCACCTTCTCCAGCACCCAGCCGCGCTGGCCGCGGATCCGCCCGCCGCGCACGTAGAAGACCTGGACGGCGGCCTCGAGCTGGTCTTCGGCGAGCGCGATCACGTCGCAGTCGGTGCCGTCGCCGAGCACCACGGCCTGCTTTTCCAGGGCGCGCTCGAGCGCCCTGATGTCGTCGCGCAGCCGCGCGGCCTTCTCGTACTCCTCCCTGCCGGAGGCGTCCGTCATCTCGGCGGTCAGCTTCTTGATGAACCGCGCCGTCTGGCCGGACATGAAGTCGCAGAAGTCCTCGGCGAGCCGCCGGTGTTCGGCGGCGGTCACCCGCTTCACGCACGGCGCGGAGCACTTGCCGATGTACCCGAGCAGGCACGGCCGGCCGATCTGGCCGGCCCGCTTGAACACCCCGGCCGAGCAGGTCCGCACCGGGAAGACGCGCAGCAGCGTGTCGACGGTGTCCCTGATCGCCCAGGCGTGGCTGTACGGGCCGAAGTACCGGGTGCCCTTGCGCTTGGCGCCGCGCATCACCATGACCCGGGGGAACTCCTCGTCCATGGTGACCGCGAGGTAGGGGTAGCTCTTGTCGTCACGGTACTTGACGTTGAACCTGGGATCGAACTCCTTGATCCAGGAGTACTCCAGCTGCAACGCCTCGACCTCGGTCTTCACCACCGTCCAGTCGACCTTGGCCGCGGTGGTGAGCATCGCCTGGGTGCGCGGGTGCAGGGCGGTGAAGTCGGCGAAGTACTGGTTCAGCCGCTGCCGCAGCGACTTGGCCTTTCCCACGTAGATGACCCGGCCGTGCTCATCGCGGAACCGGTACACCCCTGGCGCCTCGGGGATCTCCCCCGGCGCGGGCCGGTAGCGGTTCGGGTCTGCCACGCATGTAACTTTACGCGCCGCCGGTCCCTGGCTGGCGGACGTGACGGGCTCAGCGGCCCGGCGGCCGCGCGCCGCCCGGGCCCCGTCGCCGGCGCGGCCGCCTTCCCTGGGCGTTTCCTGAGTTTCCTGGGCGCCGCCTGAGCGGAGTCCGCGTTTTCCCGGCGGTGACGGCAGTGCCGGGAGTACCCTCCTGACATATCCCGAACGTACGCGTTGCTGCGCATTGTGCGATTCGCGCTTTAATCCCCAAGGTGGCGATGTGACGGAATCATTGACCGCAGAGGTCGAACAGCTTGATGCCGGCTTTTTCCAGGATCCGCATGGGTGCTTCGCCCGGCTGCGCGAGGAGGGTCCGGTCACCCAGGTCCGGATGCCCGACGGCCACCGGGTCTGGCTGGTTACCAGGTATGCCGACGTGCGGGCGGCGCTCGCCGACCCGCGGCTTTACAAGGACTGGGCCGGCAAGCTCACCAAGCCGGGCTGGGAGCCCGACCCGGCGACCTCGATCCTCGGCATGCACATGCTCAACACGGACCCTCCGGACCACACGAGGCTGCGCAAGCTGGTCAACAAGGCGTTCACCGCGCGGCGGATCGCCAGGCTGCGGCCGCGCATCGAGGAGATCACCGCCTCGCTGCTCGACGCCCTGGCCGAGCGGGTCGCGGCGGGCGAGACCGAGGTTGACCTCATCAAGGCGTTCGCGTTCCGGCTGCCGATCACCGTCATCTGCGAACTGCTCGGCGTGCCAGCGGACGACCAGGCGTCGTTCAAGGCCTGGACGCAGACGGTCCTGTCGGGGACGGGCGCGCAGGAGGAGATCCTGTCGGCCGGCATGTCGATGTACCAGTACCTCACCCGGCTGATCGCCGCCAAGCGGGAGTCCCCGGCCGACGACCTGGTGTCCGCGCTGATCGCGGCACGGGACTCGGGCGACTCGCTGAGCGAGCGCGAGCTGATCGCGATGCTGTTCCTGCTGCTGATCGCCGGCCACGAGACGACGGTGAACCTGATCGCCAGCGGCACGCTCGCGCTGCTCGACCACCCGGACGAGCTCGGGCGGCTGCGGAAGGACCCCTCGCTGATCCCCGCCGCCGTCGAGGAAATGCTCCGGTACTGCAACCCGCTGAACCACGCGACAGAGCGCTTCACGCTCGAGCCGGTGGAGATCGGCGGGGTGACGATCCCGGCCCGGGAGTGGGTGCTGTGCGCGCTGGCGTCGGCCAACCTCGACCCCGGCCGGTTTCCCGGCGCCGACCGGTTCGACGTGGGGCGCGACACGACCGGCCACCTGGCGTTCGGCTACGGGATCCACTTCTGCATCGGCGCGCCGCTGGCCCGGCTGGAGGCCGAGATCGCGTTCGGCGCGCTGCTGTCCCGGTTCCCCGGGCTGTCCCTGGCCGTCCCGCGGTCGTCGCTGCGCTGGAAGCCGAGCAGCCTCATCCACGGCCTGGAGTCACTGCCGGTGCGCCTGCCCTGATCCGCGGGGCTGATCGGGTCCGCCGCGCGTGTTATGGCCCGCGCCGGCGGACCCGCGCGCCGGCGGACCCGCCGGCAGGGATCCCCCTCAAGCTGGCAGGGATCCTCCCTTAAGGGGGACGGCGGCGCGGGGGCGGCGGGGGCGGCGCCGCCCCGCGGCTGAAAGGCTTCGCCTGGCGCGGCAGCCGCCATCGGATCCTGCGGCCGCCATCGGGTTTCCTGGGCTGCCCTGGCTTTCCGTAAATTCAGGGCCGCTTCGGGCGGTCTCCTGCCGGCCATGGCCATTCCGGCGGCTGTTTGCCCTGTTTTGCGGCCCGGGACGATGCGGACGGCCGATTATGGCCCGTGCCGTGGCGTCGAGGCCAGCGGCGCGCCTCACGGCAGCAGGCCAGCCGGCAAATCCGGCTGCCTTCCCGCGAGCCGCTGGCATCCCGCATATACCGGACACGAGAATGTCCTGACAGATCACGGGCGGAGCCGTTCGGGCGCCCGCCTTATTCGGGTGCGGTCAGCCGGGCCGCGCGAATCGCCGATTACGAGCGGCTGATCGTCATGCGGGGCATAACGGGCAGGAACCTCAGCTCCGGCACCCCGCCGGGCGGCTACGCGCGTTTCGCGCCCTCTGCCGAACCAGCGGCTGACGCTCCCGGCGCCGGGTCATGAGCGCGCAATTTCCCACGGCCCATGGGGCGTAATTCCTTACACGGCAAAAGACCCCGTTCGTGACTGCCTGCCGGATGGCGCAGCCCGGGAGCAAGGAGGTCCGCCGGGGCATTCCGGGCATCGTTAATTAAACAGCGCCGCTCATTTCTGCGTGATGCCGCGGTGCGTCGCGGCAAAGCGCCTTACGTTACCAATAAAATCGAGCGTCGGGTCTGCGTGATTCCATGCCGGCCGCGCGGCTCCGCCCGGCGGGGCTTAAGGGAGCGTTGAGTTCGGCACGCAAGGAGGCGATTCGGGTGCGGCTTCGTCCGGTCAGGTCGTGGGCGGCGGCAACCTTGACCCTGGCCACGGTGGCCGTCGGCCTGAGCCTTCCTCCCCCTGCCGTCGCATCCGCGGCGACCTCGCCGTCCTACGTCCAGGGCAACGCCTTCGCGACAGGCAGCCGGGTCGCGTCGGCGACGAGTACCCTGGCTTCCCCGGTAGGTGCGGGGGACTTGCTCGTCGGCTGGTTTGCCCAGTACAACACCGCAGGCCAGGTGCGGGTTTCCGACAACGTGAACGGGGCTTGGACGCGCGCTCCCGCATCAACGGCGTTCCAGAACGACACCGGCGACATCGCCCTTTACTACGTCGCCGACTCCAAGGCCGCGCCCAGCGGGCTGACCGTGACCGTCTCCGATAGCGGGACAGCCTACCTGGAAGGGGCGCTGGCCGATTATTCCGGGGTGGCAGTGGCCGGCCCACTCGACCAGATCGTCTCGGCACGAGGCGAGGGCACGGCAGTCGACACCGGACCAACGGCCTCCGTTCCCGCGGGCGAGCTTGTCTTCTCGGCCTTGGTCACCGGCGGCAACCCGTCGTCGGTGACGCCGGGGAGCAGCGGCGGAGTCGCCTACACCCCCCGAGCCCAGACCTCGTCCGGCACCGCATACGAGCAAGACATCCTCTCGTCGGCTGCCGCCCCTCAGGACGGGACGGCAACGCTAACCGCCTCGACCGACTGGTACGCGGTGGCCGCGACGTTCCGCCCGGTCTCGATCGGCGACACGCAGCCGCCATCGGTTCCGGCGTCAGTGCACACCACGAGCGTGGCATCAACCAGCGTGAGCTTGGCATGGTCGCCCTCGACCGACAATGTCGGCGTGACGGGATACACCGTTTACCGAGACGGCGCGTCGCTCGGCACGGTCGCCACGACATCGTTTACCGACAGCACCGTGAGCCCGGGGACAACCTATGCCTACACGGTCGACGCGTTCGACGCGGCAGGCAATCACTCGGCTCCGTCGCAACCGCTGCAAGTGACTACTCCCGCGAGCTCGCCGGCCTACGTACAAGGCGCGGCTGACTCGCCAGGCAGCCGCCTGACGTCGACAACGCTCACCCTTGCCCAGCCCGTAGCCGCCGGGGATCTCCTGGTCGGATGGTTCGCTCAGTACGACTCGGCCGGCCAGGTTCAAGTCTCCGACGGCGTCAACGGAGCCTGGACCCGCGCATCCGCCGAGACCTTTACCAACGGCGGCGGCGACATTGCCCTCTATTACGTGCAGGACACGAAAGCCGCCCCTGGCGGCCTGACGATCACGATCTCCTCATCCGAGGCGACCTACCTGCCGGGCGCCGTGTCCGAATACTCGGGGATCGCCACGTCCGGCGCACTCGACCAGACGGCCGTCGGCGAGGGCGTGGGCACGGCCGCCGATTCCGGCTCCACCGCGGCTGTCGCGGGCGGCGAGCTCGTCTTCGGAGGCCTCATCACGGGCGGCCAGCCACTGACCGTGACTCCCGGCAGCAGTCAGGACGTCCCGTTCGCCCTCGAAGCCCACAACGGCAGCGAGTCAGCGGACACCGAGGGAATCCTCTCGGGTGCCGCGGGGGCGCAGCACGCGCAGTTCACGCTCGCGCGCAGCGGCGACTGGTACGCGGCCGTGGCTACGTTCCGTCCCGGCCCGTAAGCCTTCTCCCGGCCCCGGGCGCCGCCCGGGAGGGGGTGGCCCGGCAGGGCGTGGCCCGGGAGGGCGTGGCCCGGGAGGGCGTGGCCCGGCAGGGCGTGGCCCGGGCGCCGCGCGCCGCCGGGAGCGCCCGGCGGGCGGACGCGGCCGCGTTACCGGAGTCAGCCGGGTGCGTTCGGGATAATCTCAGGCGAGCACGCTCTCAACCGAGACGGCCTGGTAGCCGTGGGCCTCGGCGACGGCCGCGTTCGCCAGCCTGCCGTCGTGGGTGTTCAGGCCGCGGGCCAGGGACAGGTCGGCGCGCAGCGCGTCCCGCCAGCCGCGGTTGGCTATCTCCACCGCGTAGGGCAGCGTGACGTTGGTGAGCGCGTAGGTCGAGGTGTGCGGGACCGCCCCGGG
>DATGLH010000157.1:0-5703 GCA_035294225.1 Trebonia sp.
CGCTCTTCGCGGCGCAGGAAGGCCGGCCCGGATTCCAGGTGGCTGAACCATTCGCTGAGTTCGCGGCCCGTTACGAACGGGATGCGGGCGATGAGGCTTTTGTGTGTGTCCGCCGTGTGCGTCAGCGACATTGACACCTCCAGGGGGAAGCCGCCTTTCTGACGAGACTGCCTTACCGGCGGGCACCTGACAAGACCCAGTTTGCAACCTTCCCGTAATGTCCCGTTTGATCGTCCGGGCGGGGCGGCCGGCCCGCGGCCGCCCCGCCCGCCGTGTCAGCTAAGCCGCTCGAAGATCATCGCCATGCCCTGCCCGCCGCCGACGCACATGGTTTCCAGGCCGGTCGTCTTGTCGTGGAACTGCAGGCTGTTCAGCAGCGTGGTGGTGATCCGCGCGCCGGTCATCCCGAACGGGTGCCCGACCGCGATCGCCCCGCCGTTCACGTTCAGCCGGCTCGGGTCGATGCCCAGGTCCCGGTAGGAGGGGATGACCTGCGCCGCGAACGCCTCGTTGATCTCCACCAGGTCGATGTCGCTGATCGCCATCCCGGCCCGCGCGAGCGCCTGCCGGGACGCCTCCACCGGGCCGAGGCCCATGATCTCCGGGGACAGTGCGCTGACGCCCGTCGAGACGATCCGGGCCAGCGGGGTTATCCCCAGCGACGCCGCCTTGACATCGCTCATCACGATGACGGCCGCCGCGCCGTCGTTCAGCGGGCAGCAGTTCCCCGCCGTCACCGTCCCGTTCGGGCGGAACGCGGGCTTGAGGGCAGCGACCTTCTCCAGCGTGGTGCCCGGCCGCGGTCCGTCGTCGGCCGACACCACGTCGCCGGACGGCAGCGTCACCGGGGTGATCTCGCGTTGCCAGAAGCCGTTCGCGAGCGCCTTCTCCGCCAGGTTCTGCGACCGGACCCCGAACTCGTCCTGCTCGCGCCGGCTGATGCCGCGCAGCGCCGCGACGTTTTCCGCGGTCTGTCCCATCGCGATGTAGATGTCCGGCACCTCGCCGTCGGCCCGCGGGTCGTGCCAGGACGAGGCGTCGGCCTCGGCGGTCGCCGCGGTGCGCGCCCGCGCGGCGTCGAACACCGGGTTCTGGGTGTCCGGCCAGCTATCGCTGGTTCCCTTCACTCCCCGGGACACGCACTCCACCCCGGCGGAGATGAACACGTCCCCCTCGCCGGCCTTGATCGCGTGGAAGGCCATCCGGGTGGTTTGCAGCGACGAGGAGCAGTACCGGTTGACCGTGGTCCCGGGCAGGTGGTCGTAGCCGAGCAGCACCGCGACCACCCGGGCCATGTTGAAGCCCTGCTCGCCGCCTGGCAGGCCGCAGCCGAGCATGAGGTCGTCGATGTCCCCCGGGTCTAGTTGCGGCACCTTCGCCAGCGCGGCCGATACGATCTGCGCCGCCAGATCGTCCGGCCGGATCGAGGTGAGCGATCCCTTGAACGCCCGGCCGATCGGTGAACGGGCGGTTGCTACGACTACTGCCTCCGGCATGACTGGCGCCTCCTCGATATCTGCGTCACACACACGTTAACAGCACGCCGCCGGCGGCAGCCGATAACGTCTGTCCTGAGCGGAGGACCCGGGAGGGAAGATCCATGCAGGTGCACGACTCGCTGACCGAAGTGATGGGCGGCACGCCGCTGGTCCGGCTGAGGGCCGTGACCCGCGGCGTGCCCAAGACCGTAGACGTGATCGCCAAGGTGGAGTACCTGAACCCGGGTGGCTCGGTGAAGGACCGGATCGCCCTGCGGATGGTCGAGAGCGCCGAAAAACGGGGCCTGCTCCGGCCCGGCGGCACGATCATCGAGCCGACGTCGGGCAATACCGGCGTCGGCCTGGCGATCGTCGCGAACAACCGCGGCTACAAGTGCGTGTTCGTCTGCCCGGACAAGGTGGCCCAGGACAAGATCAACGTGCTCCGCGCCTACGGCGCCGACGTCGTCGTGTGCCCCGCGACGGTCGCGCCCGGCCACCCCGACTCCTACTACAGCGTCGCCCGCCGCCTTGTCGCCCAGACACCGGGCGCCTGGCAGCCCGACCAGTACGCCAATCCGGACAACCCGGCCGCGCACTATCACTCGACCGGCCCGGAGATCTGGCGGCAGACCGAAGGGCGGGTCACCCACTTCGTCGCCGGGATCGGCACTGGCGGCACGATCTCCGGCGCCGGCCGGTATCTCAAGGAGGCCTCGGGCGGCACGGTCCGGGTCGTCGGCGCGGACCCGGAGGGGTCGGTGTACTCCGGCGGGACCGGCCGCCCCTACCTGGTGGAGGGCGTCGGCGAGGACATCTGGCCGGCCACCTATGACCGCCAGATAACCGACGAGGTGATCGCGGTGAGCGACGCCGAGTCGTTCCTGATGACGCGGCGGCTCGCCCGCGAGGAGGCGCTGCTGGTCGGCGGCTCCGCCGGGCTCGCCGTGGTCGCCGCCCTGAAGGTGGCCGCCACGGCCGGCGAGGGCGCCGTCATCGTCGTCCTGCTCCCGGACGGCGGCCGCGGGTACCTGTCGAAGATCTTCAACGACGACTGGATGGCCGACTACGGCTTCCTGCGCGCCGAGACGAGCGAGCCGACCGTCCAGGACGTGCTGGCGGCGCGGGAGACCGGCAAGATCCCGCCGCTGATCCACGTGCACCCGGACGAGACCGTGGCCGCGGCGATCGCGCTGCTGCGCGAGTACGACGTCTCGCAGCTGCCCGTCGTCAGGCAGGAGCCGCCGCTGATGGCGGCCGAGGTCGCCGGCTCCGTCGACGAGCGAGACCTGCTCGACGCCCTGGTGGCCGGCCGCGCCGGGCCGGACGACCGGATCGCCAGCCACATGGGGCCGCCGCTGCCGGTGATCGGGCAGGGCGAGCCGGTCAGCCGGGCGGCGGCCACGCTGGAGAAGGCGGGCGCCGCGCTGGTGCACGTGGCGGGCAAGCCGGCCGCGGTGCTCACCCGCCAGGACCTGCTCGCCTACTACGCCGGAGGAACGCGATGAGGTTCGAGACGCTGGCCATCCACGCCGGCCAGGAGCCGGATCCGCTGACCGGCGCGGTCGTGCCGCCGATCTACCAGACCTCGACCTACAAGCAGGACGGCGTCGGCGGCACCCGCGGCGGCTACGAGTACTCGCGCACCGCGAACCCGACCAGGAAGGCGCTGGAGGAGTGCCTCGCGGCCCTGGAGAACGGCACGCACGCGCTCGCGTTCGCGTCCGGGATGGCCGCCGAGGACTGCCTGCTGCGCGCGCTCTGCCGTCCGGGCGACCACGTGCTGATCCCCGCGGACGCCTACGGCGGCACCTTCCGGCTGTTCGCCACCGTGCTCACCCGCTGGGGGGTCAGCTACGCCACCGTCCCGCAGACGGACCTCGGCGCGGTCCGGCAGGCCCTCGCCGACCGCCCGGCGCGGCTCGTCTGGGCGGAGACCCCCACCAACCCCCTGCTGTCGGTCGTCGACCTGGAAGCGCTCGCCGGCATCGCGCACGCGGCCGGCGCGCTGCTGGTAGCCGACAACACGTTCGCCTCCCCGTACCTGCAGCGTCCGCTGGACCTCGGCGCGGACGCCGTCGTGCACAGCACCACGAAGTACCTCAGCGGCCACTCCGACGTGGTCGGCGGCGCCGTCGTGGTGCGGGATCCCGAGCTCGCCGGCGGCCTCGCGTTCACCCAGAACGCCACCGGCGCGGTCGCCGGGCCCGTGGACTCCTGGCTCACCCTGCGCGGGATCAAGACGCTGGCCGTGCGGATGGACCGGCACTGCGCCAACGCCGCCGCCGTGGCGCAGATGCTAGCCGGGCACCCCGCGGTCAGCCATGTCCTCTACCCCGGCCTCCCCGGACATCCCGGCCACAAGATCGCGGCGGCGCAGATGCGCGGCTTCGGCGGGATGGTGTCGTTCCGGCTCGCCGCGGGTCCGGACGCGGCGGTAGCCGCCTGCGGCCGCACCCGGCTGTTCACGCTGGGGGAGTCGCTCGGCGGCGTGGAATCGCTGATCGAGCACCCGGCCCGGATGACGCACGCGTCCGCCGCCGGCTCGCCGCTTGAGGTTCCCGCCGACCTGATCAGGCTGTCGGTCGGCATCGAGGACGTCGGCGACCTCATCGACGACCTGGAGCAGGCGCTCGGCTAGCGGCGCCCTAGGAGTTGCTTCCCCAGACCACCCTAGGAGTTGCTTCCCCAGACCATCAGCACGAGGATCGCCAGCCAGATCAGCCCGGTGACCCCGGCCATGCTCGCGATCCGCCCGCGCTCGACGGCGGCGGTCCGCAGGTCCGACGTGGCCGTGGCTTCCGCGACATCCTCGGGGTTCACCGGGGGATCGGCGGCGGGGTCTACCGGAGGGCCGGCGGTGCCGGCGTCCGCGGAGCTTCCCGCGCCGCCGACGGCGGCCGCGGATTTTTCCGGACGTACCGCGGCGCCTGCCGGGGCTTCGGCCGCCGCGAGCGCGGCGATGGCCCTCCGCTGGTCGCGCATGATGAGCACGAGCAGAACCGCGGCGACGACGTAGAGCGTGATCGACGCGGAGATCCACGGCTTGCCGAAGTCGTGCAAAAGCTCGGTGATGATGAGCCCGAAGACCAGCACGAGCAGCGACGCGACCGCGTAAATTCTTGTTATCCGGTAAAGATAGCCGACCACGGCCGTGTTCCGCCTGCGGATATAGCGCGGCGTGGACATGATGGCCGCGGTCCCGGGACCGATGGCGAAGACTGCCGCAGCGATATGCAGCCACAAGACGGCGCGGTCTGAAAAGGACATGTGGTGATCCTAAGGGGAGGGGGCAGGCGGCTGCCCGGGATCGGCGGGGCGCCGGATCCCGGGCAGGGCGCCTTGACTAGCGGGCCGCCGGCTCCTTGGAGGCGGAGCCGGCAGGAGTAACGGTCTTCCCCTTGTACTTAAGGGCAAACCATGCGCCGATGGCGAAGACCACGCCGACGATCAGGCAGCCAGCGGCGCGCAGCGGGTGGTGCCCGCTAGAACCGGAGATGTGGCCCATGAAGCTGGGCAGCGAGCTCGCGGGCTCGGCCAGGTACATGATGCCGGCCACGATGAACGCAAGTGCGATGACACCGAGGACCACCGCAGACGCCGTCCGGCCAGGGGAACTGCCGGAACCAGTCGAGGAACTCACTTCGCCCTCCTCTTCCTTAACTCACCTTGCCGCCCCGCCTTTTTGCGGTGCCGTGCCTTTGTGGTGTTGTGAGGGAATCTGTAGCGGCAAACTCTACCGCTTGCGCCTGGCTCCGCGCGTCCGAAGGAAGTCGTTTACGACATATTCGCCGAGATGTTCCGGTGCGGCCCGGAGAACGCGACCGCCGTTCCGTCTCGCCACATTGTCCACGAAGGCGCTTAGCCGGTCATCTTCCGCCAGCATGAAGATGTTCAGTGCGGCATGCCGCTTGGTCATCTTATCCACTTCGGCCAGCGTCAGCTCGATGGTCTCCGGCGCCGGCGGCCAGTCGAACCACGGCCTGCCGTCCCGCTGGAGATGCGCGGTCGGCTCCCCGTCGGTGACGATCAGGACCACCGGCTCATGCCCGGGGTGCCGGTCCAGGTGGCGGCCGGCGAGCATGAGCGCGTGGTGCAGGTTGGTGCCCTGCACCATGTCCCAGCCGAGGCCGGCCAGTTCCGTCTCGCGCAGTTCCCGCGCGTAGTTGGAGAACCCCACCACCTGGATGGCGTCCTGCGGGTACTTGCTGCGCAGCAGCGCGTG
>DATGLH010000158.1:0-10143 GCA_035294225.1 Trebonia sp.
TCCTGGCCAGCAGCCTTACTCCTCTTCGAGGAGCCAGTCCAGCGCCGCGGCGGCCGTCCAGGACTGGTTGAGGCTGCCCAGCGGGGCGCCCGTCATCGGCTGGTAGTACTCGGCGAAGCTCCCGTCCCCGAGCTGCTCAAGCGAAGCCGACCGCAGCCGCGCCGCGACCGCGGTCTCGCCGTCCCGCCGCAGGGCCCAGGTGAGCAGCCAGGTGAACACCGGCCACACCGGTCCCCGCCAGTAGCATTCCGGGTTGAACGCCGGCGACTCCGGGCTGGTGCTCGGCGGCAGCGCCCAGCGCAGCCCCGGGTGGCCAGCCCAGCGCGGTCCGGTCAGCAGCGAGACGAGCCGCTGCCGCAGGCGCCACGGCGCGGCGCCGGCGATCAGCGGCGCGAACCCGGCGATCGTCTCGGTCCGCAGCCACGACCCTGTCTTGAGATCGACGTCAGCGGCCAGCCCCGACGTCTCATCGACGTGGCAGAAAACAGCCGCCCGGGCCTGGGCGGCGTGGTCCTTCAGCTCGGCTGCGTCATCTGGTTTTCGCAGCTGCGCGGCGAGCTTGGCGAGCAGGTCGGACGCGGCGGCGTAGATCGCGGTGAACAGCACGTCGCCGACCTGGAAGCTGCCGGACTCACGCAGCAGGCCCGCGTCGTAGCCGGCCTGCTTGGCCTCCTCGACCAGCCAGAGGTAGCGGTCATACTCGCCGTCGGTCGGCCGCTGCGCCGCGTTCGAGACGTGGGCCTTGTCCCGCCGGACGTAGGCGGGCAGGCCGGGGCCGACGACCACGTTCCCATAGGGCACGTCCCAGCGGGGTGAGTTATCCGTGCCGCTCTCCCAGCCGTGAAACAGCGTCATCAGCCCGGTCGCCTTGTCCGCGCGTTCCCGGGCCAGGAACCGGTGCCAGGCGAGCAGCTTCGGGTACAAGTGCGCGGCCCACCCCTGGGTGCGCTCATGCTCGCGCCCGCCGGCGGACGAGGCCACCGCGAGGATCCGGTCCACCGCGATCGCGTGCACCGGCGGGTCGCAGATCCCGCTGGTCGCCGTCTGGGCCGGGGAGTCCTCGTTGTAGCGGGCGCATTCCCACTGCGCGGGTCCGGGCCAGTAGCCGTCCGCGGCGGGGTCGAAGACGATGTGCGGCACCATCCCGTTGCGCCACTGCCCGGCGAAAAGCGAGTCAAGTTCCAGCCGGGCACGCGGCAGGTCGACCGTGGCGAGGCCGATGGCGTTGAACGCAGCGTCCCAGCTCCATTGGTGCGGATAGAGGGCGGGGGCGGCCTTCGTGATGAGGCCGGTGCTGTTGTCGCGCAATATATAGGCCGCCCGGGCGGCCAGCGCTGGATTCCCAGTCGTCATTTTGTTACAGCCACGTTTCCAAATATGTCGCACATGTTAACTGCCGGGGTAGCAAGGATCTTTCGTACGCACGCGGGGCAAGCCGTGCTGCCACCCTGGAAGTTACCGTGACCAGCGGATGCGCGCTATGGAAGGGAACGTCCCGAGGCACACCATTGGTGAAGCCGGGGGATAGCAGCCGTTGCGGTCGGTCAACCTCGGCTGACTCCGGCTGGCCCCGGTCCGCCCCGCTCCGGCCCCGGCCTGCTCCCGGTACGGCGCTGTGCGGGCAGTTGCTGCTGGGGCGCTTTAGCCAGGCTTTAACCCCATGAACAGCAGCTTCAGAGACGGTTCTGAGCCCGTCTCTATGCTCTGCTGTGCTTCGCGGCGCATGCTTGAAAACGTGAGCGGAATCAACTCTTCTACCGCGCTGTGGTATGCCAGCCGGGCCACTGGCGTGGTCGCGCTGCTGCTGCTGACCGCGGTGGTGCTGCTCGGCCTGCTGGTGACCAGGCAGGGCAGGCTGCCCGGCCTGCCGAGGTTCGCCGTCACCGGGCTGCACCGGAACATCTCCCTGCTCGCTGTCGCGTTCGTCGCCGTGCACGTGCTGACCGCGGTCGCCGACACCTACGTGCACATCCCGCTCACCGCCGCGGTGGTCCCGCTGGCATCTGAGTACGAGCGGCTATGGATCGGGCTCGGCGCGGTGAGCCTGGACATCACGATCGCGCTGATCGTGACCAGCCTGCTGCGCCGCCATCTGTCCCGCCGGCTGTGGCGGGCGGTGCACCTGCTGGCGTACGCGAGCTGGCCGGTGGCCTGGCTGCACAGCATCACCTCCAGCGCCGACATGCGGCACGGCTGGATGTTCCTGCTGGCGGTCGCCTGCGCGCTGCTGGTCGTGGTCGCCGTCGGCTGGCGGCAGTCCGCCGCGTCCCGCGATGTCCCGCGTGCCGAGCGGGTCGGCCTGCTGATGGCGGCGGTGCACGGACGCGACAGGGCCAGCCGCCGATGACCACGGCCACCCAGGGCACGCCCACCGAGGGCACCGCCACCGGCTTGCCCCGGCTGCTGCCCCGCCACGGGCAGCAGCCGGAGGACTGGTACGCGCACGTCGCGCGGGTCGGCCGGCTCCCGTACCGCGACGCTCCCGGACGCCTGATCAGCGACCTCCAGGCGGCAGGCCTCACCGGGCGGGGCGGCGCCGCGTTCCCGGTGCACCGCAAGCTCGCGGCCGTGCTCGAGGCGGCGCAGGCACGGCGCAGGCCTCCGGTCGTGATCGCCAACGGCGCCGAGAGCGAGCCGGCCAGCGACAAGGACGCCACGCTGCTGTGGCTGGCCCCGCACCTGGTGCTCGACGGCCTGCAACTCGCGGCCGAGGCGGTGGGCGCGGAGCAGGCGATCTTGTACACGCACGCCGACCGCCGTAACGACGTGGGCAGGCGCCTGCGGCAAGCCATCGCGCAACGCCAGGCCGTCGCCGTGGACCGGGTCCCGGTCGAGCTGGCGGAGGCGCCGCCGCGGTTCCTCGCCGGCCAGGAGACGGCGCTTGTCAATCACCTGGCCGGCGGGCCGGCCATCCCGACGTTCACCCCGCCCCGCATCACCGAACGCGGCCTGGCGGGCGCCCCCACCCTCGTGCAGAACGTAGAGACGCTGGCCCACCTGGCGCTGATCGCGCGCCGCGGTCCGCGCTGGTTCCGTCAGGTGGGCACTGAGGCGGAGCCTGGCTCGATGCTGTGCACGATCCGCCGTTCCGACGGGGTGCCGCGCATCACCGAGGTGCCGCTCGGCGTACCGCTGCGGGCATTGCTCGCCGGCCCGGGCGAACAGGGCCTGCGCGAGGGCGCGGTGCTGATCGGCGGCTACCACGGCACCTGGGTGCCCGCGGCGGAGGCAGCGAAGCTGACGCTGGACAATCACGGCCTGCGCCGGGCCGGCGCGCGGGTCGGCGCCGGGATCCTGATCACCTTGCCGCAGGACAGGTGCGGGCTGGTGGAGACGGCGCTGGTGGTCCGCTACCTGGCGCTCGAATCGGCCGGGCAGTGCGGGCCCTGCCTCAACGGGCTCCCGCGGATCGCCGCCGCGCTCGCCGAGCTCGCGGGCGCCCGTCCGCGGCGCGGGACACGGGCCAACGTGGAACGGTGGGCCGGGCTGGTCACCGGGCGCGGCGCCTGCCATCACCCCGACGGCGCGGCCCGTTTCGTGCGCAGCGCGCTGACAACGTTCGCCGCCGAACTCGGCCGCCACGAACGCGGCCGCTGCGGCGCAACGGACACCACGCCGTTCCTGCCCGTCCCGCATGGCTCGGCGCATACCGAACAGGACTGGATATGAGCGAGAAACTGCTGGTCAACCCGATCGAGTGCGAGGGCCACGGCGCATGCGCCGAGCTGCTGCCCGAGATGATCACCCTCGACGAGTGGGGCTACCCGGTCGTCGACGGCCGCCCGCTGCCAGCGGCCCTCGAACGAGACGCCCGCGCCGCGGTGAGCGCCTGTCCCACGCTAGCGCTCCGCCTCGTGCGCTGCTAGCTCCACGTCACTCATCCCTAGCTCCACGTCACTTATCCCTAACGGCCGGCGGTGACTCCCCCAGGGGAGGCGCCGCCGGCCATTCATCATGCTTGACGCCATCTGATGGATGCATCTACCTTATGGAGGTAACTTTCATTTTATTGTAACTATCGAAGGGTTGTGTCTCTCGTGGATGACGCGACTAGCCGCTGGTGGGCGATGGCCGCGATCTCGGTGAGCGTGCTGGTCGTCGGGCTCGACCTGACCGTGCTCAGCCTGGCCCTGCCGACCATCGCGGCCGCCCTCCATGCCACAACCGGCGACCTGCAATGGATAACCGACTCCTACAGCCTGGTGATCGCCGCGCTGATCCTGCCGGCCGGGCTGCTTGGCGACCGGTACGGCCGGAAAAAGGTGCTGCTGGCCGCCCTGGTGGTGTTCCTCGCCAGCTCGGTATGGTGCGCTTACTCGGCCAGCATCGGCGAGCTCATCGCCGCGCGGGCGGTCCTCGGCATCGGCGCCGCCGCCGTTTTCCCGCTGGCCCTGTCGGCGATCCCCGTGATGTTCGGCGAGGAGGAGCGGCAGCGGGCGATCTCGGTCATGGCCGGGGCCGTCATCGTCGCCTATCCCGTCGGGCCGATCCTCGGCGGTTCCCTGCTCAACCACTTCTGGTGGGGTTCGGTCTTCCTCATCAACGTGCCGGTGGTGGCTATCGCGCTGGTCGCCATCGCGCTCTGGCTGCCGGAGTCCCGGGCCGGGAAGCGCCCCGGCCTGGACCCGCCGGGCATCGTGATCTCCGGCGCCGGGCTGACCGGGCTCACCTACGGCTTCATCAAGGCCGGCCAAGACGGCTGGACGGACAGCGCGGCTCTGGCGACGATCGCGGCGGGCGCGGTGGTACTCGCGGCGTTCGCGGCCTGGGAGCGCATGGTTGCCCGAGGCGGCGTCCGGCAGCCGCTGGTGGACCTGTCGCTGTTCCGCGTGGTCGGCTTCCGCTGGGGCACGATCTTGATGACGCTCGTGTCGTTCGCGTTGTTCGGCCTGATGTTCACCGTGCCGCAGTATTTCCAGGAGGTGCGCGGCGCCACCCCGCTGGGCAGCGGGGTGCGGATGCTTCCGCTGATCGGCGGCCTGCTATTCGGCATGGCCGCGGGCGGCAGGCTGTCCGCCCCGCGCAAGAGGCCAGCCGGATCGGCCGTCACGGCCCTGGTCAGCGCGAAGACCGCCAACGCGGCCGGGTTCGCCGTGATGGCCATCGGCCTCGCGATCGGCGCCTTCACCGGGCTCGGGTCAGCCACGGCCTTCGCCGCGCTGTGGATCGCGGTGACCGGAGCCGGCCTGGGCGTCGCGATGCCGTCCGCGATGGACGCCGCGGTCCGCCCGCTGACCGGAGAGCGCAGCGGCTCCGGGTCCGCGCTGATCTCGGCGGTGCGCCAGGTTGGCGCGACGATCGGGGTCGCGATTCTCGGCACCATCCTGAGCAACGGCTACACAAGCCAGTTGCGGCTGGCTGGCCTTCCCGCGCCCGCCGCTTCGGTGGTGCGGTCCAGCGTGGCCGGCGGTGTCGCGGTCGCCGAAAAGCTTGGCTCGGCCGTGTTGCTTGACCACGTGCGCACCGCGTTCATCCACGGCATGGACGTCATGCTCTGGGCCTGCGCCGGGATCGCGCTGGCGAGCGCGATGCTGGCGCTCGCCTTCCTGCCTGGCCGCAGCGGTTCGCCAGCCGGGGCGGCTGCGGCGGAGCAGGCGCCGCGCGAGCCGGCCGGCCCGCCCCGGGGATAGCGGCACAATGGGAGGGTGACCGATGTGGACCTCAAGCATCATGGCAGCCTCCGGGAACGGAAAAAGGCCAAGACGCGCGCCGCCATCAGGGAACACGCGCTCCGGCTTTTCCGTGAGCAGGGGTACCAGGCGACCACCGTCGAGCAGATCGCCGCTGCCGCCGAGGTCTCGCCGTCGACGTTCTTCCGCTATTTCCCGACCAAAGAGGATGTGGTCCTGCGGGACGACCTGGACACCCGGCTGCTCGAGGCGTTCTCCCGGCAGCCGCCGGATCTGGCGCCGCTTCCCGCGATCCGCGCCGCGACCAGGGATGCGCTCGATTCGTTCGGTGCCGACGAGATGGCGCAGATCCGCGAGACGACCGAGTTGATGCTGACCGTCCCGGAGATCAGGGCCCGCGCGATGGACGAGTTCGCCCGGACGATGGAGGTGATCGCCGAGGCGATCGCCAAGCGCGCCGGCCGGTCCCCGGCGGACCTCGCCATCCGCACGCTGTCCGGCGCCATCGTCGGCGTGATCATGTCGGTCACCATGCCGTGGTCTGACTGGACCTCCGAGCAGGCAACCGCCGACCTGCTCCCCCGCATAGACGAGGCCCTGGCCCTCCTGGAATCCGGCCTCCCCCTCTAGCGGACCAGCGCCCGCCAGGAACCACCGCCGCGTGATGCCGCACCTGCCCGTCCGCTGTGCCGCGTGATGCCGCACCTGGTGATGCCGCACCTGCCCGTCCGCTGTTACGCCGGATACGGCCGTTGATTCTGCGCCTATAGTGCACTCGACCGGCCACGCCGCGCCCGCCCCGCCCCAGCCGCACCCACCCCGCCTCCGCCGCACCCACGGAAAAATCCTTCAAGATGAAAGATTTCACCCGAATAGATGTATAAATCTTACGGGATCATGGAACTTCCCATCATAGGGTCGGAAGTGCAGTGACGAGCGGCGCCCCTGAGACGGATGTTCTAGCTGGTTTCGGCTGTCGGCCCAGTTCCAGTCCGCGCCCGTCTCCCGGCTCTCCCCTTCCGGCTACTCCCATCCGGATACCCCCATCCCCCGTCGCCTCCTCCCCGCGCGGCGTCCTCCCAGCGCGGTCTCCTCCGCGCGGTCTCCTTCCGTCGTGGTGTCCTTCCGGTGCGGTCTCCTCCGCGCGGCGTCCTTCCGTCGTGGTGTCCTTCCGGGTGGTGTCCTTCCGGTGCGGTCTCCTCCGTGCGGCGTCCTCCCAGCGCGGCCCCTCCGGTGTCCTCCCCGCGCGGTGTCCTCCCCGCGCGACTACCTCCGCGCGACGGGAATGTTGAACATTCATACATCGTTAGCGCTGTTGGCTGCCCAGGCGGGCGGGTATGACAGTTCGGGCCAACGATGAGGAGCGTCAACATGCCAGCCGTTACCGTCGAGAACCTCCTGGTGCTGCCCAGGGTCGCCGAGCCCGGTCCGGAGGCCGAACGGCCGGTGCTCAAGGTCACTACGGCCCCGGCGGGCTATGAGGGGGAGGGTTTCCCGGTGCGGCGCGCCTTCGCCGGGGTCGACCTGAAGCATCTCGACCCGTTCATCCACATGGACCAGATGGGCGAGGTCGAGTACGCCCCCGGCGAGCCTAAGGGCACGCCGTGGCACCCGCACCGCGGCTTCGAGACCGTCACCTACATGATCGACGGCGTCTTCAGGCACCAGGACTCCAACGGGGGCGGCGGCCTCATCACGAACGGCGACACGCAGTGGATGACCGCCGGCGGCGGCATCTTGCACATCGAGGAGCCGCCGGAGGACCTCGTCGCGAGCGGCGGCATCTTCCACGGTTTCCAGCTCTGGGTCAACCTGCCCGCGAAGCTGAAGATGACCCAGCCGCGCTACCAGGACATCCGGGCCGCCCAGGTCGCCTTGCTCACCTCGGCCGACGGCGGGGCACTGCTCCGGGTCATCGCGGGGGAGATCGACGGCCACGCCGGGCCGGGCATCACGCATACCCCGATCACGCTGGTGCATGCGACTGTGTCGCCGGGCGCGCAAGTGCGGCTGCCCTGGCGCCGGGACTTCAACTCGCTCGCCTACGTGCTGGCCGGCGCGGGTTCGGTCGGCGCGGAGCACCGGCCGGTGCGGACGGGGCAGCTCGCGGTGTTCGGCCCCGGCGAGTCGGTCACGTTCGCCGCGGACAAGAAGATGGACGGCCCTAGCCCGTCGCTGGACATCCTGCTGCTCGGCGGCCAGCCGATCCGCGAGCCGGTCGCCGCGTACGGGCCGTTCGTCATGAACACGCGCGCCGAGCTGGTGCAGGCCTTCGAGGACTACCAGGCCGGCCGCCTGGGCTCCATCCCGGCCCGGCCCGCCAGCCAGAGCATCCCGGAGTCCCCGCACCCCGGCCACGACGTCCTATAGGACTCGGTTTCCGCGAGGGCGCCGGGGGCGGGGAGGGCGCCCGGGCGCCCTCCCCGCCCCCGGGCTAAGAGCTCAGGCGCGCCAGGAGGGCCTCGCCGTTGGGGGAGCCCAGGCCGGTGCACGGATCCCACCCGGGGCCGGCCTTGTAGGCGCCGTTGTTCCCGTCGACGATGTCGGTGAAGCCGGGTGCCGCGGTGCCCGGCTTCACCCCGGCATAAAGCAGCGGCTGTAGCATGCCGAACCGCTTGCCGGTGGCCTGCGCGAGCCGGGCGATCAGCCCGGCCCACAGGGGGGCGACCGCGCTGGTGCCGCCTATCGGCTGCCGCTGGCCGTCCACTACGACCAGGTAGCCGGTCACCGGGTCGGCGTTGCCGGCCACGTCGGGCACGCCGCGCCCGGACTTGCCCGGGCCGCCGCCCGCGGGAGCCGGCACACCCGCGTCCGCCTGCCAGGGCGGCAGGGCAAACACGTCGCTGACGCCGCCGCCGCCGGCGCCCTCGTTGCTGGCCATCTCGTTCCAGACCACCTCAGAGGCGACCGTGTACGTGCTCACGTCGCCCACCAGCCTGGTCCCGCCGCAGGCAAGCGCGTGCGGGCTGGAGGCGGGGAAGTCGCAGTGCGTGCCGCTGGGATTGCCCGGGTCGTCGCTGCTGCCGTTGTCCCCGGCCGCGACGCAGACCGTCACGCCGAGCACCGCCGCGTCCGCGATCGCGGAATCCATCGCCGACCGGCTCTGCGCGGACCACTGGTCCTCCGACTGGCCCCAGCTGATCGAGACGACGGTCGGCGCCGGCGTGGCGTGGATCGCCTCCGAGATCGCGTCGATGAACCCCTGGTCGGTGTTGGGCGCGAAGTAGACGACCTGGGCCGCCTTGGGCGCGACCGCGCCCGCGACCTCGATATCCAGCTCAACCTCCCCGTCAGCCTGCTGGCCGGGGGAATTCGACCCGCCGTCCACGCCGGCCGCGGTGACGGACGGCGTGGCCAGGCCCAGGGCGCCGAAGTACGTATTCAGGTCGCTGGCCGTGTAGCCGCCGCCCAGCTCGATGATCGCGATGGTTTGCCCGGTCCCGTCGGTACCCGCGGGGAACTTGTAGAAGCCGGCGACCTGAAGCGCGGTCAACGGTACGGCCGCGGCGGCCGCCGCTCCCGGCTTTCCCGCCGTGGTCGCCGCCGCCGGCTTGGCAGCGCCCTGCCGGCGGAACTGAGGCCGGGCCTGCGGCCGGTCGTCAAGGCCGAGCACGGCGGTGACGATCCCGGACAATTCGGCCGGCACGGACAGGCCGCCGGACCGGTAGCGGTGGGTCACCGGCCCGGAGCCGTCCGGGTGCGGGCTGGTGACCATCGTCAGCGTGGTGCCGAACGCCGTCGACAGCTCCGCGATCGTCCCCCGTACCTTCAGGCGGCGGGACGCGGTGTGGGACTCGCTCACGGTCAGCCCGTACCGCCCGAGCACCTCGGTGGCGAGCGCGACGTCGGCGGGGTCGGCGCCGTACTGCGCGCCGAGCTGCTCTGAGGTCAGCGTCTGCGGCCCGGCGATCAGCGCGGCGGGCACGTGGGCGCGCCGCCGCAGCATCAGCGTGACGGTGATGACGGCATCCTGGTCCAAGTCCCCGGCCGGCTGGGCGCCCGGTATCTCGGCCCGCTCGCTGCCCTGTAGCGGCACGAGTTCCGGCATAAGATCCCTCCCCGTTAAGTTTGACGGACTTAGCACAGATTGTGTCGCGGATGGGCAGCCGCCACCGTACGTTCGGAAGCTATATTTCGGTCCCTTTGCCGGGAGCGGGCTCGCGCGCGGAAAGATCGCGAGTAGCCCGGGCCGCCGTTCTGGCGGGGCAAAAGGGTCAGCGGAGCAGGCGCAGGTGACCGGGAGGCCGGTGCGGCTCAAGGCCGACGGCGGCTGCTATGCCGGGTCCCAAGGTCCCGCGAACCTTCAGTTGCACCAGCCGGCAAGGCGGATCCCGGAGACGAAGCGGGGCTCGATCGAGATGACGTGGTCCATCTGCCCGGCTATCCAGGGCTCGAGTGCCTGCTCGTAGCGCTTGATCGCCTCCGGATCGCGCACGAGCCGGGCCATCCCGGTCACGATCACGCTCCACCCGGTGTGGCGGACGGGGTCCAGGTCGTCGGCCTCATAGCAGAC
>DATGLH010000159.1:0-16365 GCA_035294225.1 Trebonia sp.
TGGACCGGGGACAAGGAATCGATGACCGCGGCCGCGGTCTCCCACATCGCGACGGCGGCGAGCGCCGGAGCGCAGGTCGTCTGCCTGCAGGAGCTGTTCTACGGACCGTACTTCTGCCAGGTGCAGGACGCCGGCTACTACTCCTACACCGAGGCGATCCCCGGCGGGCCGACCACCAGGCTCATGCAGGACGTCGCCCGCCAGCACGGCATCGTGATCATCGCGCCGATGTACGAGGAAGAGCAGCCCGGGCTCTACTACAACACCGCCGCGGTCATCGACGCGGACGGCAGCTACCTGGGCAAGTACCGCAAGACCCACATCCCGCAGGTGAAGGGGTTCTGGGAGAAGTTCTACTTCCGGCCGGGCAACCTGGGCTACCCGGTGTTCGACACCGCGGCCGGGCGGATCGGCGTCTACATCTGCTACGACCGGCACTTCCCCGAGGGCTGGCGGGCGCTCGGGCTGGCGGGGGCGCGCATCGTGTTCAACCCGTCCGCGACCTCGCGCGGGCTCTCGTCCTACCTGTGGCGGCTGGAGCAGCCGGCCGCCGCGGTCGCCAACGAGTACTACGTCGGCGCGATCAACCGGGTCGGCGTCGAGCCGCTGGGCGACAACGACTTCTACGGCCAGTCCTACTTCGCGGACCCGCGCGGGCAGCTGGTCGGCGAGGCGGCGTCCGACGACGCGGACGAGGTGGTGGTCCGTGACCTGGACATGGCGAAGCTGGCCGAGGTCAGGGACCTGTGGCAGTTCTACCGGGACCGGCGCCCGGACGCGTACGGGAGCCTGGCGCAGCCTTAACGCGAGCGGGAGGTACAGCCGTGAGCATCCTGATCAGGGGCGGGACCGTGGTCACCGCCGAGGGGACCCTGGCCGCCGACGTGCTCATCGCGGGCGAGAAGATAGCCGCCGTCATCGCCCGGGAAGCCGGCTTGCCGGCCGGCGGGCGGGCCGGCCAGGTCATCGACGCCACGGGCAAGTACGTCATCCCGGGCGGGATCGACGCCCACACGCACATGGAGATGCCGTTCGGCGGCACGTTCTCGTCGGACACGTTCGAGACCGGCACGAAGGCGGCCGCGCACGGCGGCACCACGACGATCATCGACTTCGCCGTCCAGGCCAAGGGCACCAGCCTGCTCGCCGCCCTCGACAAGTGGCATGAGAAGGCGGACGGCAACTGCGCCGTCGACTACGGCTTCCACATGATCGTCTCCGACGTGAACGACGCCACGCTGAAGGAGATGGAGGCGTGCATCGGCGCCGGGGTGACCAGCTTCAAGATGTTCATGGCCTACCCCGGCGTGTTCTACGCGACCGACGGCGAGATCCTGCTCGCGATGCAGCAGGCGAGCCGGACCGGCGCGACGGTCATGATGCACGCGGAGAACGGCATCGCGATCGACCAGCTCGTCGCGCAGGCGCTGGCCGCCGGGCGGACCGCCCCCGTCCACCACGGGCTGACACGGCCTCCCGAGCTCGAGGGCGAGGCCACGAGCCGGGCGATCGCCCTGGCGCAGGTCGCCGGCTGCCCGCTGTACATCGTGCACCTGTCCGCCGCGCACGCCCTGGAGGCGGTCGCCGAGGCCCGCGACCGGGGCCAGAACGTCTTCGCCGAGACCTGCCCGCAGTACCTCTACCTGTCGCTCGACGACCTGGCGCGGCCGGATTTCGAGGGCGCCAAGTTCGTCTGCTCGCCGCCGCTGCGCACCCCGGACCACTCCGCCGCCCTCTGGCGCGGCCTGCGCACGAACGACCTGGCGGTCGTGTCGACCGACCACTGCCCGTTCTGCTTCAAGGAGCAAAAGGAGCTCGGCCGGGGCGACTTCGCGAAGATCCCCAACGGTATCCCCGGCGTGGAGCACCGGATGGACCTGCTGCACCAGGGGGTCGTGGCCGGGGAGATCACGCTCCAGCGGTGGGTGGAGACGTGCGCGACGACGCCGGCCCGGATGTTCGGCCTGTACCCGCGCAAGGGGACGATCGCGCCCGGCGCCGACGCCGACATCGTCGTCTACGACCCGGCGGCCCGCCAGACGCTGTCGGCCGCCACGCACCACATGAACGTCGACTACTCCGCCTACGAGGGGATGGAGATCACCGGAAGGGCCGAGGTCACGATCTCGCGCGGGCGCGTGGTGGTCAGGGACGGGGAGTTCGCCGGCCCTCCCGGGCACGGCAGCTTCCTGCCGCGGGGCCTCAATCAGTACCTAGCCTGAACGTACCTCGGTGCCTGTGGCACCGCGCACGCTGACCGCGGGAGGGGAGCCATGGAGTTCGGGGTGGTGCTGCAGCCGAACCCGCCGGCCACGGCGCTGGTGGCGATGATGAGGCGCGCCGAGGCCGCCGGGTTCGGGTACGGGTGGACGTTCGACTCCCACGTGCTGTGGCAGGAGGCGTTCGTGCTCTACCCGCGCATCCTCGCCGAGACGTCGGCGATGATCGTCGGGCCGATGGTGACCAACCCGGGGACGCGGGACTGGTCGGTGATCGCCTCGGCGTTCGCGACGCTGAACGACACGTACGGCAACCGGACGATTTGCGGCATCGGCCGCGGCGACTCGGCGCGCCGGTACATCGGCCTGCCGCCGGTGTCCCTGAGCACGCTGTCGTCGGCGATGTCGGTGATCAAGGGGCTGGCGGAAGGCCGCGAGGTGGTCCACCACGGCAGGCCGCTGCGCCTCCCGTGGGCGCGCGGGGGCTCGCTGCCGGTCTGGATGGCGGCCTACGGGCCGAAGGCGCTGCGGCTGGCCGGCGAGCAGGCCGACGGGTTCATCTTGCAGACCGCGGACCCGGATATCGCCCGGTGGACGTTCGGCTCGGTGCGCGCCGCCGCGCGCGACGCCGGGCGGGACCCGTCGTCGATCACGATGTGCGTGGCCGCGCCGGCCTATGTGGGCACGGACCTGCCGCACCAGCGGGACCAGCTGCGGTGGTTCGGCGCGATGGTGGGGAACCACGTCGCGGACCTGGTCGCGCGGTACGGCGTGGACGGGCCGGTCCCCCGCACGCTGACCGACTACATCGAAAAGCGCTCGGCGTACGACTACTCGCATCACGGGCGGGCCGGGAACCCGTCGGCGGAGTTCGTGCCGGACTCGATCGTGGACCGGTTCTGCCTGCTCGGCCCCGTGGCGGCGCATACCGAGCGGCTGCGCGAGCTCGCGGAGATCGGCGCGGACCAGTTCGCGCTCTACCTGATGCACGACGACGAGGAGAACACGCTCGCCGCCTACGGCGACCAGATCATCCCGGCGCTGCGCTGACGGGACCGGGGCGGGCGGGCGCGGCCGGCCAGCGGCGGCCGGCCCGGTCATCCGGCGCTGGAGCGCCCGGATCCTTCGCGGGCGGCCGGGTCCGGCGTATCGTCACGTCCATGAGAGTGCGTGATATGCGCAGGCTTGTCCGGCTGCGTTCGGTGCCGCTGAACACGACCGAGCGGCGGCTCGCCGCGTGTTACGACATCTCCGACCTGCGTCGCGCCGCCCGGCGGCGGATCCCCCGGCCCGTGTTCGACTACGTGGACGGGGCCGCCGACGAGGAGCTCGCCGCGGCTTCCAACGTATCGGCTTTCCGGCAGTGGCGGTTCCTGCCGCGGGTGCTCACGGGCGTGGCGTCGGCCGACACGTCGGTTCCGGTGCTCGGCGCCCTGCTGCCGGTTCCGCTGGTGCTCGGGCCGGCCGGGTACACGCGGATGATGCATCCCGACGGGGAGACCGGGGCGGCGCGTTCGGCGGTGCGGCACGGGCTGCCGTACACGCTGTCCACGATGGCGACGACCGGGATCGAGGAGCTGCGCGCCGGGATCGGCGGCGCCGCCATCGGCTCGCTGTGGTTCCAGCTGTACCTGACGAAGGACCGCGCGCGGGCGTACGAGCTGGTGCAGCGGGCCGCGGACAACGGGTACGGGGTGCTCGTGGTGACCGTGGACACGGTGGTGGCGGGGAACCGGGTGCGGGACCTGCGCAACGGGCTGACCATACCGCCGTCGCTCAGCCTCGGCACGGTCGCGTCGGTCGCCGCCAAGCCCGGGTACTGGTGGCGGCTGCTGGCCGGCCCGGCGCTGGGCTACGCCAACTTCGCCGGGCTGCCGCGGACCACGATCATGAAGACGGCGGACCTGTTCGACGCGGACCTGAACTGGTCCGACATCGAGGAGCTGCGTTCCCGGTGGGCGGGGAAGCTGGTCATCAAGGGGCCGCTGGGCCCCGCCGACGCGCGGCGCGCGGTCGAACTCGGCGCGGACGGGATCCAGCTGTCCAACCACGGGGGGCGGCAACTGGACCGGGCCGTGGCGCCCGCGGACCTGATCGCGCCGGTGCGGGAGGCCGTCGGGCCGTCGGTTTCCCTGCTGGTCGACTCCGGCGTGCGGCACGGCGCGGACGTCGTGGTGGCGCTGGCGCTCGGCGCGGACGCGGCGGTGCTGGGGCGGGCCTACCTGTACGGGCTGATGGCCGGCGGGACGGCGGGGGTGGACCGCGCGCTTGACCTCCTGACCAGCCAGTTCCGGTCGACGATGCAGCTACTCGGGGTTACCTCGGCCGCCGAGCTGCGCAAGCACGGGAAGGAGCTGATCACGCGGTGATCTCACCGGCGCAGCTGCTCGGCTACGCGGTCGCCTCGTTCGTGCTGATCGTGATTCCCGGCCCCGGGGTGCTCTTCGTGGTCGGCCGGGCGCTGGCCCACGGCCGCCGGACGGCGATCGCGACCGCGCTGGGGCACGCCGCCGGCAACTACGCGGTGGCGGCCTGCGTCGCCGTCGGGCTCGGCACGCTGCTCGAGCGCTCGGCGCAGGCGTTCGCCGCGGTCAAGCTGGCCGGGGCGCTGTACCTGGTCTGGCTGGGCGTCCAGGCGATCCGGCACCGGCGGTCGCTGGCCGAGGCGATGTCTGGTGCCGGCGGCCCGCGCGCGGGGTGGCTGGCGCTGCGGGACGGATTCGCCGTAGGGGTGACGAACCCGAAGGCGTTCATCTTGTTCGGCGCCGTCCTGCCGCAGTTCGTCAACCGTGGCGCGGGACACGTTCCGCTCCAGATGCTGCTGCTCGCCCTGGTGTCGGTGTCCATCGGGGTGACCTCCGACACCGCGTGGGGCCTGGCCGCCAGCGGGGTCCGCGCCTGGTTCGCGCGCTCGCCGCGACGGTTCGCGCTCGTCGGGGGCGCCGGCGGCCTGGCGATGATCGGCGTCGGCGTGACGGTCGCCCTCACCGGCCGCAAAGACTGACCCCGGCCCGCGGCCCGCGGCCCCGGCAGGGCTGTCATCCCCCGTCACGTCAGTTAACTGACTCCGCTTATCTTTCACTTCGCACACCTTGCGACCACTTCAGTGTCCGAAATACCCGGAATGTCCATGCAAAAGGTGTGCGAAGTGCGATTAGGACCGCGGCGGCGGGCGGCTCCGCGTGCGTGGCGCGGGCAGGCGCGGTTACCGGCGGGGCGGGAGAGGCGGGCGCCGCTTGACGGGGCCGGTGGTCACGTCGGGCAGCCGGGACGGCGGACGTTCGGCGAGCATGGCGAGCGCGCGGTCCACGGCCGCTTCCAGTTGCGGGTCGCGGCCGGCGGCCCAGTCGTCGGGGGTGATCAGAACCTCGATGTCGGGGTCGACGCCGTGGTTCTCGACGTCCCAGCCGTACTCGCTGAACCAGTAGGCGTACCTCGGAACGGTGATCCGCGTGCCGTCGACGAGGCCGTGCCCGGCCCCGTCGATGCCGACGACGCCGCCCCAGGTGCGGGCCCCCACGACCGGCCCGAGGCGCAGCGACCGGATCGCGGCGGTCACGATGTCGCCGTCCGATCCGGCGAACTCGTCGGCCAGCGCGACCAGCGGGCCGCGCGGTGCCTCCTCCGGGTAGCTCTCCGGCCGGAGCCAGCGCCCGAGGTCCCAGCCGATGATCCGGCGGGCCAGCTTCTCCACGATGAGCTGGGAGGTGTGCCCGCCGCGGTTCCCCCGCACGTCCACGATCAGCGCGTCCCGGCCCATCTCCGCGCGCAGGTCGCGGTGCAGGTGCGCCCAGCCCTCCCCCATCATGTCGGGGACGTGCAGGTAGCCGGCCCGGCCGTCGGAGCGGGCCCGGACGAACTGCCGCCGGCCCGTCACCCAGTCCTGGTAGCGCAGCCGGCGCTCGTTGTGCAGCGGCACGACGACCACGCGGCGCGTCCGGGGGGGCTGGGCTTCCTGATGCTCCTGGGACACGGCGTCCGCGCCGGCCGGCGCGGCGGGAACGGGACCAGCGGGAACGGGACCAGCGCCGGGCGGTGCGGCTGGGCCGGGCGGCGCAGAGGGCTGGGCGGACTGCGCGGACTGCGCGGACTGCGCGGGCCCGGCGGGCTGCGGGACCAGGGCGGGGTCAGCCGGGCGGATCGTCAATTCCACCGGCTTGCCGGCGGTGCCCGCCAGGGCCGGCCAGGGCCCGTGGACCGGGTCGACCGGGCGGCCGTCTACCGCGAGGATCTCGTCGCCGGGCCGCACCGCCACCCCGGGCGCGGCGAGCGGCGACCGGGCACGCGGGTCCGAGGACTCGCCGGGCAGTACCCGGTCCACCAGCCACCGGCCGTCCGGGGACCGGAGCACGTCCGCGCCGAGCAGCGCCGCGGCGGCGCCACGGGCCGGGGTGTGCGCGGTGAACACGCCGGAGGGCGTCACGTAGGCGTGGGAGGTGCCCAGCTCGGCGACCACCTCCCAGAGCAGGTCGGCGAACTCGCCCGACGAGCCGATCCGGGACAGCAGGAACCGGTACGCGCCGAGGATTTCGTCCCAGTCCACGCCCGACATGTCCGGCGTCCAGAAGTCCCGGCGCAGCAGCCGGCCGGCCTCGTCGTACGCGTGCCGCCACAGCGCCTCGGGCTCGGCGAGGAACCGCGCCCGGGACAGGTCAACCGGCACCACGTCGTCCGGCGAGCCGTTGTCGGCCTTCTGGCCGGCCGGCACCACCCGGAGCTCGCCGCCGTCGCGCACCACCAGCCGCGACCCGTCGCCGCTGACCGCGAACCAGTCCACCTCCCCGGCCAGCACGGTCGCCTCCCGCTTGCGCAGGTCGAACCGCTCAAGCGCGGGCCGCGGCCGGTCCTCGTTCAGGTCGGCCGCGCCCTCGCCGAGCACGCCGGACAGCCGCGACCGCAGCCAGACCAGGCCTCCCTTCACCGCGGCCAGGCCGTAGTACCGCCCCTCGTCGACCGGGACGGCCACCACGCGGGCGGCGATGTTATCGGTGTCGACAGTCACCTCGGGGCGTTCTGACGACGAGCCTTCGGCATTGTCCCCCGCTCCCACGGGCCGTCCTCCGGGCCGGGGGCCGAACGGGGACAGCGTGCCGGCCGCCAGCGGAACGAGGTAGGGACGGCTGCCGAAGGGAAACGCCAGGTCGAACGAGTGCGCGTCGTAAACCGGGTCGAACGTGCGCCGGGACAGGAACGCCAGGTACAGCCCGTCGCCGGTGAAAACCGGGTCGCTGTCGGCGAACCGCCCGTCGGTCACGTCCACGGTGAAGCGGTCGGAGATCCGCGCCATCCGGATCCGGCTCAGCGGCCGCGGCCCCGGCTGCGACCAGGCCAGCCACGCGGAGTCCGGTGACCAGGCCAGGCCGTCGATACCGCCGTCGTCGCCGGCTGCCAGCTCGGTGACCTGCCCGGAGCCGAGGTCGGCGAGCAGCAGCCGCCCGTCCTGGGCGGTGACGGCCACCGTCGTCCCGTCCGGGGACGGCTCGATGCCGGTCACGCTGCCCAGCTCGCCGCCGGCGAGCCGGACGGAAGGGGCCGGCTCGCCCTCGACCACGGCGATTTCGAGGGCGTCGGCGCCGTCGGCGTCGGTCACCCACACGACCTTGCCGGTCCCGGGGAGCACGCGGGGCAGCCTCGCCCTCGCGTTCTGGCCGGCCGACAGCGCCCGGGCCGGGCCGTCGGCGTGGGTCAGCCAGTGTACGGTGCCGCGCACTTCGACCACGCTGGCCTGGCCAGTCTCGTCGCAGTCCAGGTCGCCGAGGTGGTCACTTGCCGTGATGAGCCTGGGCGCGCGACCGCCGGACGGCGAGCTGAGCTCGATGTCCAGCCGGCGCGGCTGGTCCGCCTCCAGGCTGTCGAGGATCCAGATGTCGCCCGCGACGTGGTAGACGATCCGCGTCCCGTCCGTCGCCGGGTTGCGGGCGTAGAAGCCGTCGTGGTCGGTGTGCCTGCGCAGGTCCGTGCCGTCGGGCGCGCAGGAGTAGATGTTGCCGGTGCCCTCGTGGTCGGCGAGGAAGACCAGCCTGCCGGCGATGAGCATGGGGGCCGCGAGCTGGCCGCTGAGGTGGCTGAGGACCCGGGAGAAGAGCGGGTCGTCGGCGGTGGCGATCCAGAGCCGGCCGGCCGTGCCGCCCCGGTACCGCTTCCAGAACGCGGGCTCGCCGCCCATCCGGCCGGTGAGCAGCGCGGTGCCCGTCTCCTCCAGGGCCAGGTCGTTGACCTGCCCGAACGGCAGCCTGCGCGGCGGCGCGTCGAGGGGGACGGCATACGCCCAGCTGTACTGGGCACCCGGCTGGCCCGCCGCGGAGACCGCGAGCACCTCGCCGTGAGCGGTCCACCCGGTGGTTCGCGTCCGGGGGTCGCCCCAGTAGGTGCGCCGCGTCGCGGCGCCGCCGCCGGTGTCGGCCGTGTACACCTCCGGGTCGCCGTCCCGCCAGCTAGTCCAGGCGACCTGGCTGCCGTCCCGGGCGAACCGGGGGTAGCTGACCTGCACCCCGTCGGAGGTCAGCCGCCAGGCGCGGCCTCCGGTGACCGGGGCGAGCCAGACGTCGTCTTCGGCGACGAAGGTGATGAGATCACCGTGAACGTGGGGGAAGCGCAGATAACCGGACGATGTCACGCGGTTAATCCTAGGGGCGGCTCACGGCCAGGAGAGCCGGCTCACAGCCAGCCACGTTCCTCCGCGATCCGCAGGGCCTCGGCCCGGTTGCGGGCGCCGGTCTTCTGAATGCAGGACGACAGGTAGTTCCGCACGGTGCCCTCGGAGAGGTACAGCACGGCGGCTATCTGGGCTATCGTGGCGCCGTCCTGGCTCGCCGCCAGGACGGCGCGTTCCCGCGGAGTGAGCGGGCAGGCGCCGCCGGCGAGCGCGGCGGCGGCCAGGTCCGAGTCGATGACCTTCTGGCCCGCCCTGACCTGCCTGATCGTCTCGGCGAGCTTATCGGCCGGCGAGTCCTTCACGATGAACCCGGAGACGCCGGACTCCATGGCGCGCCGCAGGTACCCCGGCCGGCCGAACGTGGTGAGGATGACGATGCCGGTGTCCGGATGCCGTTTCCTGAGCTCGGCGGCGGCGGCCAGCCCGTCCAGGCCGGGCATCTCGATGTCCAGCAGCGCGACGTCGGGCCTGGCGTCGTCGGCGGCGGCCAGCACCTCGTCGCCCCTGCCTACCTGCGCGACCACCTCGATGTCGTCCTCGAACGACAGCAGCGCGGCGAGCGCCTCGCGGATCATCGCCTGGTCTTCGGCGAGCAGCACCCGGATACGCGCTGGTTCGCGCCGACAGGGAGGAGATGTCACGGAGCTACGGTAGCGCCGTCGCGGGCGGGCACCGTGGCGGTGACGGTGAAGCCGCGGCCTTTCGCGGACATGAGCTTGAGCTTGCCGCCAGCCGCGGCGAGCCGTTCCGACATCCCGCGCAGTCCCGCGCCGGCCGGGCCGCCATCCGCGCCCGCCGGGCCCCCGCCCGGGCCAGCGTGGCCGTGGCCGTCGTCGGTGACCGTCAGGGAGAGGGTGCCGGCATCACGGGTGAGGCTGATGGAGCAGTTGCGCGCGCCGGAGTGGCGGATCACGTTGGTGACCGCCTCGCGCAGGCACCAGGCCAGCGCCGCCTCCGCGTCGGGACCGAAGGTGCCGGACAGCAGGATGAGGTCTGGCGCGTCGTGCGGCGTGATGCCCGCCGCCTTGAGCGCGGTGCGCGCGGTGATGATCTCCACCGCCAGCGTGGGCCTGCGGTAGCCGCTGACCGCTTCCCTGATGTCGTGCAGCGTCTGCCTGCTCACGGCCGCGACCTGCTCGATCTCGTCACGTGCCCGGTCCCGGTCCGGGCTGTCCGGCAGCCGCCGCAGCAGGCGCGCGGCGAGCTCGGACTTCAGCGTGATCATCGACAGCGACTGCCCGGTCAGGTCGTGCATGTCCCGGGCCAGCCGCAGCCGCTCCTCGCTGGCCGCCAGCCGCGCCACGGTGTCGCGGGCCTGCGCCAGCTCCCTTGTGAGGACCACCTGTGCCCGGAAGCCGATCATCGCGAACCCGACCAGCATGACCGGGAGCAGCGTGAGCAGGAAATCCGATACGGCGTCGTGGCCGATCCAGCTGAAGATCCCGTAGCACGCGGTGCTCGCGAGCACCGCCCTTGCGGCGGTGCGCCGGTCCGTGATCAGCGTGCCGCAGGCGGCCGACACGTAGATCCACAGCGCGTTCCACTTGGCGCCGTTGTACACCACGCAGGCGAGCGCGCCCAGGGCGAACAGCGGGACCAGGCTCCACAGCGGGACCCTGGAGCGTATGTCGCGGACGACCATCAGCCGCAGGTAGCAGGCACAGAACACCACGACGATGGCGATCCCGCCGCCGATGTACAAGGCGCCGTAGCCATGCTGGAAGAGGCTGCCCACGGGCTGGATGACATAGATCAGCCAGATCCCGGAGAACAGCGCGCGCCAGTACCGGGCGGCCCTGGGCACGCCAGGCCAGGCGAAGCGGCCGGCCATGGACACCTCCGGCGGTCCCGCCAGCCCGTCGCGGACCGCTCCTGGCTGGCGCGCGCTGTCCCTCCCTGCCACGGCTCCCTCCCGGTGCCGTCCTACACCGATTCCGCTGTGGCCCGCACCGAGGCCCACGCCAGCGCGCTGAAGATCGCCAGCCAGACGACCATGCCGACGATGAGCCAGCCCGGCACCGTGATCCCAGCGATCACATCGGTAGCGATCTTCACGGCCTGGTAGGTGGGCGTGTACTCCCCGATGCGCTGGAGGACCCCGCTGAGGGGGAAGAAGATCCCGCCGATGATGAGGAACAGGAAGTAGATCAGCATCGCGATCGGCTGCACCTGGTCCGGCTGGAACCGGTACCCGATGGCGATGGCGAGCGCGGTGAAGATCATCGCGCCGAGCCAGACGACGGCGGCGATCGCGATCCACTCCCAGCCGTGGGCCAGGTGCACGCCGCCGTAGTACCGGCCGAGCAGCAGCACGATGACGACCGACGGGATCGTGATCGCCATCGACGCCGCGAGCTTGGCGACGACATAGCCGTTCGCGGGCAGCGGGGTGAGCCGGAGCTGCCGTATCCAGCCCTCCTTGCGCTCAGAAGCGATCCTGATCGCGTTGCCGGTCAGCGCGCCGCTGAACGAGCCGAACGTCGCCATCGCGACCATGTAATACGCGCCGAAGTCGACACCGTAGACGACGGCCTTCGCGCTCTTGCCGATCGCCAGGTAGAGCACGATCGGCAGGGCGAGCGTGGTGATCATGTAGCGCCGGTTGCGCCGCAGCCGGATGATCTCGGCCCGCACCAGCAGCATTGTGCCTCGCATTTCCTCAGGCCTCCTGTGTCTGGACGGGGCTGCTGGCCCTGTCGTCTTCGGCGGTGATGGCGAGGAACGCCTGCTCGAGGCCGAGGCTGCCGATCTCCACCTCGCGCGGCCGGTAGCCGGCGTCGATCAGCGCATACAGCGTCGCGTCGGAATCGGACGACTGGATCTGGACGATGTCATTCCTGATGTCCAGGCTCACCAGCCCCGGCAGGCCCAGCAGGAACGCCTCGTCCACCCGGTCCAGCCGGAACGACAGCCGCTTCGCCCCGGCCCGCGCCTTGATCTCGGCCGGGGTGCCGTCCGCGAGCAGCCGTCCCCGGTTGATCACCAGGATCCGGTCCGCGGCCTGGTCGGCCTCCTCCAGGTAATGCGTGGCGAACAGCAGGGTCCTGCCCTCCGCGACCTCTTCCTTCATGCTCGCCCAGAACCGCTGCCGGGTCTCCACGTCCATCGCGGTCGTCGGCTCGTCGAGCACGACCAGGTCGCATTCGCCGACGATCGCCAGCGCGAACCGCACGCGCTGCGTCTGCCCGCCGGACAGCCGGTCCACCCGCTGGCCGGCGATGGCCGCGATGCCGGCCCGGCGCAGCGTCGTGTCAACCGGCACCGGCCGCGGGTGCAGCCCGGCGACCAGCGTCACCAGCTCGCGCACCGTCACCTCGGGCATCAGCCCGCCCGACTGGAGCATCGCGCCCACCTGGCCGGACTTCACCGCGTGGTACGGGTCGCTGCCGAACACCTTGATGGTCCCTGATGTGGGCTTGCGCAGCGCCAGGAGCATGTCGAGCGAGGTGGACTTGCCCGCGCCGTTCGGCCCGAGGAGCGCGACGGTCTCCCCCTTGCGCAGGTCAAGGCTCAGCCCGTCGACCGCTTTCAGGCTGCCGTAGTGCTTGCTTACGTTGTCGAACGAGACGACCGGCCCCGTTCCGCCGTAGCTCATCGCTGGTCTCCTCGGATGGAGGGTGGGTGGAAGCGTGCGTCCGCACTCATCCCACCACCAGCGCGCCGGCCGCGGTAGTAAATACTCTCAGCGGCCGGCCATGACAAGTGTCATGGACTGTGCTAACGGCCGACGGCATAGCCCTGCATGCCGCGCGGGTTCGCGGCGGCGTACAGCATGCCGCCGCGGCGGGCCACCGCGCTGATCCGGCCCAGCGACCACGGCGGCTGCACCTGGACCAGGTGCCCGCGCTCGCGCAGCCCGGCGATGACCGCCTCGCCGACCCGCTGCTCGGCGTCCAGTCCCCTCGGGTACGCCTCGCGGGGGTAGAACGAGGACGGCATGTGCCGGGAGTGGAACGCCGGGAAGTCGATCGCCTGCTGGAGGTTCATCCCGAAGTGCACGTGGTTCAGGAAGAAGCCCAGCGTCCACTGGTCCTGCTGGTCCCCGCCCGGGGTGCCGAACGCCAGGTACGGCTCCCCGCCGCGCAGCACCAGCGTCGGGGTCAGCGTGGTCCGCGGTCGCTTGCCGGGCGCGATCGTCGCGGGCAGGCCGGGGGTGAGGGTGAACATCTGCGCCCGGGTGCCCAGGCAGAAGCCCAGCTCCGGGATGACCGGCGAGGACTGTAGCCAGCCGCCGCTCGGCGTCGCGGTGACCACGTTGCCCCACCGGTCGGCCACGTCCAGGTGGCAGGTGTCGCCGCGCCGCGCCTGCGCGTGGACCGAACGGCCGAGCGGTTCTCCGGTCGCCGGGTCGACGCCGGGGTCGCCGCTTCCCCGTGCCCCGCGGCTCCAGCCGGTGCTTCCTGGTCCGTTCATCCCGAACGGGGCCGTGGCGAATGCCGGCAGTCCCGGTTCTCTCCCCCCGGGCCGGCCCGGCACCAGGTCCGCGCGCGCCGTGTCGCCGACGAGCTTGCGCCGCTCGTCGTTGTAGGCCGCCGACAGCAGCTCCTCCAGGGGCACGTCGGTGAAGTCCGGGTCCGCGTACCACGCCTCCCGGTCGGCGAACGCGAGCTTGGCGGCCTCGGTCACCGTGTGGATGTACTCGGCGCCGCCGGGCTCCATCGCGGCCAGGTCGAAGCCGGACAGCAGGGCGAGCTGCTGGAGGAACACCGGGCCCTGCCCCCAGGGGCCGGTCTTGCAGATCCGCAGGCCCGCGTAGTCGTACGTCACCGGAGCCTCGAGACGGGCGTGCCAGGTGCTCAGGTCCTGGGCGGTGAGGAACCCGCGGTGCCGCTCCCCCGTCACGTCCATCACCTCGGTGGCCGCGAAGCGGCCGATCGCCTCGGCGACGAACCCGTCGTACCAGGCGCGGCGCGCCGCCTCGATCTGCTTGTCGCGGTCGCCGCCCGCCGCCTCGGCCTCGGCGAGGATCCGCTTGTAGGTGGCGGCGAGCGCGGGGTTGGCGAACCTGGTGCCCGGCGCGGGGATTCCCCCGCCGGGCAGGTAGACCTCGGCCGAGCTGGTCCAGTGCTCGCGGAACAGGCCGGCCACGCTGGCGATGCCCCAGCTGATCGCCGGCACCAGCGGGTACCCGGACTCGGCGTAGCCGATCGCGTAGCCGAGGACGTCGCGGAGCTTCAGCGTGCCGTATTCGCGCAGCAGCAGCAGCCAGCCGCCGAACGCGCCGGGCACGCACGCGGCGAGCAGCCCGCTGCCCGGCACGAGGTCGAGCCCGAGGTTCTGGTAGGCCTCGAGGGTAGCCCCTGCCGGGGCCGTACCCTGCCCGCAGACGACGAACGTCTCGCCGCGCCGGGCGTCGTAGCCGATCACCGGCACCTCGCCGCCGGGGCCGCACAGGTGCGGCTCGACGACCTGGAGCACGAAGCCCGCCGCGACCGCGGCGTCGAAGGCGTTGCCGCCCTTTTCCAGGACGGCCATGCCGGCCGCCGAGGCGAGCCAGTGGGTGGACGCCACCATGCCGAACGTCCCCGCGAGCTCCGGCCTGGTCGTGAACTCCGGGATGCTCGGCATAGCGCTGCTCCGTTCCTACGCGGGGATATCCACCACCATCATCGCTGCCCGGCCGCGGGATGGCGAACCACGGGGTCCCGCCCGCCCGCGGCGGCGCGGCTATGCGACCCGGCGCAGGGCCCGGGCCCGCCCGTCGCAGCCCCCGCCTGACCCCGCGGACCGAAGGGCGCGCCGCCGTCTGGACTAGAGGAGCGAGGCCGTCTGGACTAGAGGAGCGAGGCCGTCTGGGCTAGAGGAGCGAGGCCGTCTGGGCTGAGGAGCGACGCCGTCTGGGCTGAGGAGCGAGGAGGCCAGGCTTGTGAGCGACGGGGAAGGCGGCGGGCGGAAAGCACCCGGAGGCGGGCGGGACAAGCGGGACAAGCGGAGTACTGTCTGTCGCATGGATGACCTGGATCCTCGGGTGCGGGCGGTCTGCGACCTCAACGTCGCGGAGGTGCGCGAGTACAGCGGCCGGCACGAGTACGACGGCGTGCCGCAGGACCTGTCCCCCTCGGGCGTGGCGGCCGGACTCGCCCGGCTGGCGGCGGCCAGGAAAGCCGGCGCGGCGCAGCCCGACCCGCACGACGAGGCGCACCTGCGCGCCTTCGAGGACCTCCAGCACGTGGTCTACGGCGACCTGGAACTGCACCGCCGCAACCCGATGTTCCACCTCGCCGAGCTCGACCTGGCCTGCTACGACAAGGATTACGCGCCGGCCGGCGCGCGGGCCGCCGCCCGCGCCGCGCACCTGGCGGCCTGGCCGCGGGTGGCCGACGCGGCGGTGGAGTCGCTTGACCGGCTGAGCGCCCCGGTGGCCGAGGGGCTGCTCGGCGGCATCCGCGGGCTGGCCGCCGGCATCCCGGCGGACGCGGACCCGGCGGCGCGGAAGGCGGCGCTCGCCGCGCACGCGAGGCTGGTCCGGCACGTCGAGCAGGCCGCCCGCGACGGCGATCCGGACGCGGCGCTGGGGCCCGCCGCGCTGGCCGCGCTGCTGGGCACCGCCGAGGCGATGGACGTGGACCTGGGCGACCTCGCCGTGCGGGCGGACGCCGAACGGGACCGGCTGCACGGCCTGCTCGCGGAGTCGGCCGCGAAGGCGGCCCCTGGGCGGCGGCCGCTCGAGGCCGCCCGCGAGCTGGTCAGGGACCATCCGGACCGGGCGGGCGTGCTCGAGGCGGCGCGGTTCTGGACGCAGCGCGCCATCGACTTCACCCGTGAGCACGACCTGGTGCCGTACCATGACGGGACGTGCCTGGTCGGCGAGGCGCCGGAGTCGCGGCGCTGGGCGATGGCGATGATCTCCACGAACGCGCCCGCCGAGCCGGACGCACCGTCCTGGTACTGGATCACCCCGCCCGGCGAGTCCTGGCCGGAAGCCGAGGTCGAGGAGTGGCTGGAGGTGTTCAGCGCCACCACGCTGCCGGCGATCACCGTGCACGAGGTGGCGCCCGGGCATTTCTCGCACCACCAGGCGCTGCGCCGGGCCAAGGGGCAGGTGCGGCGCACGCTGAGCTCCAGCGCGTTCGTCGAGGGCTGGGCGCACTACGCCGAGGAACTGTGCGTGGAGGAGGGCTTCGGCGCCGGCGACCCGCGATTCGCCATCGGGGTGTGGCTGGAGGCGCTGGTCCGGGTGACCAGGCTGGCCTGCGCGCTCGGTGTGCACACCGGCGGGATGACCGTGGCCGAGGCGGCCGCCCGGTTCGAGGCCGACACCCACCTGGCCGGCGCGGCCGCGCTGTCCGAGGCGCGCCGCGCGACGTTCGACCCGACGTACGGCCGGTACACGTGGGGCAAGCTGGAGATCATGCGGGCGCGGGACCGGGCGCGGGCCGCCTGGGGAGCGGGTTTCACGCTGCGCCGCTTCCACGCCGCGCTGATGGAGCTCGGCTCGCCGCCGCTCGGCCTGCTCGGCACCGCCATCGAACGGGGCTGACCGCCGGCGCC
>DATGLH010000160.1:0-28554 GCA_035294225.1 Trebonia sp.
CGGGAACTCGGCGGGTACGCCTACGACCGCGATCCGGGCCGGCCCGGCTGGTACCCGCTGGTACCGAACGATCGGTGGGCAGATCCGGCTAGGGAATTGCGGCCCATCTGAAGGAGGCAGTCCGCCGGGTGACGATGCCGGGCGGGCGCCCTCGGTAAGGCAGGCGAGGGCTCAGGCCGGCAGGCGAGGGCTCAGGCCAGGAGAAGCGCGATGCGCTCCAGCGAATGCCAGAGCTCGGGCGCGGGCATGGCCTGCGGCCTGGCCTGCCGGACGGCTCGGGCCGCCTCGTTCAGCGATTCGCCGCCGAGCATCAGGTAGGCGATGGCGACCGTGGAGGTGCGGGAGATGCCGGCCTGGCAGTACACGCCCACGGTCACGCCTGCGCTCGTCAGCTCGACGAGCCGCCGGGTGGCGCTGAGGATCATCTCGTCCTGATCCGGCTCCAGGTCCATGATCGGGAAGTGGTCGATCGGCACGGGCAGGCCCGGTGGCTTGGTCTCCCCGCGCAGGTCTACCAGCCGCCGCGCACCGGCGGCCACCATCGCCATCGCCAGCCCCGCGTCCGCCAGGAGCACGTGATCGTCGAGCCGGCTGACGCCGACGACCGTGACCTCGGCCGTCACCGGGCGTCCGCCGGCCGGAGGACCGGGATCGCCGCTTTCGCGCGACCCTCCCAGCCGATACTCGGCGACGGTCGGTCCCGGCGTCGGCCCGGTGCCGCCGGCGTCGTAGACGGCGTCGGCATCTGACCAGCCGAGGCCGGCGCCGGCGGGCGCATGGCGTGCGCACTCGGCCTGATTGGCAGCTCGCCCAGGCCGTGAGCCCTGCGGCCGGGGAACTCGCAGATGCCGCCGATCGCGGCCATGGGCGACGCCATCACGCGCCGCGCCGCTCGCGCACCTGGCACCGGCCCCTGTCGATCACGACCGCGCCGTCCTCCCGTGCCGTCTGGAACAGGTAGGTGCCGCTGCCGTCTTGCCGCCACATCGACACGGTCAGCGACTCGCCCGGCAGCACCGGGCGGGTGAAGCGGCCCGACATGGACCGGAACCTCGCCGGATCGGAGTCGCACAGCGTGTGCAGCAGCGCGCGGCCGGTGAACCCGTAGGTGCACAGGCCGTGCAGGATCGGCTGGCTGAAGCCGCCCCTGGCCGCGAACTTCGGATCGACGTGCAGCGGGTTGCGGTCGCCGGACAGGCGGTAGATCAGCGCCTGCTCGGGCCTGGTCTGCATGACGACCCGGTAATCGGGTTCCCGGTCCGGGCGCTCCCATGGCGGGTCGGAGCCGCGCTCGCCGCCGAAGCCGCCTTCGCCGCGGATGAACACGCCGCTCCGCGACGTCACGAGCGGCTCGCCGCTTGCCGCGTCCACCGCGACGTTTTCGCTGACCACGAGCGCCCCGGAGCCCTTGTCGTAGATGCCGGTCACGGTGGATACCGTGCGGGCGGTTCCCTCCGCCGGCAGCGGCCGGTGGAGTTCGAAGGACTGCTCGGCATGCACGAGCATCGCCCGGTCGAAGTCGCCGAGACTCCGGGCGGCCCGTGCCTGCGCGATCAGCACGCCGAACGTCGGCAGCACCCGCTGCTCGATGCCCTCGCAGTTCTCCGTGGTGAACTCGAGTTCTGCCAGGGGATTGCCCAGCCCGGCCCCGACGCCGACCGCGTAGAGCAGGGCGTCCTTGCTGTCCCAGGACCGCACCTGCGGTTCACTCGGTACCCCTACCACGCTGTGGTCGAGTCCCATGGCAACCTCCGGCGTCGTCGGCAGCGCTCATTGCTAGAATAACGTTCTAGAAAATTCTCGGCACCGATGCCCGGGCGTGTCAACCCCGCACTCCGGGCCGTGCGCCGGGCCGTGCGCCGCCCGGTTGACAGGCGGCCGCTGCCGCCCGACGATACTAGAATAACTTTCTAGGATTTACGCCGACGGCGGCGAGGAGTGGTGAACATGGGCATCCTGGACGGCAAGGTCGCGATCGTGACCGGCGCGAGCCGCGGCATCGGGGCGGAGATCGCCCGCCGCTTCGGCAGGGCCGGCGCCGCGGTCGCGGTCGCGGCACGCACCACCGCCCCGGGAACCTCGCCGCTGCCGGGTACGATCGGCGAGACGGCGGACCAGATCCGCGCGGACGGCGGGACGGCCGTGGCGATCCGCGCCGACCTGTCCAGGCCCGAGGACAGGGAACGGCTGGTGGCCGAGACCACCAGCCAGCTCGGCGCGCCGGACATCCTGGTGAGCAACGCGGCCGTCACCTATTTCACGCCGGTCGCCGGATTCACCGCGCGCCGGTACCGGCTGATGTTCGACGTCCAGGTCGAAGCCCCGTTTCACCTGGCCCAGCTCGTGCTGCCGGGAATGCGGGAAAAGGGCCGCGGCTGGATCCTGAACATTTCCTCCGGCGCGGCCCGGCACCCGGCGATCCCGCCCACCGCGCGGGCCGGGCGCGGCGGGACCGTGTACGGGATGTGCAAGGCGGCGCTCGAGCGATTCTCCAGCGGCCTGGCGGCAGAGTTGTATGAGGACAACATCGCGGTCAACGCGCTGTCGCCCAGCAGGGTGGTCCCGACCCCCGGCACGATCTTCCACCACCTGACCACGGAAGATAACCCGGATGCCGAGCCGCCGTCGGTCATGGCTGAGGCGGCTCTGCTGCTGTGCAGCGCCGAACCGAAGACGCTGACCGGCCGGATCGCCTACTCTCAGGAGCTGCTGGCCGAGCTGCGCGGCAACGCCCCTGCCCGCGGATGACGCAGGATCAGGGCGGCGCGGACGCCATGGCGGTGGCCGGCGTGCCGCGGCAGGTGACCGCGCGGGCCACGTGGCTGCTCGCACCCAACGCCGGCCCGATGACGTTCGACGGGACGAATTCCTGGGTGCTGCACGAGCCCGGCCGCCGGGGGGCGGTGATCGTCGACCCCGGTCCCGACGACGACCGGCACCTGGCCGCCCTGCTCCGGCTAGCGGCCGAGCGGGGCGGCCGGGTAGACGCCATCCTGCTCACCCACGGGCATCCCGATCACACCGCGGGTGTGCGGAAGACAGCACGCCGCACCGGCGCGCCGGTGCTGGCCGCGGACCCCCGGTGGGCCGATCGCGTCATCGGGGACTGTGCCCTGGAAGTGGCCGGGCTCAGCATCGACGTGATCCGGACGCCCGGGCACAGCAGCGACTCGCTGTCGTTCCGGCTGCCGGCCGAGCAGTCCATGGTGACCGGCGACACCGTGCTCGGCCGGAGCGCACCCGTCATCCTCGACCCGGACGGCCGCGTGGACCAGATGATTCGCTCGCTGGAACGGATCAGGCGAGTGCTGGACGGCGGGCAGCCGGTGATCCTGCCCGGCCACGGCCCCGTGGTGACCGAGCCCGCCGCCCAGCTCACGCTGGCGCTCGCCGCCCGTCAGGCCCGGCTGGCGCAGGTCGAGGAGGCGGTACGGGACGGCTGCCGCACGGTCGCGGCGATAGCCGACCGGCTGTACGGCCCCTTTGACGAGCGGATCCGGCGTCCGGTCGAGGCGACGGTCCGTGCTCACCTGCGCTACCTCAGCGACCACGGCGGGCTCAGCTCGCCCGTCCAGATCGACGGCTGATGCCCCCCGATCCGCCGGTCCCTGGCTCCAGGGCACCCGCCGGGCGGGTGCGGGTCGACTGCCACCTGCACACCGTCGCGTCCGGCGATTCCGTGCTGACCCTGGACCAGCTCGCCGGGCAGGCGCGGCAGACGGGCCTCGACGTGGTCTGCGTCACCGACCATAACGTCACGTCGGCGGCGGTAGCGGCCGCCGAGCGGGACCTGGGCGTGCGGATCGTCGTCGGCGAGGAGGTCAGGACCCCGCACGGCGAGGTGATCGGGCTGTTCCTTACCGAGCGGATCCCGTATGTGCTGCCGCTGGCGGAGGTGATCAGCCGGATCAGGGCGCAAGGAGGCCTGGTCTACGTCCCGCACCCGTTCGACCCCGTCCGGTCCAGCCTCGGCAGGGTACTGCCCGGCATGTGCGCGGACGGGGCGGTGGACGTCATCGAGGTCTTCAACGCGAAGATCGCCGACCAGGCGCTGAACGAGCGGGCAGCCAGCCTGGCCGAAGAGTTCTCCCTGCCCGGCGGCGCGGGGTCCGACGCGCATGATGCGCCCGGCGTCGGCGCCGCCTACCTGGAGATGCCGGACTTCGACGGGCCGGCCAGCTTCCTGGCCGGGCTGGCCGCCGCCCGGGTGGCGGGCGAGTTCCGGGGCCACGCACCGCGCTACAGCCCGAGCCGGGTGGCCAGCCGCTCCCGGTGGTAGTTGCCGTCGCCGAGGAACAGCTCGCTCGACTTCGCCCGCTTGAAGTACAGGTGTGCGTCGTGTTCCCAGGTGAAGCCGATGCCGCCGTGGATCTGGATGTTCTCGGCCGCCACGTGGAAGTAGGTCTCCGAGGCGTACGCCTTCAGCAGCGGGGCGATGACCGGAACCTCCCCCGACCCCTCCGCCACGGCGGCGGCGGCGTAGGAGACCGCCGACCGCAGCGACTCCACTTCGAGCAGCAGGTCGGCGCACCGGTGCTTGATGGCCTGGAAGCTGCCGATAGGCCGCCCGAACTGGTGCCTGATCTTCGCGTACTCCACCGCCATGTCCAAAGCCCGCTGCGCGCCGCCGAGCTGCTCGGCCGCCAGCGCGATCGCGGCCACGTCCAGGGTGCGGTCCAGCACCGCTGCCGCGTCCCCAGGCGAGCCGATCAGCCTGCCGGGCACGTCGCTGAACTCCAGCCGGGCCAGCTTCCTGGTCTGGTCCAGGGTCGGCAGCGTGGTGCGGGCCAGCCCGGCGGCCGTCCCGTCCACGGCGAACAGCGACAGCCCGGCACTCGTCGACGCGACCACGAGGATCAGCCCGGCCGAGCGGCCGTCGAGGACGAAGCTCTTGTGCCCGTCCAGCTTCCATCCTGTGCCGTTCTTCACCGCCGACATCTGGATCGAGGCGGGCTCCCACGAGCCGTTGTCCTCGGTGAAGGCGAGCGTCGCGATCGTCTCGCCGGACGCGATCGGTGGCAGCAGGTCACGCCGGGCGCCCTCGTCGGGGCTCGCCAGCAGGGCCGTTGCCGCCAGCACGGCGCTGGCCAGGTAGGGGCCGCCGTACAGCGCAGCGCCGAACTCCTCCAGCACGATCGCCTGCTCGGCGAAGGAGAACCCGGCCCCGCCGTATTCCTCGGGGATGGCCAGCCCCTGTAGGCCGAGTTGCGTTGCGGCCTGTTCCCAGACACCCCGGTCCGTTCCGTCTTCGGTTTCCATCAGCTCGCGGACCCGGGATAGCGGCGCGCGGTCCGTCAGGAAGCGCCTGACCGAAGCGCGCAGTTCCTCCTGCTCCGCGGTGGTTCCCAGCATCATCCGGCTCGCTCCATCTGCGTGTTCTCCATGTTCTGCGTGTTCTGCGTGACTTCCGTGATGACGAGGACGTCGAGCGCCTCGACCTGATCCCCGTTCACCCACAGCGGGTTGACCTCCAGCGCGCGCAGCGCGCCGTCCAGCGACAGGGCGGTGCCGCCGAGCCTGGCGATCGCCTCGGCCACCGCGTCCAGGTTGGCTGGCTGCGTGCCGCGCCCGCCCCGGAGCAGCGGCAGCCCGCGCAGCTCCCCGAGCATGCGCTTGACCTCGGCGGGGTCGACGGGCAGCAGCCGCAGGCTGGTATCGTGCAGGATCTCGACCCAGATGCCGCCGAGGCCCACCGCCAGCACCGGGCCGAACACCGGGTCGACGGTGACGCCCGCCAGCAGCTCCACCCCGCCGGAGCGCATCGGCGTCACGAGCACGCCGTCGACGCGCGCCCCGGGTACGGCCTCGCCCGCGGCGCGTACCTTCTCGTAGGCGGCCCGCACGTCCGCCTCGGAGCTCAGCCCGAGCGCGACCCCCCCGATGTCTGACTTGTGCGTGATCTGGGCCGAGCAGACCTTCAGCGCTACGGGCATCCCGACCTGGTGCGCTAGCCCGACCGCTTCCTCAGCCGAGCGGGCCAGTCCGCCCGGCACCACGGGCACCCCGGCGTCGGCGAGCAGCCGCCTCGCCTGCGCCTCGGACCACGGGCCGGACACCAGGCCGGACGGCGGGGCCAGGGCAGCGCGGGGGACGGCCGCCCGGCCGGCGGCCCAGGCATGCCCGCGGTTTTCCAGCCAGCGCAGCGCGTTGCCGAGCGCGCTGATCGCCACGTTCATCCCGGCGAGCACGCTGATGCCGCGCCTGGTCAGCAGCTCCCTGCCGTACGGGCTGACGTCCACGCACGTCCCGCCGACCGGGATGACCGGGATCGGCGCGGAAGCCCTCCGCCGTACCAGCCAGTCAAGGCGCTCTTCCAGCATGGCCGCCATGGCCTCGTCCGGTGGCCGGACCTCGGGCAGGTTCACGCCGGAGAAGAGGATGAAGTCGAGGCCGGGGTCGTCCACCGCGATGTCGAGCGCATGGTCGATGGCGGTCAGCGCGTCCGTCCTGGCCCCCAGGTTCGCCAGGCCGAAGCCCGTGACGTCCAGCGGGTTGCGCGCGGCCGCGAACGGCGGCAAGTACGGGGTGATCGCCTCGGCGGTCCGCGGCGCGAAATCCGGGATCTCGATGCCCTCCGCGCTCGCCGCGTCGGCGATGATGTCACAGGAACCGCCGGAGGCGGTCAGGACGCCCATCCGGCGCCCGCGCGGCCAGCGGTTGTAGCCAAGCAGGGCGCCGGTCGTCAGGAGCTCCTCAAGGCTGGTGACCCTGATGATGTTCATCTGGCGCAGCGCCGCGCTGACCACGGCGTCGTCGCCGGCCACGGAGCCCGTGTGCGCCAGCGCCGCCTGCTGGCCGGCCGGGCTCGAGCCGACCTTGAGCGCGACGATCGGCTTGCCCGCCTGATCGGCTTTCCCGGCTACCCGTGCGAACTTCGCCGGGTCGCCGATCTCCTCCAGGAACAGGCAGATGACCTTCGTCGCGTCGTCCTCGACGAGATAGTCGATGACGTCGACCGTCTTGATCATGGACTCGTTGCCCACCGAGGTGAGCACGCTCAGTCCGATGGCATGGGCCCTGGCGAAGCTCAGCACGACGCTGGCCAGCGCGCCGCTTTGCAGCGCGATGCCGACCGGGCCGGCGATCAGCGGCGGCGGCAGCGTCAGCGCGTAGGGCGCCGCACGGGTGTGCGCGTTCAGGAAGCCCAGGCAGTTCGGGCCGAGCAGGGTGATGCCGTGCGATATCGCGCGGGCGACCATCGAGTCCTCCAGCGCCCGGCCTTCCTCGCCGACCTCGCGGTATCCCGATGCGAGGACGATGGCGTTCCGGATGCCGGCGGCGGCCATGTCGTCGAGCACGCTCTCGACGGCGGGCAGCGGCGCCAGGATGAACGCCAGGTCGGCCGGCTCGGGCAGGTCGCGCAGGTTCGGCACCGCCGGCAGGCCGAACGCGGTCCTGACCCTGGGGTGTACGGGAATGAGCGGGCCGGTGAAACCGGTCGTGGCGCAGCTCGTGACGATGAACCGCGCCCACCCGGAGTTATCGGAGGCACCGACCATGGCGATGCTCCGCGGGGCGAAGAACTCGCGTAGCCGCTGCGGCGTGACAAGCCCGCGGGACGTGAGGTGGTTCGCGGCGCTGTCCGGGGCTCCCATCAGCCCGCCACCCGCGGTTCCTTGGGCAGGCCCAGTGCGCGCTCGCCGATGATGTTCCGCTGGATCTCGCTGGTTCCGGAGTAGATCGTGCCAGCCCGGCTGCTCAGGAACACGTTCTGCCACTTGCTGACCGGGTAGCCGTCGCCGTCCGGCCGCACCAGGCCGTCCGTGCCCTCGATGCTGACCGCGATCTCGCCGAGGCGCTTGTGGTACTCGCTCCAGAAGAGCTTCGCCACCGAGGCTTCCGGCCCCGGCGGCCGGCCCGCGGCCACCTGCGCCAGCGTGCGCAGGCCGCTGTAGCGCATGAGCTCGACGTGGGTGTAGGCCCAGGCGAGCCGCTGACGGACCAGGGGGTCGGCGGTCTTGCCGCGCTTGCGCGCCGTCTCCACCAGGTCCCAGAACTCGCGCTCGAAGCCAAGGTGCGCTACCGTCGCCTGTCCGCCGCGCTCGTGACCGAGGGTGGTCATGGCGACGCGCCAGCCGTTGTTCAGCCCGCCGATGACGTTGAACAGCGGTACCCGTACACCGTCGATGAAGTCCTCGCAGAACTCGGCGGCCCCCGACATCTGCCTGATCGGCCGGTACTTGACGCCGGGATCCTTGAAGTCGATCAGCACGTAGGAGAGGCCGCGGTGCTTTTCCGCCTCCGGGTCGGTCCGGCACAGCAGGAACATCCGGTTGGCCCGGGCCGCTCCCGATGTCCAGACCTTCTGCCCGGTGATGACGATCTCGTCTTCCTCGACGACGCCGCGTGTCTCCACCGCGGCCAGGTCCGAACCGTGGTTGGGCTCGGAAAACCCCTGGCAGTACACGTCTTCGCCGGAAATGATCCTCGGCAGGAAGTACGCCCGCTGGTCAGCCGTGCCGTGCACGATGATGGAGGGGCCGACCAGGCTCTCTCCCATGCCGCGGGTAACGCGCGGCACGCCTGCCCGGTAGAACTCCTCGTTGAGCACGGCGAGGCGTACCGCGTCCATGCCCTGCCCGCCGTATTCTTCCGGCCACTGCGGGCAGATGAGCCGTCTTGCCCGCAGCCTGGCCTCCCATTCGGCGTAGGCGGGGTGGGCCATCGCCGCCGCGAGCTGGGCGCCGCGGCGGCCGCCGGCGGTCATGGGCATGTTCCAGTCGATGAGGTCGGCGAGGCCCGGCGGCGCCTCCGCGGCGATCCAGTCCCGTAGCTCCGCGCGGAACTGCGCGATCTCCGGGCCGAGGTCAAGTTCCATGAAAAGCCTCCCGCTGTGGTGCCTGGGTGATCGTTCGCTTCATGTGCCGGGCGATGCGCCGGGCGGGCTCTGGCGCCGGGTGCCCACGGTGAGGTCCTTGAACGGGATGTCCCGGTCCGTCCGCGGTTCCTTGGGCAGTCCCAGGACTCGCTCGCCGGCGATGCCCCGCTGGATCTCGTCCGTGCCGCCGGCGATGGACGCGCCGGGGCTGGACAGCGCGCGGTGCTGGATCTGGCCGCCACCCGGGGTGTCTGGCGAGTCGAGCATTCCGTGGGCGCCGATAACCGACATGCCGGCGTCCCGGCCGGCCCGGACGAGTTCCGAACGCGCCAGTTTCGTCAGCGAGCCGTGCGCGCCCGGCCGCCTGCCCTGACGGGCGCTCTGCCCGCCGCGGGCCAGGTAGCCGTGCACGGTCTCCCGTCCCCACAGCGCGGCCAGCCGCTGCCGGACTACCGGGTCGGCCGTCTTCCCGAGCTGCCTGGCCACGTCGAGCACGAGTTCGCTGACGTTCGTCCGGCCCGCGCCGGGCGCCCGCGCCGCCCGCTGTGCCGCGTCGCCGGCTAGCTGGTCGAGCTGCCCGGCCCTCCTGCCCGGCATCGCGGTCGGCAGCGATGACATGAAGCGCTCGTACATGAGCACCGTCACGGCTACCGACCAGCCGCCGCCGACCTCGCCGATGAGCCGGTCGTCAGCGACGCGGGCTCCGGTGAAGAACACCTCGTTGAAACCGTGCTCGCCGTTCATCTGGTGCAGCGGCCGCACCTCGATGCCGGGCTGGACGACATCGATGATGAAGAAGCTCAGCCCCTGATGCTTGGGCACGTCCCGGTTGGTCCGGGCGAGCAGCATGCCGCGGTCGGCCCACTGGGCGCCCGATGTCCACACCTTCTGGCCATCGACGGTCCAGCCGTCATCGTGGCGCACTGCCCGGGTCTGCGCGCTGGCGAGGTCGGATCCCGAGCCCGGCTCGGAGAAGAACTGGCACCATGACTCCTCACCCCGCGCGAGCGCGGGCAGGAACCTGGCCTTTTGCTCCTCGCTGCCGTGGACGAGCAGCATCGGGCCGCCCAGCAGCTGGCCCAGGCCCGAGGGCGGCGCCAGCGCGCCTGCCTCGGTGAAGGCAGACCGCACGCCCGCGGCCGCGTCAGCGGACATTCCCCTGCCGAACCAGGCTTCCGGCCAGGTCGGGAAGCCCCAGCCCGAGTCCGCGAGCCGCGCCCACCAGTCCCGCACGGTGCGGCCCGGATCCCAGTTGGCGCTGAGCCAGCCCAGCGCGCCCTCTCTGGCCGCCTCGTAGGCGCCGGACCGCTCTGGTGCTCGTGGCATGCCGTCACCTCCTCGTGCGGTCGCGCGTCCTCGTGCCGCCGCGCGTCCTCGTGCCGCCGCGCGCGGGCCGGCTCAAGGTATTCATTACTAATCCTAGAATTGAATTCTAGGTGCGGAAAGGTGGCCGTCAACCCCCGCGCGGGCGTCAGGTTGAGATCTGCTCCAGCACCGCGCCCTTCTGATCGATGCCGAAACGGCCGATGAGCAGCGAGGGCAGCAGCGCGCAGAGGATCGCCACCCACAGGATCCAGCCGTAGTAGCCGTGCGCGGCGGTGGCGGTGAACAGCGTGCTGATCAGCAGCGGGCCGAGGAAGGTGCCGAGGTGGCCGATGCCGTCGGTCCAGCCGGTGCCCACCGACCGCAACCGAGTCGGGTAGGCCGCGCTGGTGTAGTTGTACATGTTGAACAGCCAGAGCGTGCCCATGGCCGTTGTCACGACGCTGATCACCGCGACGCCGGCCACCGAGTGGATGACGAGGAGCAGCAGGAAGGCGACGGCGTACACGGTGCCGGCCACCAAGATGATGCTCTTGCGCTCGTACCGCTCGCCGAGCAGGGACACGGCGAAAAATCCGATCACCACGAACGGCAAGGTGATGATGCCGACTCCGCCCCAGAGGAAGATCTGGTGCGAGTTCCAGCCGTGCGCGACGAGGTAGGTCGGCATGTAAGAGAGGCCGCCGTACACGATTCCCGGATAGCCGAGTATCCATACCAGCAGCAGCAGGATGGTCCGGGGCCGGTAGCGGCCGGCGAACAGTTGCCGCACGGGCACCTTCTCGGTCTGCACCACGGGATGGGCGGCGGTGTCCGGGGCCGGCAGCGGGCCCAGCCGGGCGCTGATCCTGGCCTCCCAGCGGCTGACGATCCGGTCCGCCTCCTCCTCGCGGCCGTGGCACTCCAGCCAGCGCGGCGACTCGGGCAGCAGCAGGCCGAGCGGTACCAGGATGAAGAGCTGGAGGGCTGCCAGCAGGAACAGGAACCAGCGGTAATGGCCGGGGATCCAGTAATACGAGGCGACCGCCGGGCCCATGGCGGCCAGCGAGGTCAGCATCTGGGTGCGCATGGCTATCCGGTGCCGGGATCCCGGCGGCGCTATCTCGTGCAGGTACACGGCGTTGGTGGCGAGCAGGAAGCCCATCCCGATGGCGAACAGGAAGCACCAGGCGAGCAGCCACCAGAAGCTGTCGGTGAAGCCGATCGGCCAGAGGAACACCGCGTCAACCACCGCCGCGGCGATCAGCACTTTCTTCCGGCCGAACCGGTCCGCGAGGAATGCGCCGAGGTACTCGCCTGCCAGGATGCCCGCGCCGATGTTGGCGGACAGCAGCACGGAGAACTCGAAGTTGCTCATGCCCTTCGGCTGCCACAGGAACGGGTAGAGCCGCGCCGGCATCCCGTCGGTGGCGATGATCAGGCCCCAGTAGATCTGGGTGATCGCCGCGAACCCGTACTGGATCCGGGTCAGCGGCAGCCGGTCGATGCGCGCGGCGATGTCGCCACGGGTGACGCCGACGATGACGCCGGCCGGTGCGGGGTCGGTCATGCGATCCTCCTTTTGCCGGGGCTATGGCGCCCGGGCTGCTGCGGGTGACTGGATCGGCCGGCATCAGCCGGCGCAAGTTCTGGATGGCCGTCGGCGCGGCGGGCGTCGCGTTCAGCCCGGGGCGCGTGCCGATTCGCAGGTGCGCCGCTGGCCCGGCGGCCTGGCCGGGGCGGTCATGGCGCCAGCCCCGGCCCCAGCGGGAGCCGGCCGCCGGCAGGGCCCTCAGCAGGGTTCGTCTCCGGCAGGACTCCCCTCCGGCAGGACTCCCCTCCGGCAGAGCTCGTCCCCGGCAGGCCATGCGCACCGCTCGTGCCGCCGTTTCCTGGAGGTTAAATCTAGAATTAAGTACTAGGATCTATTTCTAGATCGTGATGTCAAGGGGAAAGTTCCGCCGATGCCGCATAGCGGGCATGCATTGGCCCCGCGGCAGCCCGGTTCCGGGACGTTCGTGTGATGTCTGCGCGGCTATGGGCTCGCCGGGGATTAAGTCATCGATGCCCGGTTCCGGGTGCGCGCCGGGTGGCCCGCCCCCGGCCGCTGCGCGCCCCCGCGGCGGGGTCTGGGGCCCGGGGGCCACAGGCCTCATCTTGCGAGGTTCGGGGCCACGGGCCTCATGCGGTCGGCGGTGCCGCCGGTGCAGGCCCGACGTTGCCATCAGGCGCGTCCCGTGGCGTGCGGGCATCACGCGAAGAGCCGCGGGAGCGGCCGCGGCTAGATCAGCCGGTAGACGGTCACGGTCTTGACCGGCGCGTCTTCGAGCACGGTCAGGACCGGGACCTCGTAGCTGGTGAGCGGGGTGAGCGAGGCGGCGGGCAGGAAGGCCCGGCCGGGGTCGGCGACGAGGACATGGACGCCCGGCCGGGTGGCGGCGCGCAGGAAACGCAGCGCCAGCCCGGCGAGTTCCCGCTGGTAGAAGACATCCGCTGCGAGGACCACCTCGGCCCCGCCCGCGTCGTCCGCGGCGAAATCGAGGGGCCGGGCGGTGACCAGCGCGCCGTTCGCCGCGGCGTTGATCCCGATGGCCGCGACCGCGTTCTGGTCGATGTCCCCGGCGACGACGCTGGCCGCGCCGGCCTTCGCGGCGGCGATGGCGGCCAGGCCCGAGCCGGAGGCGGCGTCGAGCACGCGCCGGCCGCGCACCGTGCCGGGGCGGTCCAGGATGTAGCGCGCGAGCGCCTGCCCGCCTGCCCAGGGGAATGCCCAGAAGGGCGGGGCGTCGCGCCCGGTCCGGTCCCACAGGCCGAACGGCTCGGCCGCGGTGAGCAGCCTGATCTCGGGGACGAACGGGACCGTCTGCCAGGTGGCGGCGGACCGGACGAGGGCCTCCGGCGTCATCGCACGAGCATACGCCCCCCTGGCTGGTGACGCCCGCGCGGCTGGTGACGCCCGCGTGGCTGGTGACGCCCGCGTGGCGGCGCCTGAGCACGGATGGGCGGTCTTCGGACGGCGCGGCCTGTTTCCCCGCCCGCCCCGCGGGACGGCGGGCCGGGCCCGGTGCCCGTCCGGGCTGGTTGCCGTGGCCTTGCCCCGGGCCTGCCGCCTCGTCCATGATCCGGAAGGATTTTTGCCCTATTCCGGATTTTCTCCGCATGATGAAATATTTTGCGATTCGCGGGCCGCCGGCTCCCGGCACTCTCCGGGGTGGCGCGCAGCCTGACGTAATCATCGCAGTCCCCGTACCGCCACTTACGCACAAGCCGTCAGCGGTGATCCCAGCCGTGCCACGTGCTACCGGGGTTTCCGGTCAGCGGAAAGCCTTCGCAATCTCGGAGAGTCGGGGGGCTAACGAACCGGGGGCCAGCGGAGGGGTACGGTCGCTCAGCGGGTTACGGCCCGCGGCGCGGTAGGCGTGCGGCGTGCGGCAGGCCGGCGCGGCGCGGCTGACCGCCGCGGCCTTCCCGCGTCGTCGGCCGACTTGACCGCTGGCTGCCACGGACCGTCGGTCACGAGCCGCCGCACGTACTCGATGACGGCACCGATGATCCTGTTCGCCTGCCGCCGGGTCTTGGCCGCGGCCACCTCCCGGGCGCCCTCGCCGATCAGCGAGGTCAAGATCGTGGTGTACAGCCGGTTGAAGGGCGTGTCCGACAGGCGGAGCAGGTGGCCGTTCTGGCCGAGCCACTCCTGGCCGCGCTGCCGCATCATCGCCTCGAAGCCGGGCGGGGTGTCGCCCGTAGAGAACAGCATGGCCAGGTCCCGGCGCTGCCAGCAGCCTTCCAGATAGGCCCGCGCGCCGGCCGAGAAGAGCTCGAACGGATCGGTGACCCCGGCGAGCTTCGCCTGCGCCACCGCCTCGCTCGCCGCCTCCTCCTGGGCTTGCTCGAATTCCCGCCACAGCGCGACGAACAGCTCGCTCTTGCCGCCGAAGTGGTGGTACAGGCTGCCCACGCTGGACCCGGCCCGCTCCACCACGTCCGCGATGTTCGCCCCGGCGAAACCCTGCTCGGTGAACACCTCACGGGCGGCGTCCAGCAGGGCGCGCTGCGTCTCCGCTGTCCGGGCCCATTGCCAGGAGCCGGCCGCGGCCTTGCCGCGAGGTTGCCGTAGTGCTTGCTCCACCCAGGTCCGCCTTCCGGCCGCGCCCGGCCGTTCCAGAACACGATTCCAAGAGTCTATCTAGTCCGGAACTGACTCGATGCCGCAACGGCGATAGCCGGGAAGGGGACTGGGCAGGCGCTGCCCCGGCCGCGCTGGCCCGGCGGATGTCGGCCCGGCCGCGCTGGCCCGGCCGGTACTGGCCTGGCGGGCGCCGCCCCGGCGGGCGCTAGCCTGCCCGGTACTGGCCCGGCGGGCGCCGGCCCGGCGGGCCGTCGTCTGCCGCGACGGCGGCCCGGGCCTCCTGCTCGGCGGCCACATAGCGGCGGCCGCGGGACCACGACGCCGCTGCCGCGATCAGGCAGGCCGCGATGGAGAACGCGAAGGCGATGTGCAGGCCGGAACGGAATGGCCCGGATATCAGGGCGGGGAAGTAGCCGCGTCCGGTTAGCAGGCGGACGCTGCCGCCCGGCAGCTGGCCAAGCACCGCCGGGCCGAGCAGCTGCCGGATCGGGTTGTATCCGAGGAACGAGGCGAACAGGATCGCCACCGGCGGCTGCTGGCTGACGTGCCGGGCGGCTGCGGCGGGGACCCCGTGCGCGATCAGGCCCGCCGACAGCGTGCCCGGCAGCGTGGCGGCCAGGCCGGCGATCATCAGGCTGAAGAAGATGCCCAGCGAGAAGACCTGGGCGGAGTTCATGAACGTGGAATTCATGCCCCCGCCGGCGCCACGGTGCCGGGCCGGCAGGCTGTTCATCACCCCGGCGCGGTTCGGCGAGGCGAAGCATCCCATGGACAGGCCGTTCAGCAGCAGGATCAGCGCGAAAACCGGATACGGGAAGTCGATCGGCAACAGCTCGAGCAGCCCGAAGCTCGCCGCCGCGCCGAGCATGCCGCCGGTGGCGAACGGCCGGGACCCGAACCGGTCGGACAGGTAACCGGACAGCGGGCCCGCGGTGAGCATGCCGGCGGTCAGCGGCAGCATGTAGATGCCGGCCCGCAACGGCGTCTGCTCGAAGCTGTAGCCGTGCTGCGGCAGCCAGATGCCCTGTAGCCAGATGATCAGCATGAACATCAGGCCACCGCGGCCAAGCGCGGACAGGAACGTGGACATCGTGCCGAAGGTGTACGCCCGGATCCGGAACAGGCCCAGCCGGAACATCGGATGCGCCACCCGCGTCTCGATGATCGTGAACGCCGCCAGCATGGCGGCCCCGGCCGCGGCGCAGCCGATGACCTGCGGGCTGCCCCAGCCCATCGCGTGTCCCCGGTACGGCTGGATGCCCCGGGTGACGGCCACCATGATCAGGATGAGCGCGGCCGCGAAGGTGGTGTTGCCGAGCCAGTCGACGGGCTCGCCGGACCGCGCCGACAGGTCGCGCAGCCGCTTGTAGGCCCAGACCGTGCCGAAGACGCCGCACGGCACGGAGACGAGGAACACCAGCCGCCAGTTGACCGGCGCCAGCACGCCACCGACGATCAGGCCGATGAACGACCCGCTGATCCCGGCGATGTTGTTGATGCCGAGGGCGAGCCCGCGCTGCCGCGGCGGGAACGCGTCGGTCAGGATGGCGCCGGAGTTTCCCACCAGGAACGCGCCGCCGATCCCCTGCACGATCCGCTAGGCCAGCAGCCACATCGCCCCCGGGCGGCCGGTCATCCAGTCGATCGTCAGCAGCAGCGACGCCGCGGTGTAGATCACGAAGCCGAGGTTGTACATCCTGACCCGGCCGAACAGGTCGCCGAGGCGGCCCACGCTGACGACCAGCACGCTGCTGGTCACCAGATAGCCCAAGATCATCCACAGCAGGTACACGTTGTTGCCGGGAACCAGCGGGTCGAGACCGATGCCGCGGAAGATGTCCGGCATGGCGATGATCATGATGGATGCGTCGATGGTGGCCAGCAGCACGCCGGCCGTTGTGTTCGTCAGCGCCACCCATTTGTACCGGCTGTCCGGCTCGGCCGGCGCCGCCGGCCGAGCCGGGTCCCGTGCGCCCGCCGCGTCCTCGCCGATCGCCACCCGCGTCCTCCCGGCTCCGCCGCCGCCCGGTATTCTCTGTAGAGGATTCTAGAATTAATCTTAACATTGAGCCAGGCGATCCCTGGCGGCCCGGCGCCGGGCATGTCTAGAATATGACTCTAGAATCTATTTCGCACGCGGCGGCGGGAGGAGCGGCTGCGGCGGTTGGACGGACGGTTGGGCGGACGCGGCGGCAGAGCGGCTGGGACGGCGGAAGGAAGGCGGGACAGCGGCCATGGACATCATCGTGTGCGTCAAGCAGGTGCCGGACACGGGGGCGGAGCGGCGGCTGCGGCGGGAGGACGGCACCGTGGACCGGGACGCCGCCGCCGCGGTGGTCAACGAACTGGATGAGTTCGCGATCGAGGAAGGCCTGCGGCTGGCCGGGAAGCACGGCGGTACGGTGACGATCCTGTCGATGGGACCCGAGCGGGCGGGGGAAACGATCCGCAAGGCGCTGGCGATGGGCGCGGACCGCGCCGTCCACGTGTGCGACCCGGCACTGCACGGGTCCGACGCGCTGGTCAGCTCGGCAGTGCTGGCGGCGGCGCTGTCCCGCATCGGGTTCGACGCGGTGATCCTCGGATCGGAGTCAACCGATGCCCGGACCGGGATGCTGGCGGCGATGCTGGCCGAACGGCTGGGCCTGCCGCAGCTGTCGTTCGCCAGCCTGGTGGACACCGACGGGGAGCGGATCAGCATCCGGCGGCTGGCCGACTACGGCTACGACACGGTGGAAGCCAGGCTGCCCGCGGTGCTGAGCGTGGTGGAGAAGATCAACGAGCCGCGCTACCCCTCGTTCAAGGGGATCATGGCGGCGAAGAAGAAACCGGTGCAGACGATGAGCCTGGCCGACCTGGGCCTGGACCCCGCCATGACCGGGCTGGCTGCCTCGGCGACCGAGGTGACCGGGTTCGCGAGCAGGCCGCCGCGGCAGGCCGGGACCGTCGTCACTGACGAGGGCGCCGGCGGCATCGGCGCCGCGGAGTTCCTGGCCGCCCGCATGTTCATCTGAGCGTTCAGCCGAGCGCGGGGCGGCGAGCCCCGCTGAATCCCGGAAAGGTCCCGGTGATGGCGGAGATCCTGGTCATGGCCGAGCACGACGGCGGCGCCGTGAAGAAAGTGACGACCGAGCTGCTGACCCTGGCCCGCGGTCTGGGGGAGCCCGCCGTGGTGTGGGCCGGCCCCGGCGTGACGGCGGCGCGGGACCGGCTGGCGGAGTTCGGCGCCGCGAAGGTATACGTCGCGGCGGGTAGCGAGTTCGACGATTACGTGGTCGCGCCCAAGGCTGAACTGCTGGCCCGGCTGGCCGCCGACAGGGCCCCGGCCGCGATCCTGGTGGCCGCCACGCAGGAAGGCCGGGAGGTCGCCGCGCGGCTGGCCGTCAAGACCGGCTCGGGGGTGCTCACCGACGTCACGGGCCTGACCCCGGACCTGACCGCCGAGCAGCAGATCTTCGGCGGCGCGATCACCGTCCGGTCACGGGTCCGCGCCGGCGTCCCGATCATCGCCGTGCGGCCCAACGCGGTCGCCGCCGTGCCCGCCCTGCCCGCCGCCGTGCCCGCTGCGGTGCCCGCCCTGCCCGCCGTGCCCGCTGCGGTGCCCGCCGTGCCCGCCGCCGCGGCCGCCGCGGCCGCGGCGGCCGTCGTCGTGGCGGATGCCGGGCTGGTCATCAGCGAGGCGGCCAAGGCAGCGCGGGTCACCGGCCGGGTACGCGAGCAGCGCGGAGAGCGGCCCCAGCTCACCGAGGCCGCGATAGTCGTCTCCGGCGGCCGCGGCGTGGGCAGCGCGGAGGGCTTCGCGCTGATCGAGGAGCTCGCCGACACGCTGCACGCGGCGGTCGGCGCTTCCCGGGCCGCCGTCGACGCGGGCTGGTATCCGCATCAGTTCCAGGTCGGCCAGACCGGCAAAACCGTCTCCCCCCAGCTATACGTCGCCGTCGGCATCTCCGGGGCCATCCAGCACCGGGCCGGCATGCAGACGTCCAAGACCATCATGGTGATCAACAAGGATCCGGAGGCGCCCATCTTCGAGCTGGCCGACTACGGCGTGGTGGGCGACCTGTTCGACGTGGTGCCGCAGCTCATCGGCGAGATCCGGCGGCGAACCCAGGAGGCTCGATGAAGGCGCACCCGGGAGGGCCGGCGAACATGCGCATCGGCATCGGCATCGGGTCCGCGGCGGCGGGCCGGCGGTTCACCGAGATCGCAGGCGAGCTCGCCGACTACGAGAAGGCCGGCGTCGAGGTGGTGTTCGTGCCGGAACTGTACGGCATCGACGCGGTGAGCCGCCTAGGCTATATTGCCGCACGCACCACCCGCGCGCACATCGCGTCCGGGATCCTCCAGCTGTACACGCGAACCCCGACGCTGCTGGCGATGACCGCGGCCGGCCTCGACGTCGTGTCCGACGGCCGTTTCGAGCTGGGCATCGGCACGTCGGGGCCGCAGGTGATCGAGGGGTTCCACGGCGTGCCCTTCGACGCGCCGATCGGCCGGACGCGCGAGACGATCGAGATCTGCCGCCGGGTCTGGCGGCGCGAGCCGCTCCGCTTCGAGGGCCGCCACCACACCGTCCCGCTGCCGGCCGGAGAGGGCACCGGCCTGGGCAAGCCGCTGAAGCTCATCGACCATCCGGTCCGGGAGCGCATCCCGATCACGGTCGCCGCGATCGGCCCGCGGAACGTCGCGCTCGCGGCAGAGCTGGCGGAAGGCTGGCAGCCGCCGTTCTACATTCCGGAAAAGGCGGGGGAGGTGTGGGGCGAGCCCCTGCGGCAGGGCCTCGCCGCCAGGGACCCGGCACTGGGGCCGCTCGACGTGCACGCCGGCGCCTCGCTGGCGATCGGCGACGACGTTCATCACCTGCGCGACCTGGACCGCCCCGGCCGTGCGCTGTACATCGGCGGGATGGGCGCCCGGAGCCGCAACTTCTACAACGACCTGGCCTGCCGGTTCGGTTACCCGGACGCGGCCAGGAAGATCCAGGACCTCTACCTGGCCGGCAAGAAGAAGGAGGCCGAGGCGGCCGTCCCCGAGGACCTGCTGGTCAAGACGTCGCTCATCGGACCGGAGGGACACGTGCGCGACCGGCTGAGCGCGCTGGCCGAATCGGGCGTGACCACGCTCACCGTCCGCCCGGTCGCCTCCGGCCACGCGGGCAGGCTGCGCCTCGTGGAGCGGCTGCGCGCCCTCATCGACCGGCTATGACGGCTGCGCGACACGGGGCCGAGCGGTCGGCGGTGACGAGTCAGCCGGGTACGTTCGGGATGATTCTCCGGCGGCGGGCTCAGGCCCGCGCCGGCTCTGGATAGTCGGCTGGCACGCGGCCGATCACCGCCAGGCACTCCACGAAAAAGTAGATCGACTTGAAGAACTCAAGCAGGTCGCCGTCGGTGAGCAGCATCTTCCTGTACATGACCGTGCGCTGCGCGTCGTACCCCTCGTGCAGCGCCTTCCAGTCCCGGTAGCCCATGTCGAGCGTGTACGTGGCATGGACGGGATCGCCCGGTGCGGCGATCCGGCAGTCGGTCACCGCGCCACCGCCCCACGCCGCGAACAGGTATGCCGCTCCGCCGGGCAGGTCACGGCATCCGAGCGCCCACGAAGATGCGTATCCGCCCTTGACCTTCTCGAAGAAGTCCCAGTACGTCTGGAGCTTGCCGCGGCGGGCCTGCTCCGGCGGCCCGGCCGTCAGCGCGCCGCGGACCGCGCCGGCCCACTCGCTGGTGAAGAAACCGGGCGCGGCCATGGCTCACCCCCCCGCCAGGACCGGCTGCACCCGGCCGAGCATGTCCTCGATGTCCGGGGCGAGGCCGATGCCCACGTCGTTCAGCTTGCGCCGCAGCTGCTGGTAGAACAGGACCCGCACCTCCTCGCCGGTCCAGCCGAGCGGCTCGTAGTAGATCCGCCGGCTCACCACCCCGGACAACGACAGGATCGTCCGCAGGGTGTCGTGGATCTCCTTGATCATCGCCGGGTCCTTGCGGACGGCCTGCTGCAGGTAGCGCATGCCGCCCTGCACGTGCCGCGCCTCATCGCGGCACGTCGCCGTGAAGCCGGTGTAGTAGGCCGGGAGGAACCCGCGCCAGCGAGCGTACGACAGCGTCACCTTCATGACCGACAGCGCGAGCACGCCCTCGATCCACAGGAAGTAGTTCGTGCCATAGCGGACGCGCGCCCTCTCGTCGTAGGGGTTCCGCCTGACCTCGTCCGCCTGGTACGCGAGCAGCCCGAACGGCCCGACGAACGTCTCGGATACCCAGGGGAACGACGCGTCGAGCACGGCCATGATGTCGTCTCCCCGCAGGCCGACGACCTCACGGTAGAACCGGTCGAAGAACACCGTATGCCGTGCCTCGTCCTCGATCTGCGCGGCGATGTGGAGCTTCTCCTCCTCGCTGGCGCCGATCATGAACACCGGCAGCTCGACCTCCACCTGGCGCTCGCCGTGGTGGAAGCCGGAGGCGATGGCGATGAACGATTCCCGTTCCGCCTCGGTCATCTTCTCCGTCCAGTCGACGGCGTCCTGGCTGAAGTCCAGGTCGTAGACGTCCCAGCGCTGCTTCAGGTACCTGCGGTAAAGCGTCGTGAAGTCCGGCAGCGATTTCAGGTCCCTATGGACGTACTCGATGACGTCATCGATGTCGACGTGCAGCACCCCGCTGAGGCCGGTCTCCTCGATCTCGCGCACCTGGTCCTCGGTTAGTGCCCGGGGACCTTCCCGCAGCACCGCGGTGGGGCTCTTCCGTTCCGTCATCCGGCCACCGTCGCCAATCGATACTAGAGCCAATTGATACTAGAAAGGTGTTTTAAAAGCCATTCGACTCGGCGGGCGCCGGGGTGTCAAGCCGGCCCCGCCGCGGGGGCGGGCCGTGCGATCGGCCGGCTATGCGGGCAGCATCGGCGGGTAGTCCTTGACCTTGGACAGCCGCCACTGCGGCGGCCGCTTTTGCAGGAACGCCGTCACGCCCTCGGCCGCGTCCGCCTGCCGCCCCATCCAGCGGAACACCTGGTGCTCCAGTTCGTGTGCGGCGGCGCGGTCCGGCTGCTCCAGCGCCCCGTAGACCAGCGCCTTCGTGGCCGCCACCGACACGGCCGAGGTACTGGCCGCGATGTCCCTGGCGAACTCCTGGGCGGCCGGCAGCACGTCCGCGGCCGGCAGGGCCCGGGAGACCAGGCCCATCTCGGCCGCCTCGGCGCCGCTGAAGATGCGGCCGCTCAGCAGCAGTTCCATGGCCCGGGAGACACCGATCAGCCGGGGCAGCAGCCAGGTCGAGGAGGCTTCCGGCACGATTCCCCGCCGGGTGAAGACGAACCCGTACCTGGCCTCGGCGGCGGCGAACCTGACGTCCCACCCGATCGGCAGGGTAAGCCCCATGCCGACGGCCGATCCGTTCATCGCGGCGATGACAGGGGTGCGCATCCGCGCCGGGTCGATGCGGACGGGCTCGGCCGCGGTCTGCTCGGCGTCCGCAGGGCGGTTGAAGGTCTCGCCGCCGCGCTCGAGGTCGGCGCCGGCGGAAAAGTACCGCCCGGCGCCGGTCACCACGATAGCCCGAACGTGGTCGTCTGACTCGTACAGCGCGAACGCCTCGTGCAGCTCACGGGTCATCACCGGGGAGAATGCGTTGCGCCGTTCGGGACGGTTGAGCCAGATCGTCGCGACCCGGCCCGAGACGTCGGTGAGCAGAGTCTGGAAGCTGGTCATCGGTTACCTCGCATTCCCGCTACCGCGCATTCCTGCCCAGCACGAGCACCCCGGCGGTGGCGAACATGCCGCCGTTGCCGAGGATGACGCTGATCTGCGGGTCGCCCGCCTGGGCGGCGGCCTCGCCGCGCAGCTGCCGGACGCCTTCCTGGATGGCGAACATGCCGTACATCCCGGTGTGCGTGTAGGAAAGGCCGCCGCCGTTCGTGTTCAGCGGGAGCCGGCCGCCCGGTTCGGTGTTCCCGTCGGCAATGAAGGGGCCCGCCTCGCCCTTGCCGACGAAGCCGAGCGCCTCCAGCCCGTAGATGGGCACATGGGCGAACGCGTCGTAGATCATGAGGTGGTCGACGTCGGAGGTGCTGATCCCCGCCTCGGCGAACGCCGCCCGGCCCGCCAGCCGGAACGCCCGGGACTCGGTGAAGTCGGCCATCTGCGAGATCATCGGGGTCTCCGACGATTCTCCCGTGCCGAGGATATGCACGGCGGGCTTGGGGAACTCCGCGGCGCGGTCTGCCGAGGCGACCACCAGCGCGCCGCCGCCATCGGTGACCAGGCAGCATTCCAGGAGGTGGAACGGATAGGCGACCATCTTGGAGGCCAGGACATCCTCCACCGTGATCGGGTCGCGGAACATCGCGCGCGGGTTCTTCGCCGCCCACCGCCGCTGGGCCACTGCCACGTAGGCGAGCTGCTCGTGGGTCAGCCCGTACTCCTTCATGTACCGCAGCGCGGGGATGGTGAACGTGGTCGTCGGGCCGAACGTCCCGTACGGCGCCTCGAACTGGCCGGGCGGAGAGGACGCGGCGAGCCGGAAGGGCGCCGCGCCGACCCGGGACCGGCCGGATTCCCCGTGGGTGATCAGGATCGTCCTGGCGTAGCCCGCGCGGATGGCCGCGACCGCGTGCCGCACGTGCAGGAGGAACGAGGTCCCGCCGACGCCAGTGCCGTCGATCCAGCCCGGCGTGATGCCCAGCGCGTGCGCCACCTGGACCGGCCCCGGAGAGGAGACGGTCGCGATGCCGTCGATGTCGCGGAGCGTCAGGCCCGCGTCGGCCACCGCGTTCAGCGCGCCCTCCACGTGCAGTTGCAGCGTGGAATGACCGGGCAGCTTGCCGATCTCGTCGGTCTCGGCCGCGCCCGCGATGATGACGCCCGTGCTGCCGCTCACCGCGCGGCCTCCGCCGCGGTCTCCGCTGCGGCCTCCGCTGCGGCCTCCGCCGCGGTCTCCGCCGCGGCCTCCGCCGCGGCCTCTTCGGTGGCCGGCCCGAACACCGGCAGGCTCATCTCGCCCCGCTGCTCGAACCTGACCCGCAATGGCATGTCCAGCTCCAGCGCTTCCGGCGTGGCCGGAATCCCGACGATGTTCGCCATCATCCGCGGCCCTTCCGCAAGCTGCACCACAGCGATCGCATAGGGCGCGTCCTCCTCGAATCCCGGTGCCGGGCGATGATTGATCACATAGGAGTACAAGGTCGCCTCGCCGCTCGCGGTGAACCATTCGACGTCGGCGGAACCGCAGTGCGGGCATACCGGCCGCGGGTAGAAGTACGGGCGGCCGCAGTCGGTGCAGCGCTGGATGCGCAGCTCTCCCGCCGCGCAGCCGTCCCAGAACGGCCTGGTTTCCGGTGTCGGAACGGGGACCGGCTTGCTCGCCATGGGCTCACCCCTGCCGGCCGAGTAGCGGGCCGAACGAGCGCTCCACCTGGGCGGCCAGGGCGTCAGGGTCCCACGGGCCGGTGCCGATCAGCCGGATCAGCGGCTGCGGGTTGCTGTACAGCGCGACCTCGTACCCGGAGGAATGGATGATCCGGCCGTTGATCCAGCCGGACTGCTCGCTTGCCAGGTAGGCGACGATCGGGGCGACGTTGTCCGGGGAGCGCTCGTCATCCGCCGCGCTGGGCGTCCGCCGCCGCTCCGCTGGGACCGACTCGGTCATCCGGGTCGCCGCGCCGGGGGATATCGCGTTCACGGTCACGCCGTACTTGGCCAGCGCGTTGGCCGACGAGTACGTCAGGCCGACGATCCCCATCTTCGCGGCGGCGTAGTTCGGCTGCCCGGGGGCACCGTGCAGCCCGGACACCGAGGTGAAGTTGATGATCCGGTTCTGCGCCGTCTCCTCGCGCAGCGAGCGCCAGTGCGCCGCCGCGAACTTGGTGGTGTTGAAGGTGCCCTTGAGGTGGACGCGGATCACGTCGTCCCATTCCTGCTCGGTCATGTTGAAGACCATCCGGTCGCGGAGGATCCCCGCGACGTTGACCACGACGTCCAGGCGGCCGAAGCCCTCGACGGCCTCCCGGACAAGCCCCTCGGCGGCCGCGTGGTCGGACACATCCGCGCCGCTGGCCACGGCCTTGCCGCCCGCCTCGGTGATCTCGTTGACCACCTGCTGTGCCGGCCCGCTGTCGGCGCCCGACCCGTCGAGGGCGGCTCCCAGGTCGTTGACCACCACGGCCGCTCCCTGCCGTGCCAGCAATAGCGCCACGGACCTGCCGATTCCCCTGCCGGCGCCGGTGACGATCGCTACCCGCCCATCCAGTCGTGCCATGTGGCTCACCAGCCTTCCCGCCCGTCCGCGGCGCCTTCCCGCCCGTCCGCGGCGGACCGCATTACCAGAATTTGTTACTAGAATTAGCTTCTAAGCAGGCGCCGGCGCTGTCAAGAGGCGCTGTCAAGAGGATCGTGCGCGGGCGATGCCCGGCCGCGGGGGCCGCGGTCGGCGATCGGTGCCGGGCGCCGGAGGGTGCCGGGGCGCCGGAGGATGTACATTGACCGGTGACGGAACAGATCGGTGGGGGTCCATGCCGAGGCAGCTGAAAGACGGCCCCGTGAACGGCACGTGGCAGTGGGGCCGCACCGCGCAGACCCAGCGCGCGCTGCTGGACACGGCCCGGCAAGTCTTCACGGAGCGGGGCTTCTCCGACGCGAGCATCGCGGACATCGTGGAGCGGGCCGGGTCCAGCGTGGGCAGCCTGTACCACCACTTCGGCGGCAAGAGCGAGCTGTTCATCGCCCTGTGGCAAGAGCATCAGCACGCGCACGAGGAGGCGGCGAGCAAGGCGGTGGCAGAGGCCAGGAAGAAGGGCGTCACCGACCCGGGAGCGCTGTTCGAGACCGGAGCGCGCGCCTTCCTGCACGGCAGCTGGCAGCGGCGCGACCTTGCCCTGCTGTTCACCTCCGGTGACGTACCGCCCGGGTTCGAGGTGATGAGGCGCCGCCGGGGGCGCGAGTGGATCGGCCAGAACGACTCGCTGCTGCGCCTCACCGACAGGCCGGAGGACCGGGTCTATGCCGCGATTCTCACCTCGCTGATCGGCGAGGGCGCCCGCGAGGTCGCCGCCGCCAAGAGCCGCCGCCAGGCGGAAAAGATCATCGACGCGGTGATCGAGTACGCCCGGCGGCTCATGTCCGGGGGGCCATGGCACCCTGAGGATGAGCCGCCGGGCTGACCGGCGTCAGCCGCCGGGCTTGACCGGCGTTAGGCGCCGGGCTGACCGGCGTCAGGCGGCCTTGGCCACTCCAAGCCGCCGGAGTTCCGCGGCGACCCTCTCCTCGTGCGCGAGGAACTCCGCGCGCGCCTTCGCCGGGCTCCAGTGGCCGTGCATCGTGAAGATGAACGGCACGAACACCACCACGCAGCCGATGCAGACGTAGAACCACGTCCGCCAGCCCGCCGCCGTCTCGACCGGGCTGCCGACGATGTGCGGGATGATGATGCCGAAGGGGACGCCGACCAGGCGCGTGGCGAAGCCGTACAGCGAGCTTCCGGTCGCGATGAGCCCGGGGTTGTACGCCTCGAGCGTCTCGGTGAAGCTGGCGAACCACGGGCAGTACGCGCAGGCCAGCGACGTCGACATGAGGCTGAGGATGAGCGCCATGGCGGTGAAGCTGACGCCCGCTTTCGCGTTCATCAGCAAGACGATCGACACGATGGTGCCGACCGAGCCCAGCACCATGAACGGCTTGCGCACCCGCAGCCGGTCCGACACATAGCCCCAGGCCACCAGCGCGACTATGTTCACGCCCCAGTAGATCTCCTGGATGCCGTTGAAGCTGCTGAGCGAGAAGTGCAGGAACGCGGGCAGGTAGAAGACGAAGTAGGCGATCGCGGTGAAGTAGATGATCAGGAACAGGTTGATCGCGATCGGGCTGAAGATGGTGTTGACGTGCAGCATCTGCCGCCAGCGGTTCCTGGTGAGCGCGGCCAGGTCCAGGCCGCGCGCCCGCGCCTCGACCAGCGCCCGCTCATTCATGGCGGCCATCCGCTGGCTGCGTATCCCGGCGGGCAGCTCGCGCAGGAAGAACAGGCAGACCACGAACATGACGAGCGCCGCGTATCCGGAGAAGCGGTACAAGTTCTGCCAGTTGGCGAACGTGACGACTGCCGGGAGATAGGCCCGGGCGACCGCGCTGAGGACGAAGTACCCGGCCACCGGGCCGAATGTCCAGAAGCCCATCGCCACCCCGCGCTGCATCTGCGGGGAGAAGTCGCGCACCAGCGCCGGGGTGCCCACGAAGATCGCGCCGTCGGCCAGGTACAGCAGGCAGGTGAAGAACGAGAACCAGAACTTGCTCGGCGCGTCCGGCACGGCCCACAGCGCGAAGACGGCGTTGATCAGCAGGCCGATCACGACCATGTTCGCCCGGCCCCACCGGTCGCCGAAGCTGGTGATGTAGGCCGCGAGGGCGCCGCAGATGCCCGCCACGACGAGCAGGTCGGAGTAGTAGTTCAAGGTCATGCCGAAATGCGGGAAGATCACCGTCGTCGCGGCCGTTCCCGCGGCCACGGTCCAGGTGAAGATGATGTTGGCGAGCACCACGATGGCCAGCAGGAAGATCCGGTACGCCCCGGTCGGATAGCCGCTGAGGTCGCGGCGCCACAGGCGCCTGATGCCGGATGCGGTCCCTGGCTCGGCTCTCGGGATCGATGCGGTACCGCTCATCGGGTTCCTCCTCGCGCGCCTGTGCACGGGCATGTGACCTGTACCAGCGTCCGGAGCCGCCTCGGACCAGCCGTGCCCGCCGCACCGTCCGGGATGGGCCTCATCCGGGATAGGCCTCATCCGGGATAGGCTTCATAACGGCAGGCAGCTCACCAGATCCAATGAGACTCTAGAATCTGATACTAGGATCGTGAAGGTGACCGGACCGCGTGTCAAGGTATCGGCCAGCGACTTCCGGGCAGGCTCAGAACCAGTCGGCCGCCGAAGGCGGGCCGGGGGGCGGTAGAGGCGCCGCCGGCTGGCGCGGACCGCTACCTGCTCCGGCTGTCCCGGGAGCGGGCCTGCGCGGTGGCCTCGCCAGCCTGCGCGGTGGCCTCGCGGCCGGCCTGCGCGGTGACCTCACGGCCGGCCTGCGCGGTGACCTCACGGCCGGCCTGCGCCGGGTCGGCCGGGGGCTCGCCGTCGCCGGGGGCGCCGTCGCGCATATCCCGCAGGGGGACGGCGACGTGCGGGATGAGAACCAGGTCGTTGTCGCGGAGGATGACCTCGACCTGCGCGCCGGGGGCGTCCAGCCGAAGCATGCGGCGCGCCTCGGCGGGGATGGTGATGATGCCGCCGCGGGACTGGACGGCGACGAACCCGAGACTTCTCTCCATGGACATCAGGATATGGGTAATCCAAGAATCCTGGGAATATGTAATCTTGGAAGATGACTTATGCTGAATGCAGCCGGGAGCGCGGGCGCCCGCGCTCCCGGCCGCGGATGCCCGTTATACGCGAAAGGGGTGATGCGTGATGGCGCTGCATCTGGCACGGCGTGCCGACGGTCTCGCCCGTTCCGGCCCGCGGGCCGCCGGCCAGTGGGACCCGTTCGGCGAGCTTGAGGACCTGTACCAGCGGATGGGTCGGCTGATGGACAGCGCGCTGGACGGCCTGTGGCAGCCGTGGGGCCAGGCATGGGCCCCGGCCGCCGACCTGTCGGAGACCGCGGACGCCTACATCGCCGAGGTCGAGCTGCCCGGCGTGCGCAAGGACGACATCAGCGTGGAGGTGACCGGGCAGGAGCTGACCGTCACTGGCGAGTACCGGCAGGCCGGGGCCGGGGGCCGGGCGCTGCGCCGGGCCCGGCGGGCCGGCCGGTTCGAGTACCGGGTGACGCTGCCCGGCCAGGCCGACCCGGACAAGGTCACCGCGTCGCTGGCCGGCGGGGTGCTGACCGTCACCGTGCCCAAGGCCGAGGCCGACAAGCCGCGGCGCATCGAGATCACCGGGTGACGACGGCCTGACCGGCACCGCACCGACGGCGGTCCCGCGGCCGGCGTCCCGGCGTCCGCGGGACCGCCCCCCGCAGCACACCGAGGTTGCCACGGAGGTAGAGACGGTGATCGCCTTCCTGAAGACCCGTGCCGCGGCCGACCACATCTACCGGCACGTCCCCAACGACCGCACCCGCCGCAGCGCGCTGGCCGTGCTGAGCCAGCTCAACCGGTGCGAGGCCGCCGTGGCCGACCAGACGGGCAACGGCAACAGCCCGGTCACGATATCCGCCCTGCTGCGCGGGCTCATCAGCGCCACCGCCGATCTCGCAGGCCCGGAATGGCTCACAGCCCACCACGACGACCCCGCCGCCGCCGGCTTCACCGCGCTGCGGCAGGCAGAC
>DATGLH010000161.1:0-6312 GCA_035294225.1 Trebonia sp.
ATCATCTCCGGGTGGGCGTACTCCTGGAACTTGGCCGCTGAATCATAGGGCAGCGCCATCGCCGGCCTCACTTCCGCTCGGAATCACCACAGTCACGTAGTGAAACGCGGCAACGCGGCCGACCCTTCCAACCCTGCCACGGCTTTGCGGCCGGCGCCGCGCTTCACCCTCAGCATCTCGCTCTCGCCCCGTCACCCTCGCAGCGGGTAAGACTTTCTCGTGAGCCATTGGGTACTGCATGTGGACCTCGACCAGTTCACCGCGGCGGTCGAACTATTGCGCAATCCTGACTTGCGCGGCAAGCCGGTCGTGGTCGGCGGCGACGGCGACCCGGCCAAGCGCGGCGTGGTCAGCACCGCCTCCTACGAGGCGCGCGAGGTCGGCGTGCACTCCGGAATGCCGCTGCGCACCGCGGCGAGGCGCTGCCCGGACTGCGTGTTCCTGCCGGTGGACGCGGACGCCTGCGACGCGGTCTCCGCCGAGGTGATGGCGGTTCTGCGGGACACCGGCTGCCCGGTGGAGGTGCTCGGCTGGGACGAGGCCTTCGTCGGCGTCGAGACGGCCGACCCCGAGGCGTTCGCCCGGAACCTCGCCGCCGAGGTCAAGGCGGCCACGGCGCTGGACTGCTCGATCGGGATCGGGGAGAACAAGCTACAGGCGAAGATCGCGACCGGGTTCGGCAAGCCAGCCGGAGTGTTCCGGCTTACCTCCGGGACCTGGTACGACGTGCTCGGCGACCGGCCGCCGGACGCGATCTGGGGGATCGGCGCGAAGACCGCCGCCAAGCTCGCCGCCCTCGGCATCACCACTGTCCGGGAGCTGGCCGCCGCCGACCCGGACCGGCTGGCGGGGGAGCTCGGCCCGACGACCGGCCCCTGGCTGGTGCTGATCGGCCGCGGCCGCGGCGACACCGAGGTGGACCCCACGCCCTACGCCGCCCGCACGCACGGCCGCGAAGTCACGTATCAGCAGGACGTCAGGGACTGGACGCTAGTGGAAGCTGAGGTGGCCCGGCTCGCCCGGCAGGTCGCCGCCGAGGTCGCGGAGACTGGCCGCCCGGTGGCACGCGTCGTGGTCAAGGTCCGCTACGCGCCGTTCGACACGGTTACCCACGGGGTGGCGCTGGCCGGCGACGTGGCGGAAGCCGCCCGGACGGCGCTGGCGTGGTTCACTCCCGGCCGCCCGGTGCGCCTGCTCGGCGTCCGCGCCGAGTTCGCCGACGCCGGGGACTAGAGCGGCAGGCGCATCCGGATCTCTGGCAATGACGGGTCCGAGGGCAGTGGCTGCCGCTCGCCGGCCGGCGTGAACCCGCACCGCTCGTACAGCTTGCGGGCCGGGGTGTTGGACTCGGTGACCCATAGGTACAGGGCCTCGTGGCCGCGGTCCTTGGCCCAGCCGGCCGCCGCGTCGATGAGCGCCGCGCCGACGCCGCGGCCGCGCGCTCCGGGCCGGACCCACATGGAGACCACGTCCGCCGCGCCCGCTTCCTCCAGGACGCCCGCGAGCCCGGCGGGCTCGGCCAGTTCCGGCAGCCGCGCGAAGAACGTGACGGCGTCGTCGCGGCCGAGCCTGGCCAGCCACTGCTCCCGGGTGAACGGCGCTTCCCGCGCGTACGTCGAGCCGAACGCGTACGGCGCCTCCCTGAGCGCCGCCAGCCGAACGTCCCGCAGCACCTCCCACTCATCGAGACTGACCTCACGCACCACCAGCATGCGCCTATGTTTCCGTCCCATTCCGCCCGGGTAACCGTTTTCCTTCCGCACGATACCCGCGTCCCGCTGCTCCCCCCGCCGCCCCGCCGCCCCGCGGCCCCGCCGCCGTCTCCGCCCCGCCGCCCCGCGCCCTCGTGTCTCCGCGTCCCCCGCCGTCGCACCCAGGATCTCAATCGCAGGGACAAAAGGTCATAAGCCGGGCGCAGAACCGCCGAGCTGAGATCCCAGGCCGATGGCCGGCGTCTCGACGGCGTGCCACATTGGCTCGTCCGAGTTCCGGTCGCTGCCGCCGGTCAGCCGGCGACGTTCGCCGTTAGCCAGTCGCAAATGGCCGCGGACGTTCGGAAGAATGAAAGAACGCGATCGGCGGCAGACGGTGTATGCAGCCATGGTCCCGGTTCCCAGTGCTGCCATGAGGTCAGGCCCTTGTGCCGCAGCAGCCCGATCCGGGGATGGCCGGGCGGGTACCCGCGCGGGGCGGACTTCAGCGTGCCGTGGCCGTGGACCTCGATGCCGGACTTCCCCAGTTCGGCGATGATCGCCTCGACCTCGGCTCCGGTGCTGTCGGCGGCGACCGCCGCGCGATAGCGGGTGAGCTGCCCGGGGTCCATGTGCCACATGCCCGCCCCGGCGGCGAGCCCGTCGGCGGAGAACCGAACGTAGTTGCGCGAGCCTATCGCGGCGCCGATATGCGTTGTGTAAAGGGTCTTATCCGCGCTAAACCGGATGTCGCGGTAGGGCCGGAAGATCTTCGGCTCACCGAATTCTGGTGCCAGCTGCTCGGCCAGCTCCGTCATCGGGCGCAGGACCTTGTCCTCGTAGATCGCCTTGTTTTTCGTCCAGTACGACTTCGAGTTATCCGCCTCGAGGCCCTCGTAGAACTCCAGCGCCTGTTCTGGCCACCCGCTGAACGCCATTTTCCTATGCTATCGGGGGTGCGGGGTTGTCCCCTCGGATTGGCAGGGCTTACCCCTGGGCTGTGTCCCATGCTGGTCGCCAGGGGCGAATACGAGATCGACGACGACCCCGCGCGGCTCGACCTCGACGTGGTGCACGGGTTCATCGCCGGCTCGTACTGGGCCGCAGGGGCACCCCGCGATGTGGTGGCGCGCTCGGTGGCGAACTCGCTGAACCTCGGCCTTCGCCGCGGCGGGAACCAGGTCGGCTTCACCCGCGCCGTCACCGACCGGGCGACGTTCGCCCGGGTCCGCGACGTGTTCGTGCTCCCCGGCCACCGCGGTCGCGGCCCCGGGCACTGGATGATCGAGACGCTGCGCGCGCGCCCGGGCCTGGCGGCCCTGCGGCGATCCGTGCCGCCCGGCTGTCGCCCGCCGGGGCGCCGCGCACCATCTGATCACGAGCGCGCCGGCCCGTTACAGTGGAAGCGAAGCCGCCCGACCACAACAGCACATTGCAGGTGTCATGCCCACGTTCGCCGAGATGGCCGACCAGATCACCATGGCGGAACTGCGCCGCCGGGGGAGCGTGAAGTGGACGCGCGGCGCCCCGGACGTCATCGGCGCGTTCGTAGCGGAGATGGACTTCGGTGCCGCGCCCGCGGTCGAGGCGGCGCTGCGCGAGGTGATCGCGCGCAGCGACTTCGGCTACCTCAGCGAGCACGCGGTGGCCGAGATGGCGCAGGCGTGCGGGGCCTGGCAGCAAGAACGATACGGGTGGACGGTGGACCCGGCGCGGATCCGCCCGCTGCCCGACGTGCTCAAGGGCCTGGAGGCGGCGATCACCGTGTTCTCCCGGCCAGGCAGCCCGGTGATCCTGCCGACCCCCGCGTACATGCCGTTCCTCACCGTGCCGCCGTGGCTCGGCCGCCAGATCATCCAGGTCCCGATGGCCGCCGACGGCGGCCGGTTCGTCCTCGACCTGGACGGGATCGAAAGCGCTTTCAGGCAAGGCGGCCACCTGCTGGTCCTCTGCAACCCGTGCAACCCTGTCGGCCGGGTCTACACCGCAGCGGAGCTGGCCGCGGTGGCGGAGGTCGTGGACCGCAACGGCGGCCGGGTGTTCGCCGACGAGATCCACGCGCCGCTGGTCTACCCGGGCGGCACGCATGTCCCGTACGCCTCCGTCTCGGAGCAGGCGGCGGCGCACGCGGTGACGGCGACGGCCGCGTCCAAGGGATGGAACCTGCCCGGCCTCAAGTGCGCGCAGCTCATCTTGACCAGCGACGCCGACGCGGCCGCCTGGGCCGAGCACGGGTTCATGTTCGAGCACGGCGCGAGCACCCCCGGGGTCTGGGTCACCGCGGCCGCGTACCGCGACGGCGGTGCCTGGCTCGCCGACGTCGTCGGCTACCTCGACGGCAGCCGCAGGCTCCTGGCGCAGTGGCTTGCCCGCCAGCTGCCCGCCGTCAGGTACCAGCCGCCCGAAGGCACCTACCTGGCCTGGCTCGACTGCCGTGACCTCGGCCTCGATGACAGCCCTGCCGAGTTCTTCCTGGCCAAGGCCCGGGTACTGCTGACCGACGGCGCGGCCTGCGGCGAGGCGGGCCGCGGCCACGTCCGGCTGAACTTCGCGACGCCGCGGCCCATCCTCGCCGAGATCGTCCGCCGGATGGCGGAGGCGGCAGCCGCCGGCTGACCGGACGCCCGGCTCAGCCCATGGACGTGGCGCCGTCGAGCGATTCCCGGATGATGTCGGCGTGCCCGGCGTGCTGCGCGGTCTCGGAGATGATGTGCAAGAGCACGCGCCGGGCCGACCACCGCTCCCCGGCCTTGAACCACGGGGCGTTCGGCAGCGGCTGCGTCACGTTCAGGTCGGGCAGGGTGCGGACCAGCTCGTCGGTCCGTTCCGCTACCCGCGCGTACTCGCACAGCACGCCGTCCAGCGTCTCGCCGGGCAGCAGCCGGAACTGCTCGGCCCACGCCGCGAAGTCGCTCTCGGTCATGGTGCCGTAGTCGCCCAGCGCCGTCGGGCCCTCCGTGATGAAGCTGGCCCAGTTCCGCTCGACGAGCGTGACATGCTTGATCAGCCCGCCCAGGCACAGTTCGCTGGCGGTGGTGCGCATCCGGGCCTGGTCGTCGGTCAGGCCGCGGATGGTGAACCGCAGGAAGTGCCGGCGTCCGGCCAGCTCGGTGAGCAGGTCGGCCCGCTCGGTACCCATAGTCTCGTCGGTCATGGTCGGCCATCTCCTCATCCGGCTACCGGTTCACGAGCCACGCTAGCGGCTATAGCGGTCAGATTCGTTCCTAAATGGCCGGGCCAATGGCCGGGCCGGCGAGAATATCGGTCCATGAAGCTGGACCTGGCCGCGGCGCGGCACCGCACGATCCCTGACGTCCTGCCGGCCGAGGGGGAGCCGTTTCACGTGCTGTTCTGCGGGATCAACCCGGGCCTGTACTCGGCGGCGACCGGCTGGCACTTCGCGCGGCCGGGCAACCGGTTCTGGCCGGCCCTGCACCTGTCCGGGTTCACCCCGCGCCGGCTAGCCCCCGGCGAGCAGGCGGAGCTGGCACGCTACGGCATGGGCATCACCAACATCGCGCCGCGAGCCACCGCGCAAGCCGCCGAACTCACCGATGACGAACTCCGCGACGGTGCCGTCCGGCTCCAGGCGCTGGCCGGCAGCCGCCGCCCGCGCTTCGTCGCGGTGGCCGGCGTGACGGCGTACCGCACCGCGTTCGGCCGCCCCCGCGCGGCCATCGGCCCGCAGGACGAGAGGCTCGGCACCGCGCGCCTGTGGGTCCTCCCGAACCCCAGCGGCCTCAACGCGTCGTGGCCCCTGCCCCGCATCGTGGCGGCGTTCGGCGAGCTCCGGGCGGCCGCGGGCATCGCGGCCTGAGCCCATGCCCGTGCCGGGGGACTGACCGGGCGCAGTACCCGCCGCCGGGCCCGCACGCCCGGCCGGGCGTGCGGGCCCGGCGAGCACCCTGGGGACGATCTGGCGTCATGCCCCTGCGCCCGCCTGGCCCGGGGGCTGGGCATCCAGCTGACTGCGAAGCTCTCCGATGCCCGCCGCTGCCCGCTCGAGCAGCGCGACCGCGCATGGCCGGCAGTAGACCCATGCCGCCCCCGTGCCCGAGTTGGTGACTTCCAGGAGCAACTGGCCTTTCTCGATCCTGTGATGGCGCCAGTCTTTCCGGCACCGGCGGCGGCGGCCCGCCGTCTTGACTCTCCACGCGCCGGTCGGGAACCGCGCTGTCTCCTGCGGCATCTAGTCCTCCGGTGGCGTGCTGCGGCGGCCGATCTCCCCGGCCCGTCCGGGGATGCGAGGCCGGGCGCCGTGCTCACCGCCCAGTTTCCGTGCCCCTGCCCAGCCCGGGGCAAGTGACATCGATAGCCGTGTCAGGGGTCCGGCCCCCTCACCCGGTACGGCAGCCGGCCGCCGTCGCGTGAAACCCGCCCCGAGCGTCCACAGCCCAGCGGCCAAAGATCGCCGGGAGCCATCCCCGCCGCGGGCGATGCGCCTGCGCCGGCATGGGCGATGCGCCTGCGCCGGCATGGGCATGGCCCTGGCTCCTTCACCGCCGACGTGTAATGGCGCCAGGCAGGGGCACAACGCGGCCATGGGCCGTGACATCCGCGCGATCAGCGTCAGCCGCGAGGACCGGCGCACGTACCGGGACAAGGTGCGCCGCTCGCTGGG
>DATGLH010000162.1:0-14868 GCA_035294225.1 Trebonia sp.
CATCGACGCGGCGTTCGGGCAGCGCCGTAAGACGCTGCGGGCCGCGCTGGCCGGCTGGGCCGGGTCGCCGGCCGAGGCGGAGCGGCTGCTGCGCGCCGCCGGGGTGGACCCGGGCGCTCGCGGTGAGGCGCTCGGGGTCGCCGAGTTCGCGCGCGTCGCGCAGGCCCGGGCAGTTGCGGGTCGGCCGGATCTGGAACGCGGCTAGCTGGCCCCTGACGGGCGCTGTCGTCCCGCGCCATCGCTGTCGTCCCGCGCTGAGGCTGGGTGCGTTGGATGAGGTGACCCCATCGAGGATTCCCTGCGGTACCTACAGGCCGTCGGCGGGGGCCGAGACTCCGGAGCCTAGGATTACTTGATCGTGACGACTGTGACCGTGCGGGCGCCCGCCAAGATCAACCTCCAGCTCGCGGTGGGTCCGCTGCGCCCGGACGGCTACCACGACCTGGTGACGGTCTTCCACGCGATCTCGCTGTTCGACGAGGTCAGCGTGGCCCCCGCCGAGGCGGACAGCGTGACCGTCAGCGGCGAGGGCGCCGCCCGGGTGCCCGCCGGCCCGGACAACCTCGCGCTGCGGGCGGTCTCGGCGCTGCGGGCGGCGATCGCGTCCGGCACCGGAGCGCCGGGCGCCTCCGGGAGGAGCGGCCTCGCCGGGAGGACCGGCGCGGCGCCTGACGGCCGCGCCGGGGTGGCGGTCACGATCAGCAAGCGCATCCCGGTGGCGGCCGGCCTGGCGGGCGGCAGCGCCGACGCGGCCGCCGCCCTGGTCGCGTGCAACGAGCTATGGCATGCCGGGCTGTCCCAGCAGGAGCTGTGCGAGGTCGCCGCCCGGGTCGGCAGCGACGTGGCGTTCGCGGTGCTCGGCGGGACCGCGGTGGGCCGTGGCCGGGGCGAGCGGCTCATGCCCGCGCTTGTGCCGTCCGCTCGATATCACTGGGTGCTCGCGTTCGCCGACGGGTACCTGCCCACCCCCGCGGTGTACGGCACGCTGGACCGGATGCGCGGTCCGCTTGCCCCCGGCCCGGCGCCGGAGCTCAGCGACGAGCTGATGAGCGCGCTGCGCTCCGGTGACCAGGAAAAGCTCGGCCGGTCGCTGAGCAACGACTTGCAGGCTCCGGCGATCTCGATGTTCCCGGCGCTGCGCAAGACGCTCGCCGCCGGCCAGGAGTGCGGCGCCCTCGGTGCCCTGGTCTCCGGCTCGGGGCCCACGTGCTTCTTCCTCGCCCGCGACGCCGGTCACGCGACCGACCTCGCGGTCGCGCTGTCGGGCACGGGGGTCTGCCGGTCGGTGGCGCGGGCGGCAGGCCCGGTCCCCGGCGCCACGGTGATCGGCCCGCAGGCACCATGAACCTGATCAGCTTCGAGAAGACCGCCAAGGCCTACGGCCCCCGGGTGCTGCTCGACGGCGTCTCGCTCGGCGTGGACGAGGGGATGCGGATCGGCGTCGTCGGCCGCAACGGCGCCGGGAAGTCCACGCTGCTCGCGCTGCTCGCCGGGGCGGTCGAACCGGATAACGGCCGGATCGCCCGGATGTCCGGGCTGCGCGTCGGCTACCTGCCGCAGAGCGGCACGCTGTCGGGAACGGTCGCCGAGGTCGCCTTCGGCGGCCGGGCGTGGGAGAGAGACCCGCTCTCTCGCACCGTGGCCGCGGAGCTGCTGCCCGGCATTGGCCTGGACGGCGACGTCCGGCACCTGTCCGGCGGCGAACGGAGGCGGGTCGCGCTCGCCGCCCTGCTCGCCGCCGAACGCGACATCCTGCTCCTCGACGAGCCCACCAACCACCTGGACATCGAGGCCATCGACTGGCTCGGCAGGCACCTGCGGGACCGCGGGTGCGCGGTGGTCGTGGTCAGCCACGATCGCTGGCTCCTCGACACAGCGTGCGACCAGATATGGGAGGTGGCCGGCGGGCAGGTTTACCAGACCGAGGGCGGCTATTCCGCCTACGTGCTGGCGCAGGCGGAACGGCAGCGCACCGCCGAGGCGGAGCAGCAGCGGCGGCGCAACCTTGCCCGCAAGGAGCTGGCGTGGCTGCGGCGCGGGCCGCAGGCGCGCGGCACGAAGCCGAAGTTCCGGGTGCAGGCGGCCAACGCGCTGATCGCCGCCGAGCCGCCTGCCCGCGACGGCGCCGAGCTGACCCAGATGGCGGCCGCGCGGCTCGGCAAGACCGTGCTGGAGCTTGAGGATGTCACGCTCACGGCGGGCGGCCGCACCCTGCTCGACGGCGTCACGTGGCGGCTCGGCCCGGGGGACCGGGTGGGGATCGTCGGCGTCAACGGGGCGGGCAAGACCTCGCTGCTGCGGCTGCTCGCCGGCGAGGCCGGTGATGGCGTGCGGGTAGCCGGGCGCGTCGTCCGCGGCAGAACCGTCCGGATCGGCCACCTGTCGCAGGAGCTGACCGAACTCGACCCGGCGAAGCGAGTCCGCGAGGCCGTCGAGGAGATCCGCTTGCAGGTCCGGGTCGGCAAGCGCGAGCTGTCCGCCGGCCAGCTGCTGGAGCGGCTGGGCTTCTACGGGGAGCGGCAGTGGACGCCGGTCGGCGATCTCTCCGGCGGCGAGCGGCGCCGGGTGCAGATGCTGCGGCTGCTGATGACCGAGCCGAACGTGCTGCTGCTCGACGAGCCGACCAACGACCTCGACATCGAGATGCTGACCGAGTTCGAGGACCTGCTCGACGGCTGGCCGGGCACCCTCGTCGCGGTCAGCCATGACCGCTACTTCCTCGAGCGGGTAACCGACCAGGTGGATGCCCTGCTGGGCGACGGCAAGGTCTCCTTCCTGCCGGGCGGCGTGGACGAGTACCTGGAGCGCACCCGGGTGCGCCGGGCGGCCGTGGCCGGGCGCGGCACCGCGCCCGGCCACGGCCGCGGGGGCGGCGCCGCCAAGCCGGTCTCCGCGGCGGCGGCCGAACGCGCCGCGCGCAAGGAGCTACAGCGCCTGGAGCGGCAGATCGAGCGCATGTCGGCCCGGGAAGCCGCTCTCAACGGGGAACTGGCCGCGAACGCGGCGGACTATGAGAAGCTCACCGAGCTCGGCGCCCAGCTGCGCGCCCTCCAGGCCGAGAGGACCAGCCTGGAGGAACGCTGGCTGGAGGTCGCCGCCTCCCTGGAGGGCTGAGCGCCATGTGCCGGCGAGGCCGGGAATGTTCTCTTACGGGGCGATTAACCCGGATTGCTGAGGATGTCAGCGCAATCATGATGATTTCGTTAGCTGAACCGCTTGACGCCTGACATTACCGAAGAGTAACTTTCCGGCAATGCCCGATGTGCTCTACCTCACATCAGGGCAAACCTCCCGTCGACGGTGCCGGGCTCCTCATCTCCCGCTGCGGGCGCGCGCACCATGGACCCCGAAAGGGAGCGCCATGCCGGATGAAGACAGCAAGACCAGACCCTCAGTCCACGGCAAGGTCAGGTGGCGGCGGTTCGCCATCGCGGCCGTGCCGGCCGTTGCCATCGCGGGCACCCTTGTCGGGCTGACCGCGCAGGGGGCGATCGCCTCCAGCATTTCCGTCTCAGGCCAGGAGTTCCTGGTCACCGCCGGGCAGCTGAACGGCACCGGCTTCGAGCAGTTCGGCGGCCAGGTCACCGGCTCGGGCGGGCCGCGGCCGGTGATCATCTCCGCGATCAAGTCCGCTAGCCTGTCCAATTTGTGCCAAAGCGTCACCGTCGGGCCTGTCACGCTCCGGCTTACCGCCGGCGGCGGAGGCAGCCCGGTGACCGCGGACAACCTGGTCGTCGACGCGAGCGGGCAGACCGGCAGCGAGGCGATCTTCCACAACATCACCATCGGCCAGGACGCCGGGACGCTCAGCGAGGACCCGGGGACGGCAGGCCAGCCCGGCGGATTCGGCCAGCAGGCCGACTCGATCACGATCGACAACCTGGTCCAGCACACATGGCTGACCACGGCGGGCACGTTCACCCTGCCCGGCCTGTCCATCGGCTTCGGCGGGAGCTGCTAAGGCCATGACGAGGCGCGAGCGCTGGCGGGGCTGGCGGCGGAGCCGCCCCTTCTGGGGCGGCCTGCTGCTGGTGCTGGCCGGCCTTGAGCTGGTCGCCATCCCGCTCAGCGGTGTGCTCGGCCACGGCGCGATCAAGCTGGTCATCTACATCGGCATCGGCGGGGTCTTCGGCGTGCTGATCGGATTGCTGCTGATCGCGGCCGGCATCATGCTCTGGGTGAATCCCGTGCACCGGGTGTTCTACGGAATCGCCGGGATAGCCCTCGGCATCGTGTCCTTTCCCGCCTCCAACCTCGGCGGCTTCTTCCTCGGCATGCTGGCGGCCATCGTCGGCGGCGCGATCGGGTTCGCGTGGGCGCCTGTCGAAGCGCCGCCCGTGCCGGCCGCCGCCGGCGCCATCGCCGATGAGGAGCCGTCGGCTGGGAGCGGCATCATCGCCGGCGCGCCCGGGGACCCGGCGGACGAGACCTCGGGCGCGGACACCTTCACGCCGGATGCGGACACCTTCGGCGCTGACGCCGGGCGCCCGGAGGAGGAACCTGCCGATGCCGCCGGGGCGGGCCAGCCCGGTACGGAGCCAGCGGGCCAGCCGGGACCGGGCGCTGGGCTGAGCGCGAGACCGGCGGGACGCTGATGAAGCGCCTGCTGGCATTCATCGCGTTTCCGGTCGTGCTCGCGGCAGGGCTGGTCGGCTTGAGCGGAGCGCGGCAGAGCGCCGCGGCGGCCCCGCGATCCGGTTCGGGCTGCATTCTCGGGATCATCTGCTTTCCCGGCGGCTCTGCCTCGCCAACCCCGGGCCCGTCCTCGCCGGCCCCGGGCCCGTCCTCGCCGGCTCCCGCTCCGTCGCCCACGAGCGCCGGCGCGTCACCGACGGCGGATCCGTCGGGCGGCCCCGGCCCGAGCCCGTCCGCCGGCCCGGCCTCCTCGCCCGCATCCGCGCCCTCGCCCGGATCCGGGCCTCCGGCCGGCCCCACGGCCCCGGGGAGCCCGTCCGCGAGCGGGAGCGCGACCCCGGGACAGCGGAAGGCGGCGGCGAAGCGCGCCGCGGTGACCGGCGGCCTGGTGGCGTCCGAGGCCGGGTCGGTGCTCACCGCGGGATCGGCGACCATGACCGGCTTCGCGTACCAGGGCAACGTGGACATGCCGGTCGCGGGCGGCGGGACGGTGACGATGATGAAGTTCACGGCGGACTCGATAACCCTGGCGGGCGGTGTCACCGACTCGGTCACGGAAGGCGGCGCCACCACCGTGACGACCAGTCCCACGCTGGCCTTCAGCGGCGGCGTCACGCTGTACGCGACCAGGCTCTCCGGAACGCTGGGCGTCGTCCCGGTGACGTTCACCCCGTCGACGGTCAGCGCGCTCCTGCTGAGCGTGGCGAACCTGATCACCGGCGTGCTGCCCATCACGCTGACCGGCGTGACCACGGACCAGCCGGTCGTCATCGCGGGTGCGCTGCAGACCGGCTCGCTGGCCATCGGCTCCGGCGGGTAGTGCCCAGCCGGGGCGGCGGCAGCGGGCTGACCCCGGGCGCGGCCCCGGATCAGCCCCGGGCGCGGGAGTCGAACGGGGCGAGCAGCGCGCGGAGCAGCCCGGCCAGCAGCTGGCGCTGGTCATCCGCCAGCCCGGCCAGCAGCGCTTGCTCGCGTTCGAGCAGGTCGGTGAATGCCTCGTCCACCACCGCCCGGCCCTGCTCGGAGAGCGTCACGAGCACGCCGCGGCGGTCCCGCGGGTCGGGCTCGCGCCGTACCAGGCCCGCCGCGGCGAGCCGGTCGATCCGGTTGGTCATGGTGCCCGACGTGACCAGGGTGGCGCGCAACAGGGCCCCCGGGGTGAGCTGGAATGGCGGGCCGGCCCGGCGCAGGGCCGACAGCACGTCGAACTCCCACGTCTCCAGCCCGTGACCGGCGAACGCGGCGCGCCGCGCGATGTCCAGGTGCCTGGCCAGCCGGGAGACGCGGCTGAGCACGTGCAGCGGCTCGACGTCCAGGTCCGGCCGCTGGGCCCGCCACGCGGTCACGAGCTCGTCGACCTCGTCGGAAAGCTGCCCCATGGGCACAGCATATCTCTTGACGTCAAGATGCTTGATCGGATAGGCGTGGTCCCGCATGAGGAGGGATGTTCACCATGTGGGACGCTGGGCAGTACCTGCGGTTCGGCGGCGAGCGGTCGCGGCCGTTCTTCGACCTGCTGGCGCGGGTCGGCGCCGCCGGCCCGCGGTACGTGGCCGACCTCGGCTGCGGCCCGGGCAACCTGACCGCGGCGCTCGCCCGGCGGTGGCCGTCCGCCGAGGTGACCGGCGTGGATAACGCGCCGGAGATGATCGCCGCCGCCAGGGCGTCCGCCCCGCCGGGCGTCGGCCGCCTTTCGTTCACGCTCGGCGATGTCCGGGACTGGCGGCCCGGACGTCCGCCGGACGTGCTGGTCTGCAATGCCGTGCTGCAATGGGTGCCCGGCCACCATGACCTGCTGATCCGCTGGGCCGGCCTGCTCGCGCCCGGCGGCTGGCTCGCCTTCCAGGTGCCCGGCGTGGTGCGGGAGCGCTCGGGAGGTCCGCGCGGGCGCGGCGACTGCCGGCATCCGGCCGGCGGCGCGCGCCTGCCCAGGGGGCCGCGCGCCTGCCCAGGGGGCTGATAACGCCTGGGCGTCCAGCTGGGACAGGCCGTTCCAGGCCAGGTCGATCATGTTCGCGGCTACCTGCTCGAGTTTCGGCTTGCGGGCGTCCAGCCACCACTGGCCGGTGAACGCGACCATGCCGACCAGCATCTGGGAGTACATCGGCGCGAGCTTCGGGTCCCGGCCCCGGGAGACAAGGAAGTCGGCCATGATGTACTCCACCTGGCCGGCGATGTCGCTGAGCAGCGTGCCGAACGTGCCGCCGCCCGACCCGGGGTGCGCGTCGCGCACCAGGATGCGGAAGCCGTCGGCGTTGTCCTCGATGTACCGCAGCAGGGTGACGGCGGCGGCCTCGAACTTGGGCCGGGAGTGCTCGCCTTCGAGCAGCGTGGTGGCCATCGTGGACAGCCGCTCCACCTCCCGGTCCACCACGACCGCGTACAGCCCCTCCTTGCCGCCGAAGTGCTCGTACACCACGGGCTTGGAAACCCCGGCCTGGGCAGCGATCTCCTCGATCGAGGTGCCCTCGAATCCCCGCTCCGCGAAGAGCCGGCGGCCGATGTCCAGCAGCTGCTGCCGCCGCTCCTGTCCGGTCATCCGCTTCCGGCTGGCTCTGGAGGATTCGGTCACCGGAACATCATGGCCGCTATGCTGCCGCCCTGTCAGCCAGCTTTGCCGCTTTTCCCTTCCCTTTTCCCTTTTCGCCGCGCACGGTCATGCTGCCAAGGCCGCGCTTGGCCGTCGCGGGGCGCTTGGCGGCCAGCCGCGCCTCGTCCGGCCAGCGCACGTCGTACGCCCAGCCGAGCTTCTCGAAGGCCCAGATCACCCGGGCGCTCTGGTCGATCTGGCCCTTGAGCGCGCCGTGCCGTGCGCAGGTCGGGTCCGCGTGGTGCAGGTTGTGCCACGATTCGCCGAAGGACGCGATGGCGAGCCACGAGACGTTCCGCGACCGGTCGCGGGCCTCGAACTCCTTGTCGCCGAACGTGTGGCAGATCGAGTTGATCGACCAGGTGACGTGGTGCAGCAGCGCGACGCGGACCAGGCTGGCCCAGAAGAACGCGGTGAACGCGCCGTGCCAGGACATCCCCCACAGGCCGCCGATCAGCGCGGGGAGCAGCAGCGTCGCCAGGACCAGCGCCCAGAAGGCATCGTCAACCTTCCTGATCTTGGAGTCGGCCAGCAGGTCAGGGGAGAACTTCTCCTGCGAGGTCTGGTTGGCGTCGAACAGCCAGAGCATGTGCGCGTACAGCAGGCCCTTGGCCAGCGCCCTGGCGTCGTCGCCGTAGCGCCACGGCGAGTGCGGATCGCCCTCCCTGTCGCTGTACTTGTGGTGCCGCCGGTGGTCGGACACCCAGGTGATGACGGGTCCTTCCATCGCCAGGCTGCCCGCGATCGCCAGCGCGACCCGCAGGGCGGGCTTGGCCTTGAAGGAACCGTGGGTGAAGTACCTGTGGTAGCCGACGGTCACGCCCAGCCCGGAGATCCAGTAGAAGACCGCGCCGATCACGACATCGTGCCAGCTGAGGGCCCAGCCCCAGGCGAGGGGGACCGCCGCGAGCAGCGCCAGCGTCGGGACGGCCACGAACACGCCGACCAGGATGCGCTGGGCGAGGCTGCTCTGCTCGTCGTCGATGTCCGGCCGTGCCGTGCGGACCGTCGTACGTGGTTCGGCGGCTGGCTTCGCCGCGAGAGCGGCGGCTGGCTTCGCCGCCAGGCTGGTGGTGCCGGGTGCGTCCAGACTCGGTGACATGGTGCTCCCTTGGGTAAAGCGCCTGCGGGCGGAGACCTATACGCTTACGTAACCGTAGCCTACGAGGCCGTAGGTTGCGCAAGGCCCGAAGGTGAATTCTTGCGAATCAGCGCATGAAAGCCGTATGCGCCGCCACAGCATGTCTCATATTCTGAGATGCCTCTCAGCGCCCGCTCAGGCTGTTGTGGTCGGTTGCCGGACGCTTCCGGATCCCCGCGCTTGCCCGCACGGCGCGAAGTGCGCGCGCTTCACGCGAGCATGCGGAGTGCGGGACGCGAGCATGCGGTGTGCGGGAGGATCCCAAACAGGAAGAAACGGGTTCCGGCGTCTGGACTCGAACCAGAACAACAGACTCCAAAGGACTGCGGGCTGCCAATTACCCCACGCCGGATGGCTGCCACAGCACGTGACGACGCGTTAGGCCGCAAGCGCTGTCGCTAGCCTTACGATACCGGCCGGGCCTGCCCGGCGGTAAGCGCACGGCTTGCCATGGCCGCCGGGACCGCTGCTCATGGGGCCGGGGATCTCTTTGACCTCACGGCGGTACCTGCCCTCGAAGCAGAGCACGACCGCTGCCTGCGGAGCAGGCCGAGCTTTCGCTGAGCAGGCCGAGCTCTTGCCGAGTTCTTTTATTCGAATTTTTGACCGATGGTATGGCAGCCGGCCGCCGCGGGTATGGCGGAACGCGGCAGTGCGGTCCCTGGAAACGGAGGCCGGGTCCGGATGGGTTATGGTTAGTTAAGGTCAAGCAAGTTCTCAGGATTCCCTACAAGCTGGAGGGCATATCCGCCCATGACGGTTGGTTCCGAGGTGGCGGGCGCGCCCGCGCGGTCTGGCCGCACGCTCGGCCCGCACTACAAGTGGATCGCGCTGTCGAACACCACACTGGGCGTGCTGATGGCGACGATCAACCAGTCGATCGTGCTGATCGCGCTGCCGGACGTCTTCCGCGGGATCGGGCTGAACCCGCTGAGCCCGGGCAACACCAGTTACCTGCTGTGGATGTTCATGGGCTTCATGGTCGTGTCCGCGGTACTGGTGGTGTCCTTCGGCCGTCTGGGTGACATGTTCGGCCGGGTCCGGATGTACAACATGGGCTTTGCGGTCTTCAGCATCGCCTCGATAGCCCTGACCCTGACGTTCATGCACGGCACCGTGGGCGCGCTATGGCTGATCATCTGGCGCGTCGTGCAGGGCGTCGGCGGCGCGTTCCTGTTCGCCAACTCGACGGCGATCCTCACCGACGCGTTCCCGGCCAACCAGCGCGGCACCGCGCTCGGCCTGAACTCGATCGCGGCCATCGCCGGCTCGTTCCTCGGGCTGATCCTCGGCGGCGTGCTGGCCCCGGTGAACTGGCACCTGATCTTCCTCGTCTCGGCGCCGATCGGCGTGTTCGGCACCGTCTGGGCCTACTTCATGCTGCACGACGTCGGCATCCGCAAGCACGCGCGGATGGACTGGTGGGGCAACGTCTTGTTCGGCGGCGGCCTGATCGCGGTCCTGGTCGGCATCACCTACGGCCTCATGCCGTACGGCGGCCACCCGATGGGCTGGACCAACCCGTGGGTGCTCACCGCGATGATCGGCGGCGTGGCCCTGCTGGTCATCTTCGTCTGGGTCGAGACCAGGGTGGCCGAGCCGCTGTTCCGGATGTCGCTGTTCAAGATCCGGCCCTTCGCCGCGGGCAACATCGCGAACCTGGCGCTGGCGATGAGCCGCGGCGGCATGCAGTTCATGCTGATCATCTGGCTGCAAGGCATCTGGCTGCCGCTGCACGGCTACAGTTTCAGCCAGACCCCGCTGTGGGCCGGCATCTACCTTGTGCCGCTGACGGTCGGTTTCCTGCTGTCGGCGCCGCTGTCCGGCATCCTGTCCGACAAGTTCGGCGCCAAGGCGTTCACCATCGGCGGGTCGCTGCTGGCGGCGGTGAGCTTCGTGGTCCTGGCGTTCTTGCCGGTGAACTTCACCTACTGGCAGTTCGCGGTCCTCATCGCCGTCAACGGCTTCGGAACCGGCCTGTTCGCCTCGCCGAACCGCGCCGAGATGATGAACGCCGTGCCGGCCAACGCCCGCGGCGCCGCGGGCGGGATGATCGCCACGTTCATGAACTCCGCGTCCGTGCTGTCGATCGGCATCTTCTTCTCGCTGATGGTCGCCGGCCTGTCCAGCAAGCTGCCGCCGACCATGTTCAGCGGGCTGACCGCGCAGGGCATCCCGGCTTCCGCCGCCGCGCCGATCTCGCACCTGCCGCCGATCGGCGTGCTGTTCGCCGCGTTCCTGGGCTACAACCCGATGCAGCAGCTGCTCGGCCCGCTGCTGGCGCACCTGTCGCCCGCGCACGCCGCCTACGTGGTCGGCCGGGAGTTCTTCCCTCACCTGATCACCGGCCCCTTCCACGACGGGATCGGCATCGCCTTCGGGTTCGCGATCGCAGCCTGCGCGGTCACCGCCGTCGCTTCGGCGCTGACCGGCCGCCAGGCCGCGCCCGCCGCGCGCGAGTCGGCGGGGTCTGCCCTGGCCGCCGTGGCGGCCGAAGGCAGCATCGAGGAACCCAGCGAGCTGGTCGTCCCGGACATGGCGCAGGGCGCCGGGGAAACCAGGGAATCGGCCGATGAGCCGGGCAGGACTGGCTAGAATGCCTCATCCCCGCGATCCCCGCGGCAACACCACATGGTGAACCAGACAAGCCAGGCATGGAGAGCCCGCCGGGTACGTCCGGCGCGGCGCAAGCGCGGCGCCGGACGCGGGTCTAGCCGCGGGCGCTACTCCATGGGCTGGCTGCTGCCCCGTACCGGCACCGCCGGTACGGGGCTGTTCGCCTCATCGGACGGCCACATCTCCCTCTCCCGGCTACGGGACGGTATCCTGCGGATGAGGAGCGGGTAAACAAATCCGTCGTCGCTTCGCTGGGTGGGGTTCCCGGGGATGATTGGCCCTGGAATCATCGGCTCGATACCCGAGGAGACCGTTGCGTGAGCGAAAGTCGCCCAGCCGCAGTCATGATCCTCGCCGCGGGCGAGGGCAGTCGCATGAAGTCCCGCACCCCTAAGGTCCTTCACACGCTGTGCGGGCGCACCCTGCTCGGGCACGCGCTGGCGGCGGCCGGCGAACTTGAGCCGGAACGGCTCGTGGTCGTCGTCGGCCACGGCCGGGACCAGGTGAGCGCGGAGGTGGCCGCCCGGGCGCCCGGGGCGCGGGTCGTCGTCCAGGAACAGCAGCTTGGCACGGGCCACGCCGTCCGCATGGTCACCGAAGCGCTCGGCATCCTACCCGGGACCGTCGTCGTGACCTATGGCGACATGCCGCTGCTGCGCGGGCAGACGCTCGGCGGACTCGTCGCCAGCCACCGCACCGCCGGCAACGCCGTCACGGTGCTGACCGCCCGGGGTGACCCCGCGGGATACGGCCGGATCGTACGGGACGCCGGCGGCGCCTTCCTCCGCATCGTCGAGGAACGCGACGCCACCCCGGCCGAGCGGGCCATCGACGAGTACAACTCGGGCTGCTACGCCTTCGACGGCGCGCTGCTCGCGGACGCGATCAAGCGGGTGACGACCGACAACGACCAGAACCAGGAATACCTCACGGACGTGGTGGAGATCCTGCGCCGTGACGGTCACCCGATCGGGACCGTGCTGGCCGCCGACGCCACGGAGGTCCAGGGCATCAACGACCGCGTGCAGCTCGCCGCGGCGCGGCGCGCGCTCAACGACCGGATCCTGGCGCACTGGATGCGCGCTGGCGTCACGATCACCGATCCCGCCACTACCTGGATCGACGTCACCGTCACGATCGGCGCCGACGCCGAGATCGGCCCGCAGACCCAGCTCGAGGGCCGGACCGCCATCGGCTGCGGCGCGAAGGTGGGGCCCGGCTGCCTGCTTGAGGACACCACGGTCGGCGAGGACGCCACGGTGCTGCACGCGGTCTGCCGCCAGGCCGAGATCGGCGCGGAGGCGACCGTTGGGCCGTTCGCGTACCTGCGGCCGGGCTCGTCCGTGGGCGCTGGCGCGCACATCGGCACCTACGTCGAACTGAAGAAGGCCGTGATAGGCCCCGGGGCGAAGGTCCCGCACCTGACCTACGTCGGCGACGCGCACGTCGGCGCGGGCTCCAACATCGGTGCGGGCACCATATTCGCCAACTACGACGGGCAGTCCAAGAATCACACCACAGTCGGTGAGCATGCCTTCATCGGCAGCAACACCGTGCTGGTCGCGCCGGTCACGGTGGACGACGGCGCCTACACCGCGGCGGGGTCGGTGATCACCGAGGACGTGCCGCCGGGCGACCTGGCCATCGCGCGGGGACGGCAGCACAACTCGCCGGGCTGGGTGGAACGCAGCCGGCCGCAGACGCGTTCCGCGCGGGCAGCAAGCCGCGCCCGTTCGGAATACTCTGCTGGCCCGGGGGGACGGCCTCCCGAAGTCTCCCCGGCATGGGGGGCTCCCGCCTCCCATATCCCCCCGGCGGGGGGACGGGCCCCCGAAACCCCTCAGAATCCGCCGAACTGAGCGGCAATACGGCGCGAAGGAGAGTAGTTCCAGGTGAGCGGCATGACGGCGCCCAGCGAGAAGAAGATGATGTTGTTCGGCGGCCGGGCCTACCCCGAGCTTGCCGCCGAGGTCGCTGACTGCCTAGGGATCGAGCCGTCGCCGGCCAAGCTGTACGACTTCGCCAACGGCGAGATCATGGTCCGGTTCCTTGAGTCGGTCCGCGGCTGCGATGCCTTCGTGCTGCAGAGCCACACCGCGCCGATCAACCAGTGGATCATGGAACAGCTGATCATGGTCGACGCGCTCAAGCGGGCCTCGGCGAAGCGGATCACCGTGGTGATGCCGTTCTTCGGCTACGCGCGGCAGGACAAGAAGAGCCGCGGGCGCGAGCCCATCTCGGCCCGCCTGGTCGCCGACCTGTTCGCGACCGCGGGCGCCGACCGGCTGATGGCCGTCGACCTGCACACCGCGCAGATCCAGGGCTTTTTCGACGGGCCCGTGGACCACTTGTTCGCGCTGCCGATCCTGGCGGGGTACCTGGAGGGCAAGCTGGACGTACGGAACGTGACGGTGGTCGCGCCGGACGCCGGCCGGGTCCGGGTGTGCGAGCGGTGGACCGACCGGCTCGGCTGCCCGCTGGCGATCATCCACAAGCGGCGCGACCCGGACGTCGCCAATCAGGTCAAGGTCTTCGAGGTGGTGGGGCAGGTCGCCGGGCGCACCTGCATCCTGGTCGACGACATGATCGACACGGGCGGGACGATCGCGAAAGCGGCGGACGCGCTGTTCGACCAGGGCGCGGAACGGGTCATCGTCGCCGCCACGCACGGCGTGCTTTCCGGCCCCGCGGTCGACATCTTGAAGAACTCCCGGATCAGCGAGGTGGTCATCACCAACACGCTCCCGGTGCCGCAGGAGAAGAGGTTCGACAAGCTGACCGTGCTGTCCATCGCGCCGCTGCTGGCGCGAGCGATCAACGAGGTGTTCAGCGACGGCTCGGTAACCAGCCTCTTCGACGGCCAGAGCTGAGGTCCTGCGAGCCCCGGTCCAGGAGTGGCCCACACCCTGGACCGGGGCTCGCAGGCCCCGCCCCGCCATTCCCCGGTTCGGCGGGACGGGGGTCGTGCGACGTGCCGGGACCGTCCGCCCCGCGGTCCCGCCGTCAGCCGTAACGTCCCGGCCCTGCCCCGCGTCGTGCCGGACGGTGCCCCTGCGACCGTCCGCCGCGACGCGGGGCGCGAGCCCGCCCCCTGCTCTCCGGCGCTGGCACGAGAGTCGCAGCAGGCGCTTGCGTGCTGGTTAAGCCGGGTTTTGCCGCCCTGAGGGGGATCGCTCAACCGCGCCTCGCCTGTGACGTAGGCGACTACGGGCCGCGATGCCCTCAACGCGGATAGGTCACATCCTGACCTGCCCGATTTACGGCGTGCTTGAGTCGTGATTAAGTGAGTCCTACACGGCCCCGGAGACCAACCCGCGGCTCCAGGCGTCCGGTGGGATGCTTCCGCCTTGCCGGACACTGCTGTCAACCCCAAAGCGGAGGAGATCGTGAGTTCGGACGGGCTTGCCTGATGCGGTTCCGCATTCTGGGTCCGCTGGAAGTCTGGTCCGAAGAAGGCTGGACGGCCGTCAGCGCGCCCAAGTGGCGGTCGCTGCTGGCCTGCCTGCTGCTGCGGCGCGGGCAGCTCGTCTCGACCGAGAGCCTGATCTTCGAGCTGTGGGGGGATAGCCCCCCCGCCAAGGCCAACAACCTGGTCAGCATCTATGTGCACCGGCTGCGCAAGCTGATCGGCGACGGCGAAGGCCGGGTGCTGGTCTACCGGGCGCACGGTTACCAGCTGCGGCTGGAGCCGGGGGACCTGGACCTGGCCGAGTTCGACGCCCAGGTGGCGGCGGGCAGCACCGCGCTCGCGGACGGCGCACCGGAGCGCGCGTCCGCGCTGCTCAGCGGCGCCCTCGACCTGTGGCGGGGACCGCTGCTGGCCGACGTCGCGTTGACCCCGCTGCTCAGCCTGCAGGCCGACCGGGCGGCCGAGTCGCGGCTGTCG
>DATGLH010000163.1:0-24872 GCA_035294225.1 Trebonia sp.
CTGCTTTTCTCGGCCCCGGCGATCACGCAGGCAAGACGCCGACGGGCTCAGCCACTGTCAGATGTCCCAGCCTGCCCCGTGGCCAGGCCGGCTGGTTGAGCCTTCTCGCTGATGCCAGGCACCGGGCCGAAGGCAGTCCCGGGCTGACAGCCTCTTAAATCGCCTTACGCTGCGAGAGCGAAAGCGGAGGCAGTGCGCTTAGAGTTGGCACTTATTGGTTTACGGTCGCGTGATTTACGAGGTCACAACCGTCACCCTCGGCTCGCTTCCCCTGGATCAACCACCGAAGTCGAAACCGTTCACCCCCATGTTCAGTTGTCGGCCGGACGTACGAGGCGTGCCGGTCATGTACGACCTTACTCCCCTCAACACCGGAGGGCCAACCACGATTCCGGTCCTGCCGGAGATTCCGGGCGTGCGACTGGACCCGCCTGGGGGGCGCGATGGGGGGCGCGGCGGCCGGGAAGCCGCGGGTCCGCGTGCCGGGAAGCCGCGGGTCCGCGCGCCGGGGAGCTTCGGGTCCGCGCCGGGGAACGCGGGGGCGCGCCGGGGAGCTTCGGGTCCGCGCGCCGGGAAGCGCGGGGGCGCGCCGGGAAGCGCGGGGGCGCGCCGGGGAGCGCGGGGCAAAGAGAGATGACCCCCGTGGGCGCTGGCGGTGGCCGAGACGCGCCCACGGGGGTCGACCGGCAGGGTCGGAGCCGGTCCTGAAGTCCGGGCCTCCCCCGAGATGAGGCCCGGCTCTCACGACGACTGGGCCGCAACCCCCCAAGCGAGCCTCAGTCACCTGTATAGACGCGCGTGAGTGTCCCGATGGTTGCTTTGCGTGATGAGAATGCAGGTAAAGTTTTGGTAAGGAAAGCCGGCGCGGGCCCGGACGCCGCCCCGCGGGCGATCCGCCAATCACACCGGAGCGTCACCAATGGGGACCATCCGCCCGCCGCGACCGCGGCGGGGCACGCGACGGGGACCGGCTCCCCGTAACGGAGAGTGACGACGATCGCCGTCAGGCGACCTTGTGGATCCAGCCGAAGGGGTCCGGGCGGTGGCCGTACTGGATGCCGATGAGTTCCTCGCGCAGCCGTGTCGTGACCGGGCCCGGGTCGCCGCCGGAGATCGTCCATCCGCCCGAGGCGCCGTCGACCGCCCCGACCGGGGTGATCACGGCGGCGGTGCCGCACGCGAACACCTCGGTGATCTCGCCTGACGCGCATCCGCGGCGCCACTCGGACACCGAGATCCGGCCCTCCGTGGCGGGGATGCCCAGCGTCGGGGCGAGCTTGAGCAGCGAGTCCCTGGTGACCCCCGGCAGCAGCGTGCCGGTCAGCGCGGGTGTCATGATCCGGGCATCGCTACCCGAGCCGTACACGAAGTACAGGTTCATCCCGCCCATCTCCTCGACCCACTGATGCTCGGCCGCGTCGAGCCAGACCACCTGGTCGCATCCCTTCCCGACCGCCTGCTGCTGGGCGACGAACGCGGCGGCGTAGTTGCCGCCGCACTTGACCGCGCCGGTGCCGCCGGGTGCGGCCCGCGTGTAGTCCTCGGACAGCCAGACCTTGACGGTCTTGGTCGCGCCGAAGTACGACGCGGCCGGCGAGGCGATCACGCAGAACAGGTAGGAATCGGAGGGGTGGTTGACCCCGAGGCCCCGCTGCGTCGCGATCATGAACGGCCGGAGGTACAGGCTGTTCCCCTCGCCCCGCGGTATCCACTCTTTGTCCTGGGTGACCAGGAGCTCCAGGGCCCGCAGGAACGTTTCTTCCGGCAGTTCCGGCATCGCCATCCGGCGGGCGCCGGCGTTGAACCGCGCCGCGTTGGACTGCGGGCGGAACATCACGATCGATCCGCTGTGCTGCCGGTAGGCCTTCAGCCCTTCGAAGAGCTCCTGGGCGTAGTGGAATACCGCGGTGGCCGGGTCGAGCGTGAACGGGCCGTACGGCTCCAGCTTGCCGTCGTGCCAGCCCCGCCCGGCCGACCAGCGCAGCGTGATCATGTGATCGGTGAAGACCTGGCCGAACCCCGGCGCCGCCAGTATCCGCTCTCGCTCGGCGGCTGGCACCCTGGCTTGGGACGGATGGATCTCGAAGGTGATCTCGGTGTCGGGGCTGGCGGTCATCACGGTCGGTCCTTTCTAGGCGGTACGCGGACAATCGTCTGGTGCGCCGCCTAGGCGGCGGGCGGCGCGGATCACTTGCCGGCGAGCCGCGCCGCCTGGCGGCGCGGCCGCTATCCGGATACTCGCGCGGCGATGTCCTCGCCGATCTCCACGGTAGTCCGTGCCGCCGGCTCTCCCTTGCGCCCGATGAGGTCGTCGGCGACCGCCTGCTCGATCTTCGCGGCCGGCCCCGCCAGGCCCAGGTGCGAGCACAGCAGCGCCGCGGACAGGATCGCCGCGGTCGGGTCGGCCTTGGACTGCCCGGCGATGTCCGGCGCGCTGCCGTGCACCGGCTCGAACATCGACGGCGCCGTCCGGTCCGGGTTGATGTTCCCGCTGGCTGCCAGCCCGATGCCGCCGGCCACCGCGGCGCCCAGGTCGGTCAGGATGTCGCCGAACAGGTTGTCGGTGACGATCACGTCGAACCGCTCCGGCGCCGTGACGAAGAACATCGACGCCGCGTCCACGTGCTGGTAGTCCACCATGACCCCGGGGTACTCCCCGGCCAGCGAGTCCACCGTGCGCCGCCACAGGTCCCCGGCGTAGGTGAGCACGTTGGTCTTGTGCACCAGCGTGAGCTTCTTCCGCGGCCGCGACGCTGCCACCCCGAGCGCGTACCGCGCCACCCGCTCCACGCCGAACGCCGTGTTGAGGCTCTCCTGGGTGGCGATCTCCTGCGGCGTCCCGCGCCGCATCACCCCGCCCGCCCCGGTGTAGGGGCCCTCGGTGCCCTCGCGGACCACGACCATGTCGATGGTCTCGGCGGTTCCCTTCGCCAGCGGCGATGTCACGCCCGGGTACAGCTTCACCGGCCGCAGGTTGACGTAGTGGTCGAGCTCGAACCGCAGCCGCAGCAGCAGCCCGCGCTCCAGCACCCCGGACGGCACGGACGGATCGCCGACCGCGCCGAGCAGGATCGCGTCGTGCCCGCGGATCTCCTCCAGCACCGTGTCCGGGAGCGTCTCGCCGGTCTTGTGCCAGCGCCGCGCGCCCAGGTCGTAGTCGGTCACCTCGAAGGTGACGTCCGGGGCGGCGGCCCGGAGCACCTTCAGCGCCTCGGCCGTCACCTCGGGGCCGATGCCGTCGCCGCCGATCACGGCGAGCCTGACTGATGAACCCATGCGAGAACCTTATTCCCCGCTGTCCGAGAGCCAGCTCATCAGCGGGCGGAGCCTGGCACCCACCTGCTCGATCTGCTCGGCCCGCTCGGCCTCGCGGCGCTTGAGGAAGTTGGGCTTGCCGGCGTCGAACTCCTCGACCAGCTCGCGGGCGAACGTGCCGTCCTGGATCTCGCCGAGGATCTTGCGCATCTCGGCGCGGGTGGCGTCGGTGATAAGGCGCGGGCCGCGGGTGTAGCCGCCGTATTCGGCGGTGTCGGAGCAGGACCAGTACATCTTCGAGATGCCGCCCTCGTACATCAGGTCCACGATCAGCTTCATCTCGTGCAGGCACTCGAAGTACGCCGCCTCCGGCTGGTACCCCGCCTCGACGAGCGTGGCGAACCCGGCCTTGATCAGCTCCGAGATGCCGCCGCAGAGCACCGCCTGCTCGCCGAACAGGTCGGTCTCCGTCTCCTCGGTGAACGTCGTCTTCAGCGCGGCCGCGCGGGTGCCGCCGATGCCCTTGGCGTAGGCGAGGGTAAGGGGCCAGGCGTTGCCGCTCGCGTCCTGCTCGACGGCGACGAGCACCGGCACGCCACGGCCCTCGGTGAACTGACGGCGGACCAGGTGCCCCGGTCCCTTCGGCGCGACCATGCACACGTCCACGTCCGCCGGGGGCTTGATCAGCCCGTAGCGGATGTTCAGGCCGTGCGCGAAGAACAGCGCGTCGCCCTCGACCAGCGACGGCGCGATCGCCTCGGCGTAGAGGGAACGCTGTAGGTCGTCCGGGATCAGCACCATGATCAGGTCCGCTTCCTCGCACGCCTCGGCGGGGGCGAGCACGCGCAGGCCGTCGTTCTCGGCCTTCTCCCGGCTCTTGGAGCCGGCCGGGAGCCCCACCCGGACGTCCACGCCGGAGTCGCGCAGCGACAGCGCGTGCGCGTGCCCCTGGCTGCCGTACCCGAGGACGGCGACATGGCGCCGCTGGATGAACGAGAGGTCGGCGCTGTCGTCGTAGAAGATCTCTGCCACTGGATGGCCTTTCCTGTCGAGTGATGATGGCGGCGCGCAGTCGCCACGGGTCCGTTCGGGATGGATGAGAATTACGCGGTTCGCTCCAGAGGGCGCAGCGTGCGGTCGGTGATGGACCGGCCGCCGCGGCCGACGGCGATCGTGCCGGACTTGACCAGTTCCTTGATGCCGAACGGCTCCAGGACCCGGATCAGCGCCTCCAGCTTGTCGTGGCTGCCGGTCGCCTCGATGGTGACCGCGTCCAGCGCCACGTCCACGACGTGCGCGCGGAACAGCTCCACCGTCTCAAGCACCTTCGACCGCGTGTCGGTGTCGGCGCGGACCTTGATCAGGATCAGCTCGCGCTGCACCGCCTGCGACGGCTCGAGTTCGACGATCTTGAGCACGTTGACCAGCTTATTGAGCTGCTTGGTGACCTGCTCCAAGGGGTGTTCCTCGCAGTTCACCACGATCGTCATCCGGGAGATCTCCTCGTGCTCGGTCGGCCCGACCGCCAGCGAGTCGATGTTGAAACCGCGCCGGGAGAACAGGCCGGCGATGCGGACCAGGACCCCCGGCTTGTTCTCCACCAGCACCGAGAGCGTGTGCTTGGTCACTCCATATCACCGTCCCAGTCAGGCGCCATGCCGCGCGCGAACTTGATGTCGTCGTTACTGGTGCCGGCCGCGACCATCGGCCACACCATCGCGTCCTTGTGAACGATGAAGTCGATCACGACCGGCTGGTCGTTGATCGCCATGGCCTGCTCGATGACCGCGTCGACGTCTTCCTTCTTCTCGCAGCGCAGGCCTATGCAGCCGTAGGCCTCCGCCAGCTTCACGAAGTCCGGGATCCGGGTGCCGGCGACCTCGGCCTTCTTGTCGCCGAGGCTGGTGTTGGAGTACCGCTCGTCGTAGAAGAGCGTCTGCCACTGCCGGACCATGCCGAGGTTGCCGTTGTTGATGATCGCGATCTTGACGCCGATGCCCTCGATCGCGCAGGTGGCCAGTTCCTGGTTGGTCATCTGGAAGCAGCCGTCGCCGTCGATCGCCCACACCTGGGCGTCCGGCATGCCGACCTTGGCGCCCATCGCGGCCGGGACCGCGTACCCCATCGTGCCGGCGCCGCCGGAGTTGAGCCAGGTCCGCGGCTTCTCGTAGCTGATGAACTGCGCCGCCCACATCTGGTGCTGGCCCACGCCCGCCACGTAGATCGCGTCCGGGCCGACCAGCTTGCCGATCCGCTCGATCACGTACTGCGGCGCCAGGGTGCCGTCTTCCGGCTCGTCGTAGCCGAGCGGGTACTTCTGGCGCCACTGGCTGAGCTGCGCCCACCAGTCCGTGCAGTCGGCCTTGCGGCCGTGCGCGTGCTCGGCCGCGACGGCGGCGGCGAGCTCGGCGATGACCTCTTTGCAGTCGCCCACGATCGGGACGTCCGCCCGGCGGTTCTTGGAGATCTCCGCGGGGTCGATGTCCGCGTGCACGATCAGCGCCTCCGGCGCGAACGTGTCGAGCTTCCCGGTCACCCGGTCGTCGAACCGCGCGCCGAGCGCCACGATCAGGTCCGCCTTCTGTAGCGCGCCGACCGCGGCGACCGTCCCGTGCATCCCGGGCATGCCCAGATGCTGGGGATGGCTGTCCGGGAAGGCGCCGCGCGCCATCAGCGTGGTGACCACGGGAGCGCCGGTGAGTTCGGCGAGCCGCGCCAGTTCGGCCGCCGCCTGGGCCTTGATCACGCCGCCGCCGACGTACAGCACGGGTTTCCTCGCCTCGGTGATCATCCGCGCCGCCTCCCGCACCTGCCGGGAGTGCGGCCTGGTCACCGGGTGGTAGCCGGGCAGGTCAAACGGGACCGGCCAGGTGAACTCGCACATGGCCTGCATCGCGTCCTTGGCGATGTCCACCAGCACCGGGCCGGGACGGCCGGTGCTCGCGAGGTGGAAGGCCTCACCGATCGTGCGGGCGATGTCGCCGGGCTTGGTGACGAGGAAGTTGTGCTTGGTGATCGGCAGCGTGATGCCGGAGATGTCCGCCTCCTGGAACCCGTCGGTGCCGATCAGGTTGGCCGGCACCTGGCCGGTGATCGCTACCACGGGGACGGAGTCCATGTAGGCGTCGGCGAGCGGGGTGACCAGGTTGGTCGCGCCCGGGCCGCTCGTCGCCATGCACACGCCGGTGCGGCCGGTGGCCTGCGCGTAGCCGGCCGCCGCGTGACCGGCGCCCTGCTCGTGCCTGACCAGGATGTGCCGGATCTTCTCGGAGTCGAGCAGCGGGTCGTAGGCGGGCAGCACGGCCCCGCCCGGAATGCCGAAGACCACCTCGACACCCACCTGCTCCAAGGCGAGGACCAGGGCCTGGGCGCCGGTGACCTTCGCCTTGACGGCCACCGGGGCGGCCGCGTGCGGCTGCGGGGCGGGGGCTGCGGGCGCGCCGTGCGCCCTGGGCGGCTGCGCCGCCGGCTGGGCCGCGGGCGGCGGCGGCGCGGCCGGCCGCGGCGCGCCGGAGGGGTGCGCGGGGGACGCCGGCCGTGGCGGCGCTGGCCTCGGAGCGGCGGGCCTCGCGGGAATGTTCAGGGGCGAGGGACCGGAGGCGGACCTGCCGGGCGGCTGATCCGCGTGTCCGGAGGCAGCGTGCGCCTTGTGCGGGTTCGGGCTCGTCTGCTCGGTCATCGGGTGGCTTCCTTGTCACGACGTGCGCGGCGGTTGTCTTCTGGGGGACGGCCCCCGTGCTCCCGGAGGGGCATTAAAAAACCCCTCGTGCCGGAAGGCAGCCGAGGGGCGCGCGCAGAAGCTGGACTGGTCAGCTTTCTGCGCGCCAGCCAAGTACGAGGATGTGGGTCCGCTTCACAGCTACCACCCTCGCCTAAAACCAGGCCCCTCGTCAAATCATCACGCGGTTCGTCTCATGATATGAGACGAACGTCCGGCCGTGCCTCGCTACGCGGCGGGTACGCCCGGCTTTGCCGTGCCGGAGACATCGGCCACGCCCGGGGTCCCCCCGCCCCCGGAGCGGCCGCCCGCGCCGCCGCCCGCGCCTGCCGGGGGCTCGCCGGCCGGCCCGTTCCTGGCGAAGGCCTCGACGGCGGGCGCGGCCATCGGGCCGGCGACCAGGAACCCCTGCCCGTAGCCGCAGCCCATCTCCCTGAGCTCGGCGAGCTGGCGGGGCTGCTCGATCCCCTCGGCGACCACTCGCATGCCGAGGTCGCGGCCGACCTGCACGATGGTCTTGGTAAGCAGCGTGAGGGCCGGGTCCTGGCCGAGCCCGGAGACGAACGACGGGTCGATCTTGATGATGTCGACCGGCAGCCCGCGCAGGTGAGCCAGCGAGGCGTAGCCGGTGCCGAAGTCGTCGATCGCGAGCTTGACGCCGAGGTCGCGCAGTTCCGCGAGGCGGCTGGTGATCAGCCCGGCGTCCTCGACCAGCGTCCGCTCCCCCACCTCGATGGTGAGGGCGCCCGGCGGCAGGCCGCTTTCCGCCAGGGCGGCCGCTACCTGGGCGGGGAACTGCGGCGCGTTCAGCTGGCGCAACGACAGGTTCACCGATACCCCGAGGTCCCACGACGCGGCACGCCACGCCGCGCCCTGAGCGCAGGCCTTGCGCAGCACCCACTCGCCGAGCGGGACGATCAGCCCGGAGTCCTCCGCCACCGCCAGGAAGGCCCGCGGCGAGACCGCCTCGTCCCCGCGCCACCAGCGGACCAGCGCCTCGACGCCGATGACCCGCGACGTGGCCAGCTCCACGATGGGCTGGTACTGCAACGTCAGCTCTTCGCGCGCGATCGCGCGCTGTAGGTCGCTGACCAGGTCCAGGCGGCGCACCACGTCGGCGTGCATGTGCGCGGCATAGACCTCGGCCCGTCCCCCGCCGCTCTCCTTGGCCCGCGCCATGGCCACGTCCGCGTTGCGCAGCACCAGGCCGGGCGGGCCGTCGTCGGCCAGCGCGACGGCGACTCCGGCGCTCGCGGTCAGGCCTACCTCCCGCTCGGCCACCTGGAACGGCTCCCCGGCGATGGCGGCGACCAGCCGCTCGGCTAGCTCGGCGATCTCCTGGGCGCTCTGCGCGTTCTCCACGAGCACCGCGAACTCGTCACCGCCCCATCGGGCGACCGTCTCCTGAGCCGGCACGATGGCCCGCAGCCGCCGGGCCGCCTGGGCGAGCACGAGGTCGCCCGCGCCGTGCCCGACCAGGTCGTTGACCGCGGTGAAGCCGTCAAGGTCGAGGAAGATGACACCTGCCTGGCGCTCCCCGTCCTCGGCGACGGCGAGCGCCTCCCGCGCGCGCTCCTCCACGTACGCGCGGTTCGGCAGGCCGGTCAGCCCGTCGTGGAACGTCAGGTGCGTCACCTGCTGCCGCAGCGCCACCTGGTCGCTGACATCCCTGGCGCTCACCAGGATCTGCGCGGGCTCGCCGGGCATCCGGTACAGCAGCACGGCGCATTCGACGTGCCGCCAGGTCCCGTCGGCGGCGCGGACCCGGCAGGCGAAGCGGCCCTTCCCGTCCGGCTTCCCCCCCGCCTTCGCGCCGTCCGCGGCGACGCCGAGCACCTCCCGGACCGCCGCCTGCGCGGCGGCGGCGTCCTCGGGGTGGACGAAGTCCAGGAAGGCCTTGCCCACCAGCGCTTCCTGCGGATAGCTGAAACCGGAGACCGCCGGGCTCGCGTAGGTGATCGCCCCGTCGAGGTCGCACATCAGCACGATGTCGCCGGTCCGGTCGGCGAGGTCGCGCAGGCTGTCGCTCGATTCGCGCCACATCCGCACCGCGACGCCGTTCTCCCTGACCAGCATCAAGATCCGCACCGCCACCACGAGCACGGCCGCGCCGCCCGCGATGACCAGCGCGAGGCCGGCGGCGGGAGCGTTCGCCAGGCCGTTCACGATGACGGCGAACGCCGCTATCACCACGGCGACCGCCGCGATGATCGTCGCGGCGCCCGCGCTGGTGACCGGGGCGTGCCGCACGCCGGACATCGCCGGGGCCGCGCCCGGGGAGCCTACCGCGGCGCCCTCGGCCGCGGCGCCCTCGGCCGCGGGCACCGCGGCCGAGGGCTCCTCGCGCCGCCACGGGAGCAGGTCCATGCGCGCGGCGATGGCCCCCATCCACGGCGCGACGCCGAGCAGGCAGGCGGCCAGGATCACCGCGAGGTGCTCCAGCACGCCCTGGTGGCCGCCGGAGATCCGGGCGCCGACACCGAGGGAGTTCGCGACGGTCAGCACGAGCAGCGCCAGGTACGGCACCAGCACCCGGCGCCACGCGATCGTGAGCACCGGCAGCAGCGCGCCGAGCACCGCCAGGTCGGCGAGCGGGTGCAGCAGGTCGAGCAGGAACGTCTGCGGCCGTTCGCCGGATCGGTGGAACTCCGAGCCGAACGCCAGGACCCAGCCGATGACCAGCAGCGCTACCGCCATCACATACCCGTCGGCGAGACCGGGCAGCACCGACCCGGAGGTGCCGGCCTTCTGGCCTGGCGGCAGCGAGGCCAGCACCATGACACCGGTCGCGGCGGCCGCGAGGCCGAGCAGCGGTGCCACGTCGGCCAGCGACAGCGGGCCGCCCGTCGCGCTCAGCGAGCCGGCCAGCACCGAGTCCACGACCAGCCCCGCGACCCAGAACAGGGCGGCCCCGCCCAGCCACCGGTACCCCCTGGCCACCGGGCCACGGTGACGCGTCGCCCCCGTCCAGAGGCCGACGACCGCGCCGGCCATGGCGAGCATGGCAAGGACGCTCACTGCCGGTCCCCCGTGAAGTTCGGGTGCAACCAGGGCTCCTTCCGAGATCTCGCTAAGTGGGTAGCGTGCGCCGCGCGCACGGCTAGTACCTGGAAATTTGGTAACGGATCTGCAACGACCCGTTACCGCTGGCGGGCGCCGCGCGGCGCCCGCCAGCGACCGGAGTCCGCCTCCTTCGGAAGGCCTCCTTCGGAAGACAGTATGGCGATCCGGCCCTGGCGTTCACTCTACGTACCCGAGATCACGCTTCGGTTGAGGAAGGGCGTCCACCGGGAGACAAGTGCGCTCACCGTGCGCCGGCCGGGAGCTGCACGCTGCGAGCATCGGGGGAACGGCACCTAATATGTGCCGCTGATCACATTCCGGAGCGGGTCGCCGCGCAGGTACGCCTCGGCCTGCTCCCGCACCAGCCGGACGACCCGGCGCTGCGACACCGGCGTGGACGCCGCCACGTGCGGGGTGATGAAGACCCCGGGCAGCGTCCAGAGCGGGTGGTCCGGGGGCAGCGGCTCCGGGTCGGTCACGTCGAGCGCGGCGCGCAGCCGGCCGCTGGCCAGTTCCGCGCACAGCGCGGCGGTGTCCACCACCGCGCCCCGGGCCGCGTTGACCAGCAGCGCGCCGTCTTTCATCCGGGCCAGGAAGGCGCCGTCCACCATGCCCTTGGTCTCGGGGGTGAACGGGACGAGCAGCACGACCACGTCGGCGGAGGGCAGCAAGGCGGGCAGCTCCGAAAGGCCCGGCACCCCCGGCCGGGGGGTGCGCGCGACCCGCTGCACGGTCACCTCGAACCCGGCCAGCCGCCGTTCCACCGCGGCGCCGATCGACCCGTAGCCGACGATCAGCACGGTCTTCTCCGCGAGCTGGTCCGTCGGATGGTACGCCCACCGCCCCGCCGCCTGCTCCAGCGCGAACCGCGGGAACCGCCTGACCGCGGCCAGCATGGCGGCGATCACCCACTCGGCGGTCGCCGCGTCGTGCGCTCCCCGCGCGTTGCACAGCACCGCGCCGGGCGGCACGTGCGGGCGCAGCCGGTCCACGCCGGCGGTCAGCGTCTGCACCACGCGCAGCCGCTTCATGTGCCGCATCACGTCTATGCTGGCCGGCGTCGGGAAGAAGCTGGGCACGTAGAACTCGACATCGGCCACCCCGGCGGGCAGCGGGGCGGTCCCGTCCAGCGCGACGACCTCCACGTCCGTGTCCGGGAGCCCGGTCATCCCGGCCGCTACCCAGTCCGCGGGCACCCACATCAGCACGCCCTTCACCCTACTGATCTAGACTCCACCCAGCTACGCCCTTTCTCTCACCAAGAGGCCGAATTGCGGAAAGTCCTGATCGCGAACCGCGGCGAGATCGCGGTTCGGGTGGCGCGCGCCTGCCGGGACGCCGGGCTCGCCAGCGTGGCGATCTACGCCGACGCCGACCTCGACGCCCTGCACGTCAAGATCGCCGACGAGGCGTACGCGCTGAACGGCGCCACGCCGGCGCAGACCTACCTGGACATCGGCAAGATCATCCAGATCGCCGCCAGGGCAGGCGCCGACGCCGTCCACCCCGGCTACGGCTTCCTCGCCGAGAACGCCGCCTTCGCCGCCGCGGTCATCGAAGCGGGCCTTACCTGGATCGGGCCGCCCCCGCAGGCGATCGAGGCGCTCGGCGACAAGGTCAGGGCCCGCGGCATCGCCAGGCGCGTCGGCGCGCCGCTCGCCCCGGGTACCGACGGCCCGGTCAGCTCCGCCGCCGAGGTGGCGGAGTTCGCCAGGCGATACGGCCTGCCGGTGGCGATCAAGGCCGCCTTCGGCGGCGGCGGGCGCGGGCTCAAGGTCGCCCGCACCGCCGGCGAGATCGAGGAGCTCTACGAGTCCGCGGTCCGCGAGGCCACCGCGGCGTTCGGGAACGGCCAGTGCTTCGCCGAGCGCTACCTCGACCGCCCGCGGCACGTGGAGACGCAGTGCCTGGCCGACGCCCACGGCAACGTCGTGGTCGTCTCCACGCGGGACTGCTCGCTCCAGCGAAGGCACCAGAAGCTGGTCGAGGAGGCCCCCGCCCCCTTCCTGTCCGGCGCGCAGAACAGGCAGCTGTACGACGCGTCGAAGGCGATCCTCCGCGAGGCGGGATACGTGGGAGCGGGCACCTGCGAGTTCCTGGTCGCCGCCGACGGCACGATCAGCTTCCTTGAGGTCAACACCAGGCTTCAGGTGGAGCACCCGGTGTCGGAGGAGGTCACCGGCCTGGACCTGGTCCGCGAGATGTTCCGCATCGCCGACGGCGAGCCGCTCGGCTACGACGACCCGCCGTGCCGCGGGCACTCGATCGAGTTCCGGATCAACGCCGAGGACCCGGCGCGGAACTTCCTCCCGGCGCCGGGCACGATCACCGAGTGGAGCCCGCCGGCCGGCCCCGGCGTGCGGCTGGACGCCGGCTACGCCGAGGGCATGACGGTGCCGCAGGCGTTCGACTCGCTGATCGCCAAGCTGATCGTCACGGGGGCCACGCGCGAGCAGGCGCTGCAGCGCGCCCGCCGCGCGCTCGCGGAGTTCACCGTGGGCGGCATGCCGACCGTGCTGCCGTTCCACCGCGCCGTCGTCGACGATCCCGCGTTCGCCGGCGGCCGCATCGGCGTGCACACCCGCTGGATCGAGACCGAGTTCTCCGCGCGGTTGCAGCCCCAGGACGGTGCGGTGACCGCCGCGGCTCCCGCTCGCGAGCGGCTGACGGTGGAGGTCGGCGGCAAGAGGCTGGAGGTAGTGCTGCCCGCCATCGCGTCCTTTCCCGCCGTACCGGGTTCCGCCGCCCGGTCTCCCGAACGCGCGCGTGGTTCCCGCGCCGGCGCCCGCCGCTCCCGGGGCACGGGCGGCGCGGGGGGCGGCGACTCCCTCATCACGCCGATGCAGGGCACGATCGTGAAGGTCGTCGCGGCCGAGGGGCAGCAGGTGAGCGCCGGCGACACGGTGGTGATACTGGAAGCGATGAAGATGGAGCAGCCGCTGACCGCGCACAAGGACGGAACGGTCACCGGCCTTGCCGTGGAGGCCGGCCAGACGGTCGCGGCCGACACCGAGATCTGCCAGATCAAGGACTGATCACCGAAGGACTGATGACCGTGAGGCACCGGCTGCCGGGAGATCCCAGTCTCTGGGGCTGGCTGCTGTTCGCGGTGGGGTTCCGGCTGCCCGCCGAGAACCGGGAGTGGGTGCGGCACGAGCTGACCGACGCGGGCTGGCGCGGGCGCACGGTCAGGCGGCTGCTCGTCCTCATGGTGCCGATCTGCGCCGGCCTGGCGTTCCTGCCCGGTCCGGGCTGGCTGCGGGCCGCGGTGCCCGCGTTCGCGCTGATCGCCAGCGTGGGGACGGTCCTCATCAGCGCCGACGACGTGCGCGCCGCCCGGCTGCGCCAGCATGGCCTCCCGGTCCCCGACGACCCCGACCTCGGCCACCCCACCCACTGACGTGCGATGGATCCCCGGCCGCACCTCCTACGCCGCCGGCCCCGGCTGGGGCTGTGCCCCACAGCCCCACTCTTGCTGGGATCGTGCCCCACTGCCCCAGAACGCTTCCTCGCTCCATGTCAGGCCGCGCGACTTCCGTGTCGTGTGGGGTGTGTGGCCCGCCGGCCGCAAACCCTATCGTGTGAGGTGCGGCCCGCCGGCCTCAGACGCGGGCGGTATGCGAGCAGTAAGTGAGCAGCGGGCGCGGGGGGCGAGGCGGTTTTCGTGAGGGAAATCGCAGGTGAGGCGGGTGCCATCAGCAGCGTGGCCGGGCCGCTCGGGGCCGCGCTGCGGGCCGCGGCGCCGCGTGCGGGGCGGACGCGGGTGCTGGCGATCGACGGGCGGTCCGGGGCGGGGAAGACCTCGCTGGCGACGGCGCTGAGCGGGGAACTGGGCGCGCCCGTGGTGTCGCTGGAGGATCTCTACGGCGGGTGGGACGGCTTGGAAGACGGGATAGACCTCCTGGTCCGTGAGGTTCTCGAGCCGCTCGCGGCCGGACGGGCGCCGCGTGTACCCCGCTACGACTGGGCGGCGCGCCGGTGGGCCGAGCCGGTCCCGCTCGACCCGCCGGAGCTGCTGATCGCGGAGGGAGCCGGGGCCGGGGCATGCAGGGCGGCCGCCTTCGCGAGCCTGCTGGTGTGGCTGGAGGCGCCGCCTTCCGTTCGGAAGAAAAGGGCTCTTGACCGCGACGGTGAGGTGTTCGCGCCGCACTGGGACCAGTGGGCGGCCCAGGAGGACGCGCTGCTCGCCCGCGAGCGGACGCCGGAGCGGGCCGATGTCGTGATCGACGGCGTGCGCGGGGAGGTGACGCTCAGAAGATGGCGTCGGTGCCGAACTCCATGACCGTGCGGGCCGCCTCGGTGACGCTGCCGGACAGCGACGGGTAGACCGAGAACGTGTGCGCGATCTGATCCACCGACAGGTTCTGCTCGATCGCGATCGAGATCGGCAGGATCAGCTCGCTCGCGCGCGGCGCGACGACCACGCCGCCGAGCACCATGCCGGTGCCGGGGCGGGCGAAGATCTTGACGAACCCGTCGCGGATTCCGGCCATCTTCGCGCGCGGGTTGGTGGCCAGCGGCTGCTTGACGACGCGGGCGGCGACCTCGCCGCGGTCCACCGCCGCCTGCGAGACGCCGACCGAGGCGATCTCCGGGTCGGTGAAGATCGTGGACGCCACGTGGCTGAGCCGGATCGGCTGCACCGCCTCGCCGAGCGCGTGCCACATCGCGATCCGCCCCTGCATCGCGGCCACCGAGGCGAGCATCAGCACCCCCGTGCAGTCGCCCGCCGCGTACACGCCGGGCGCGGTCGTGCGCGACACCCGGTCCACCTCGATGAAGCCGCGGCTGTCGAGGTTGACGCCGGCCCGCTCGCAGCCGATCCCCGCCGTGCTCGGCACCATCCCGACGGTGAGCAGGCAGTGCGAGCCGGCCAGCGTCCGGCCGTCGGCCAGGGTGACCACCACCGCGTCGCCCTTGCGGTGCACCGCCTCGGCCCGCGACCTGCTGAGCACGTTCATGCCGCGCCGCCGGAACACGCCCTCGATGACAACCGCCGCGTCCTTGTCCTCGTGCGGCAGCACGCGGTCCCTGGACGACACCAGCGTGACCCGCGAACCGAGCGCCTGGTAGGCGCTGGCGAACTCGGCGCCGGTCACCCCGGAGCCGACCACGATGAGCTCCTCGGGCAGCTCCGGCAGGTCGTAGATCTGCCGGCAGGTGAGGATGCGCTCGCCGTCGGGCCGCGCGTCCGGCAGCGTCCGCGGGCTCGCCCCGGTCGCGATCAGCACCACGTCCGCCTGGACCGCCGTCCCGGCGGCCTCGATCGTGTGCGGGCCGGCCAGCTCGCCCCTGGCCCGGATGATCCGGACGCCCTCGGCCGCGACGTGCTCGGCTATATCGTGCGACTGCGCCGCCGCGAGCGCCTTGATCCGCGCGTACAGGGCGGGCGCGTCCACGCCGAGCACCGGGTTGGCGCCGCTGGCGAGCTGTAGGCCCAGCGAGGCCGAACGGCCCAGCGAGGTCATCGTGGACGAGGACTCGATCAGTGTCTTGCTGGGGACGCAGTCGGTGAGCACGCAGGCGCCGCCGAGGCCGTCTTCGTCGATGACGGTCACCTCGGCGCCGAGCTGCGCGGCCACCAGCGCGGCCTCATAGCCGCCGGGTCCGCCGCCCAGGATGGCGACACGTGGGCGTGGCAGTGTCACGTCAGGCGATTATCCCGTACGTTCCCTCCTCCGTTGCACGCCGCCCCCGGCGATTACGCCGTACGCTTAGGCAGCGTGGCACTATACGCCGCCTACGGCAGCAACATGGATCCGGCGCAGATGCTCGAACGCTGCCCGCATTCCCCGCAGCGGGGCACCGGGTGGCTCGAGGGCTGGCGCCTGACTTTCGGCGGTGAGGACATCGGCTGGGACGGTGCGCTCACCACTGTCGTCGAGGACCCCGCCCAGCGGGTATTCGTCGTGCTTTACGACGTTCCCGAGATCGACGAGAAAGAGCTCGACACCTGGGACGGGGTGACCCTCGGCTTCTACCGCAAGCTCAAGGTCCGGGTGCAGACCCTGGACGGGGACCTGCTCGCCTGGCTGTACGTGCTCGACGCCTACGAGGGCGGGCTGCCTTCCGCGCGGCACCTGTCCATCCTGGTGGACGCGGCGATCAAGGCAGGCGCGCCCGACGACTACGTAGAGTGGCTGCGCTCACGGCCGTCCAACCCGCCGGCCGCCGCCGGCCAGCTGCCGGCGTAAGACGAGCACCGCGACGAGCAGCGCGAGCGCGGGGACGACGACGGCGGCGAACGCGGGCCAGTGCCAGGCGCTCACCGGGGGGCTGGCGGGCCCGCCCGCCGCGGCCGCGTGCGCCCGTTCGGCGAGCGCGGTCAGCTCGGCCGCTACACGCTCGGAGTCCGGGACGACAGGCGGCTCGCCGGCGGCGCCGGCCGGCGCGGGCGAGCCGAACGGTCCCCCGCCCCCCGGGCGGGACTGCGCGCGCAGCCGGGCGGCGGCCTGCCTGCGGCGCGGCGTCTGCACCGCCCACACGTAGATGACCCGCTGCGCCGTGCCGCCTTCGCCATGGCCGCCGAGCGGCCATTCGCACCGCACGCACAGCAGGTCGCCCCTGTCGATCCCGGCGACGGCCGCCCAGCCGACCCGGTGGTCGCGCAGCGGGTTCACGATCGTCAGCCCGTCGCCGTCGGCGACGACGCGCGGCCGCTGCGCCGTCGCGTACACCACGCCGGTGATCAGCAGCAGGGCGAACGCGACCACGACGGAGAAGTGATCCCTGCCCTGCACGGCCAGGTCGATCAGGTTGGCGGCCGCGAACAGCACCCACAGCCACCAGACCGCGACCGCGAACGGGGACCGGAACGTCCGCGGGGAGCCCGTGCCGGAGGTGTCAGTCACTGGTCGCGGGAGCGGGCCGGTGCGCCACCGGGCCCGCCGTGGCCGTAGGGGCGGCGGCCGGCCCGTGCTGCCACAGCGCGGTCAGGGCGGTGGCCGCCAGGACGCGGACGCCGACGCCGATCGCCCGCTCGTCGACGTCGAAGGCCGGCTGGTGCAGGTCGCGGCACGCCGCCGCCCCCGGCGTCCTGGTGCCGAGCCTGGCCAGCGCGCCGGGCACCGACGACAGGTACCAGGCGAAGTCCTCGCCGCCCAGGCTCTGCCGCGTGTGCGCCACCGCTTCCGGTCCCAGCGCGGCCGCCACGGCGGCGGAGAACATGGCGGCGCTGGTCTGTTCGTTCACCGTCGGCGGGACGTCGCGCAGGTATTCGAGGTCCGCGGTCACGTTGTAGGCGGCGGCCACCGACCGGACCAGCTCCCCGACCAGCTCGCCCGCGAAGCGCCACGCCTCCTCGTCCAGGCAGCGCACCGTGCCCTCGGCCGTCCCCTCGCCGGGGATCGCGTTCGCCGCCGACCCGGCGCTGATCCTGCCCCACACCAGGCTCAGGCCCGACCGGGGGTCGACCCGGCGGGACAGCGCGGCCGGCAGCTCGGTCACGATCTTCCCGAGCGCGTACACCACGTCGGCGGTCAGGTGCGGGCGCGCGGTGTGCCCGCCCGGACCGGTCACCGTCACCTTGATCTTGTCGCAGGCGGCGGTGATGGCCCCCGCGCGGACGCCCACCTTGCCCACGTCCAGCCTCGGGTCGCAGTGCAGCGTGAAGATCCGGCCGACTGACGTCAGCCCGCCCGCGGCGATGACGTCCCGTGCGCCGGTGCTGAGCTCTTCGGCCGGCTGGAAGATCAGCCTGACCGGCCCCGGCAGCAGCCCCGCCCGCGCCTGCTCCGCGAGGAACAGGCCGGCGCCCAGCAGCACTGCCGTGTGCACGTCGTGGCCGCACGCGTGGCAGGCGCCGGGCACCGTGGACCGGTACGGGACATCCTTCTCGTCCGTCATCGGAAGGGCATCGAGGTCAGCCCGGAGAGCGACGGCGTGCGCCCCGGGGAGGCCGCCCGTCCTCCCATATCCCCCCGGCCCCGGGCCGACGTCGGCGAGCAGGCCGGTTCCCCCGGGCAGCCGCACCGGGTGCAGGCCGGCCGCGGCCAGCCGCTCCGCGACCAGCCGGGTAGTGCGATACTCACGGTTGCCTGGCTCCGGATGCGCGTGCAGGTCGCGGCGGAACTCGATCAGCTCCGCCTCGCGCGCCGCGAGGAAGGCGTCCAGGTCCGCGGTGAGGTGATTACCCTCCATGCCCACCATCCCCGCCGAGGACGAACCGGTCCTCGGCGAACTCGGTGACGAGCGCGTCCACCACGCTGGTCAGGTCGCCGTAGGCGGCGTGCACGGCACGCTGCCGCTCGTACGAGGCGCCGCACTCGAGCACCTCGGACGCGACCGCGAGCTCCCCGGCACAGCCGAGCCGCCATGCTACCGGCTCCAGGTCGCGCAGCAGCTCGTATATCTCATCTCGCAGCGGCGCGGTCGTCCCGGAGTCGTCGGTGATCACGATAGCGTCTAGCCCGTACCTGGTGGCCCGCCACTTGTTGTCCCGCACCACCCACGGCGACCTGCTCAGCAGCTGGTATCCGCGGTCCAGCTGGGTGTCGAAGAGCTGCACCATGCACTGCGCGAGCGCGGCTACCATGCCGATCTCCCTGAAGGTCGGAACGGCGTCGGCGACGCGGATCTCCACGGTGCCGAAGTCCGGATGCGGGCGGACGTCCCACCACACTTCCTTGATGGTGCGGATGGTCCCCGCCCGCAGCTGGGTGCCCATGTACTCCTCGAAGCGCTTCCAGTCGGGCAGCCCGGGCGCCGGGCCGGTGTTCGGCAGCGCGCCGAACACTACCGAGCGCGCCGAGGCGAGGCCGGTGTCCTGGCCGGACCAGAACGGGCTCGACGCCGTGAGCCCGAGGAAGTGCGGCAGGTAGGTGGTGAGGGCGTTGATGATCGGCATCACCCGGTCCGCGTCCCGCAGCCCCACGTGCACGTGGACCGCGAAGGTCTGCAACCTGCGGGCGGGCCACTGGATCTGCTCCACGAGCTCCGAATAGCGCTGGCTCGGCGCCATCTTCGCGTCCCGCCAGTCGCTTATCGGATGGGTGCCCGCGCCGGCCAGCACGATCCCGTGCGGCTCGGCGGATCGCTGCAACTCCTTTATCGTCGCGGAAAGGTCGGCCTTGGCTTCGTCGACCGTCCCGCAGATCCCGGTCACGACCTCGACCGTGGACTGCATCAGCTCATGCCTCACCTTGGGATGCTCGCCGCTTTCCTGCAGCCCCGGCAGGCCGGCCAGCACCGTGGCGGCGTCCTGACGGAGCATGCGCGTCCGCGCGTCGATGAGCTGCACCTCCCATTCGACGCCGAGCGTCGGTCCAGGGGAGGGCCTCCAGCCAATCGTCATGACAACCTCCAGGTGGCGGGAATTGCGCAAAGAAAGGGGGGCGCCACTAACGATTTCCCGCTGCCCGGGATTGAACCGTACCCGGACCGGCACTATCCACCCTATTGCCCGGTGCCGGCCGGGTTACGGAAGGTCCGGCGGCTGGTAGACTCCCCAGACCTCGCGCAGCGCGTCACAGACCTCGCCGAGGGTGGCCCCGGCGCGGAGCGCGTCCCTGATGGGCGGCAGGACGTTGTCCTCGCCTTCCGCGGCCGCCTTGAGCGCGCTGACCCGCTTGCCGACGGCCAGCTGGTCGCGGTCCCGCCGGAGCTGCCGCAGCCGCTCCGCCTGCGCCTGCTCGATCCCGGGATCGACGCGCAGCGGCTCGTACGGCTCCTCCTCGTCCCCGGTGAACTTGTTCACCCCGACGACGACCCGCGTGCCGTCGTCGGTCTCCTTCGCCACCTGGTAGGCGGAGCGCTCGATCTCGGACTTCTGGAAGCCGCGCTCGATGGCGGCGAGCGCGCCGCCCATCTGCTCGATCCTGGCCATGAGCTCGCTCGCGGCGGCCTCGATCTCGCCGGTCATGGACTCGATGGCGTACGAGCCGGCGAACGGGTCCACCGTCTTGGTCAGGTCGGTCTCGGCCTGGATGACCTGCTGTGTCCGCAGCGCCAGCCGGGCCGCCTTCTCGCTGGGCAGCGCGATCGCCTCATCGTAGGAGTTCGTGTGCAGTGACTGGGTGCCCCCGAGCACCGCGGCGAGCGCCTGGATCGTCACCCGGGCCAGGTTGACCTCCTTCTGCTGCGCGGTGAGCTGGACGCCCGCGGTCTGCGTGTGGAAGCGGAGCATCTGCGACCTCGGGTCGCCGGCCTTGAACTCCTCTTTCATGATCCGGGCCCACATCCGGCGGGCGGCGCGGAACTTGGCGACCTCCTCCAGGAGCGTCGTCCGCGCGACGAAGAAGAACGACAGCCGCGGCGCGAACTCGTCGACCCGCAGGCCCGCCCGCAGCGCCGCGTTGACGTACTCCTTGGCGTTGGCGAGGGTGAACGCGATCTCCTGCACGGGCGTGGCGCCGGCCTCGGCCATGTGGTAGCCGGAGATGGAGATCGTGTTCCACTTCGGCAGCTCGGCCCGGCAGTAGGCGAACGTGTCGGCCACGAGCCGCAGGCTGGGCCGCGGCGGGTAGATGTAGGTTCCGCGCGCGATGTACTCCTTGAGGATGTCGTTCTGGATGGTGCCGCTGAGCGTCTTGGGGTCCGCGCCCTGCTCCTCGGCGACCGTCTGGTACATCAGCAGCAGCACCGCGGCGGGCGCGTTGATCGTCATCGACGTGGAGACCTTGTCCAGCGGGATGCCGTCGAACAGGATCCGCATGTCCCGCAGGCTGTCGATCGCCACGCCCACCTTGCCGACCTCGCCATGGCTCACCGGCGCGTCGGAGTCGTACCCCATCTGGGTCGGCAGGTCGAAGGCGACCGACAGGCCCATGGTGCCATTGCGTATCAGCTGGTGATACCGGCGGTTGGACTCGCTGGCCGTCGAGAATCCCGCGTACTGCCTGATGGTCCACGGACGCCTGGTGTACATGCCCGGATACACGCCGCGGGTGAACGGATACTCACCGGGCTTGCCTAGCTGCGTGTCCGGGTTGAAGTCCGAAAGCGCGTGCTGATCGTACACGGGAGCGACGGGAAACCCGGACTCAGACAATTCCATGGGGCCAGGGTACGTGGGCGTGCCGCCGCGGCGGGAGGGGGGATTCCGGCCCCCGCGGGGTGCGGCGGGTGCCGCGGGGTGCGGCGGGTGCCGCAGGGGGTGCCGCGGGGGCCGCGGGGTCAGGCGACCGGCGGCAGGCCGCACCGGGCGCGGACGGTGGCCATGGTCTCGCGGGCGATCGCGCCGGCGCGGCGGGCGCCGTCGAGGAGCACGCGGTCGAGTTCGCCGGGGTCGGCGAGGATCTTCGCGGTCCGCTCCCTGATCGGGGCGAACGTGTCCGCCACGAGCTCGCCGAGGTCCTTCTTGAACGTGCCGTAGCCGGAGTCGCCGTAGCGCTCGGCGATCGAGTCGGCCGGCTCCCCCGACAGCGCCGAGTAGATCCGCAGCAGGTTGGTCACGCCGGGCTTGGCCTCTTCGTCCACGCGCACGACCGTCTCGGCGTCGGTCACCGCGCGCGCGATCTTGCGCCTGATCACGTCCGGTTCGTCGAGCAGGTCGATGATGCCCTGCGGGGACGAGGACGACTTGCTCATCTTGCTGGCCGGGTCCTGCAGGTCGGTGATCTTCGACACCGCGGGGAGGATGTAGGGCGCGGGCGTCACGAAGGTCTCGCCGAATCGGTGGTTGAACCGCTGCGCGAGCGTCCGGGACAGCTCCAGGTGCTGCCGCTGATCCTCGCCCACCGGCACCTCGTCGGCCCGGTACAGCAGGATGTCAGCGGCCTGCAGGATCGGGTAGGTGAACAGCCCGACCGACGCCGCCTCGGCGCCGCCGCGCGCGGTCTTGTCCTTGAACTGGGTCATCCGGTTCGCCTCGCCGAAGCCGGTCAGGCAGCCGAGAATCCAGCTCAGCTCGGCGTGCTCGGGCACCTGGCTCTGCACGAACAGGATGCAGTGCTCGGGGTCGAGGCCCGCGGCGATCAGCTGGGCGGCGGCCACCCGGGTCCGCCGGCGCAGCGCGTCCGGGTCGTACGGCACCGTGATCGCGTGCAGGTCCACCACGCAGTAGATGGCGTCGCGGGTCTCCTGGAGCTCCACCCACTGGCGGACGGCGCCGAGGTAGTTGCCGAGGTGGAACGAATCGGCGGTCGGCTGGATGCCGGAGAAGACGCGACGAGTAGCCATGGCCAGGAAGTCTAGCGGGACCGCGTGTCCGGCGGGGTGAGGACCACCTCGACCCGCTGGAACTCCTTCAGGTCCGTGTATCCGGCGGTCGCCATCGTGCGGCGGAGCGCTCCCATCAGGTTCATCGACCCGTCCGGGACGGTCGACGGGCCGTGCAGGATCTGCTCCATGGTGCCGATCGTGCCGACCCTCACGCGGGCGCCGCGGGGCAGCTCCGGGTGGTTGGCCTCACTGCCCCAGTGGTAGCCGCGCCCTGGCGCCTGCTCGGCGCGTGCCAGCGGCGAGCCGACCATGACGGCGTCGGAGCCGAGCGCGAGTGCCTTGGCGATGTCACCGCTGCGGGTCATCGAGCCGTCGGCGATCACGTGCACGTACCGGCCGCCGGACTCGTCCAGGTAGTCGCGGCGGGCAGCCGCTACGTCCGCGATCGCGGTGGCCATCGGCACCGCGACGCCGAGCACCGCGGCAGTGGTGTGCCCCGATCCCCCGCCGAACCCGACGAGCACGCCGGCCGCGCCGGTGCGCATCAGGTGCAGGGCGGCCGTGTAGGTGGCGCAGCCGCCCACGATGACGGGGATGTCGAGTTCGTAGATGAACTGCTTCAGGTTCAGCGGCTCGGTGCGGCCGGACACGTGCTCCGCCGACACGGTGGTGCCGCGGATGACGAAGATGTCGGCGCCCGCGTCCACGACCGCCTTGTGGTACCGCGCGGTACGCTGCGGCGACAGCCGCGCCGCGGTGATCACGCCCGCCCGGGAGATCTCCTCGATCCGCCGCCCGATCAGCTCCTCCTTGATCGGCTCGGCGTAGATTTCCTGGAGCCGCCGGGTGGCCGCATCCTCGCCGAGTTCCGCCACCTCCTCCAGGAGCGGCTCAGGGTCCTCGAACCGTGTCCACAGGCCCTCAAGGTCCAGCACGCCGAGGCCGCCGAGCCGGCCGATCGTGATCGCCGTCGCGGGCGAGACCACGCTGTCCATGGGGCAGGCGATCAGCGGCAGGTCAAACCGGTACGCGTCGATCTGCCAGGTGATCGACACCTCTTCGGGGTCGCGGGTCCGGCGCGCGGGAACGATCCCGATCTCGTCGAGCGTGTACGCCCGGCGCCCGGTCTTGCCGCGCCCGATTTCCATATCCGTCACGTGACCGCTTACTTCCTGCCGCTGTAGTTCGGGGCCTCGACCGTCATCTGCACGTCGTGCGGGTGGCTTTCCTTCAGGCCGGCGGCCGTGATCTGGATGAACCGGGCGTCTTGCAGCTCGGCGACGGTCCGCGCGCCGCAGTATCCCATGGCCATGCGCAGCCCGCCCACCAGCTGCTCGGCCACCGCGGCGAGCGGTCCGCGGTAGGGCACCTGCCCCTCGATCCCCTCCGGGATCAGCTTGTCCTCGCGCAGCACGTCGTCCTGGAAGTACCGGTCCTTGGAGTAGGACTTGCCGCGCTCCCGGTTGCGCATCGCGCCGAGGGAGCCCATGCCCCGGTACATCTTGTACTGCTTGCCGTTGACGAAGACCATCTCGCCGGGGCTCTCCTCGCAGCCGGCCAGCAGGCTGCCGAGCATCACGGTGTCCGCGCCCGCCGCGATCGCCTTGGCGATGTCGCCGGAGTACTGCAGGCCGCCGTCCCCGATGACCGGAATCCCCGCCGGCCGGGCCGCCAGGGACGCCTCGTAGATCGCGGTCACCTGCGGGACGCCGACTCCGGCGACGACGCGCGTGGTGCAGATCGAGCCCGGCCCGACGCCCACCTTCACGCCGTCCGCTCCGGCGTCGATCAGCGCCTGCGCCCCGGCCCGGGTCGCCACGTTGCCGCCGATCACTTCGATGTCCGCGTTCGCCTTGACCTGCGCCACCATGGTCAGCACCGACTGCTGGTGGCCGTGCGCGGTATCGACGACGAGGAAGTCCGCGCCCGCCTCGACGAGGGCCTGCGCGCGGCGCTTGGCGTCCTCGCCCACCCCGACCGCGGCGCCCACGACCAGCCGCCCGCTGGGATCCTTGGTGGCGTTGGGGAACTTCTCGCTCTTGGTGAAGTCCTTGACGGTGATGAGGCCGCGCAGCCTGCCGGCGTCGTCGACGAGCGGCAGCTTCTCCACCTTGTGCTGCTTGAGCAGCCGCAGCGCCTCGTCCGGCGCCACCCCGACCGGCGCGGTGACCAGGGGCATCGGCGTCATCACGTCCGCCACCGGCCGGGAGTGATCGGTCTCGAACCGGATGTCGCGGTTCGTCACGATCCCGAGCAGGATGCCATCGTCACTGGTCACCGGGACCCCGGAGATCCGGTACCGGGCGCACAGCCGCTCCACGTCCGCGAGCGTCGCGTCCGGGCCGCAGGTCACCGGGTCGGTCACCATCCCGGCCTCGGACCGCTTCACCAGGTCCACCTGCTGCGCCTGCTCCTCGATGGACAGGTTCCGGTGCAGCACGCCGACACCGCCCTGGCGCGCCATCGCGATCGCCATCCGGGCTTCGGTCACCGTGTCCATCGCGGACGAGACCAGCGGGATGCGCAGCCGGTAGCGGCGGGTGATCCGCGTGCTGGTGTCCGCCTCGCTCGGCATCACCTGTGAGTGCGCCGGCAGCAGCAGCACGTCATCGAAGGTGAGGCCTACCGGGGAAAACTTCGGCGACTCGGTCATGATGCCCTCACGGCTCGGCGCTGCCGCGCGTCCGCGCGCGTAGCGGCTGGTGACGGTGGGATGCTGCCATCCTACTCAACGGGC
>DATGLH010000164.1:0-30234 GCA_035294225.1 Trebonia sp.
AGGCTCATGCACCGCCTCGGCCGGCGTCCTCCAGCGGAGGCCGAAGCCGAGTACTACCATGGCCTGGCCGGCCACCCGGCCCAGGCACACACGTAACGAGGCGTGCATGAAACCCGGGTCGCTTCACATCAGCGTTCCGCGCAGGATGGGGATGGAGTGCGGAACGACCTAGGGGATGACGGCCACGTAGAACAGGCCCATTCTCGCCCGTGGCGGCGCAGCCGCGCGGGCACCCTCGTCGATCGTGAGCCGGCCGGCCCGGCGGGCAGCCCGCAGGGTCCTGGCGCCGAGGAAGATGAGGTATCCGGCTCCTGCTAGCTTGACGATCTCGTACGCGGCCGCTGACCGCTCCAGCAGGGTCGCGATGCCTACCGCCGCCGCGCTGCCCCACACCAGCGAGCCCGCTGCGCACCCGAGCGCGGACGCTATCGCGTGCGCCCGGCCGCCACGCAGCCCCGCGCGGAGAACCAGCAGCGTGTCCGGTCCAGGCACAGCACTCAGCAGAAGGGCAACCACGATGAACGTCAGGATGACTCCGGGCCATGCGCTCATGCTCGCGGAACCGCGGCATCAGCCCAGGTGATTAACCGCTTAGCGGCTCCCGCTTGCCTGCGAGCCTGAGCGCTTCGGGATTGGGGCACTCCAGCGTGCGGGTGAGGATCTCGCGTGTGGCTGGCTGCTGTCCGGGCCCCGTAGCCACGCCATGTCGGCACGACAGCCGGTGGTCCGGGACACTCCCGCATTCCCGGTCGCCCGGCCCGCGTGTGGCCCGTCCGCGCGCCGCCGCCCGCAGGAGCGGGTATCCTGAAAACGGTATAAGTGCAGGTCAGCGAGCAAATTTACCTCGGATGAACCCGCTCGGCGTAGCTGCCATAGCAGCCCCCGAAGTGCTCAACCACCTTCTCGGCGTGCGTTCGTACCACGACCGAAAGCCGACACGTGCCGACCCGGAACCGGGATTCATCTCGGGCGGGGCGTGCTGAATCGGTGCTGATACCAGGGGGCCAGCATGCCGCTGACCTGCGGAAACTGCCCGTATCGCCAGGATCTTCACGACCTTGGAGGGGACGGGCGAGATCCAGCGGATGATCATCGGGCGGTGACCGGGCTGGACGCATGAACGTCCCGGTGTGCGCGCACGACACCTCCGCGGGCTTGAGCGCGAGCGTGCCCGCGCTTCCGGAGGAGCCATGGGAAACGCGGCATGGGCGCCTGAGCGCCCCGATCCTGCACGAGTCCGAGGCCGGCCCGGTGCCGGCAATGCCCGGGTAACGCCGCGGTAATGCGCCGCGCCCAGAATGTCACCGTGACCAACATTGACGGCGGTGACGACTGGTCCAGGTGGTTCGCTGTCGAGGCGGCCGGACCGGGAACCTGGCTGGTCGGCGAGCCGGGCCACGTCAACTGCTTCCTCATCACGGGAACGGAGCGGGCCGTGCTCGTGGACACCGGGCTCGGCATCGCGGACATCGCGTCGGCCGCCGCCGCGCTGACGGACCTGCCCGTCCTCGCCGTCAACACGCACAGCCACAGCGACCACCGGGGCGGCAACTGGCGGTTCGCCGACGTGGCCGCCCACCCGCTCGCGGCCGGGCCGCTGGCGCGGCCGGTCGACGCGGACTACCTGGCCGGCTACCTGGAGGTCGCCCGCGCTCAGCTGTCGGCCTACGAGCGGGCCAGGGAGGCCGACGACCGCTTCTTCCACCTGTTCACCGCCGCCACCCGGCCGCGCCCGCTGCCGGAAGGCGCCGCCCGGTGGGCGGTGCCGGCCGGGCCCGAGCCCCGGCCGCTCGCCGACGGCGAGCGGATCGGCCTGGGCGGCCGTGACCTGACGGTGCTGTACACCCCGGGGCACTCGCCGGACTCCATCTGCCTGCTCGATGAGCGGGCCGGCCTGCTGTTCGCCGGCGACACCCTGATCACGGGCGACTTCTGGGCGCACACGCCGGACGCCGAGATCGAGGTGTTCGCGGCGACGCTGCGCAAGCTCGCGGACGAACTGGCCGGCCAGCTGAGCGCGATCTACCCGGCGCACACCCTCCGCTACCGCGTCGGCCCGGCGTTCCTCGCGGCGGCAGCCGACGCCTTCGAGTCGGTCGTCGCCGGGACGAGCGCCGGACGGCCGGGCACCGACCTGCTGCTGCGGCCCGCCATCCGGCACGAGTTCCCCGAGTTCACCGTGCTGCGGCCGCCGGCCGCCGGGTAAACCCGCCGCGCGGCGGAACGGCGGCGACCCCGGCCGGGCGGGCCGGACCCTGCTAACCGGGCCGGCCCTGGCTAACCGGACGGGCCGGACCCGGGTAAAGTGAGCACCCACAAGAGGCAGGGATGACCAGCTACACCGAAGACGCCGGGCTGCGCCTTGGCGGGGCGATCCGGGCGAGGCGCCGCCGGCTCGGGATGACCCTCGTGGAGGTCGCCGCGGGCGCGGGGCTGTCCCACCCGTTCCTCAGCCAGCTCGAGCGCGGCCTGGCCCGGCCGAGCATGCGGTCGCTGACGGCGATCGCCGCCGCGCTCGGCACCACCGCGCAGGCGCTCATGGCCGGTTCCGAGCTGCCCGCGGCCCCCGGCGCCGAGCCGGTGAGCGTCGTCCGGCGCGCGGACGAGCTGGTCACGCCGGTCGACTCGCCGGGCGGCTACGTCCGGCCGCTGGTGCGCGGCGAGCGCGCGATGCTGCCGGTGGAGTTCAACGGGGCACCGCGCGAATTCGACGATTACTACCGGCACGACGGCGAGGAGTTCGTCTACGTCGTCCGCGGGGTCATCGAGATAGACATCGAGGGCGAGTTCCGCACGGCGGCCGCCGGCGACAGCGTCTACTACGCCGGGGGCCTGCGTCACCGCTGGCGCAGCCTGAGCGACGAGGACGTCCGGCTGGTCGTCGTCCAGCAGAACCGGCCGCCGGCGGCGCACGCCTGACCGGCCGGGAACCGTGCGGCCTCGCGGCGGCCGCACAGCCATGGGGAGCCGGCCAGTTAGCGGAGCCGAAACACCCGCCTGACATGACCGTGACACGGCGTCCCGATCATGTTGATCAGGTCAACATTCACGGAGGCGAGGCTCGTGCGGGTCGGGGTGTTCATGTTCGGCGGCGTCGAGATGCCCGACGCGGGAATGGGCGGCACCGCTCCGCCCGACCGCAGGTACGGCCAGGAGGCGATCGGCCACGCCCACCGCGAGCTGCTCGCCTGCGGGGAACTGGCCGAGCAGCTCGGCTACGACAGCTTCTGGCTGACCGAGCACCACTTCCAGCACGAGGGCTATGAGGTCGTGCCGAACGGCCTGCTGTTCTCGGCGTTCCTCGCCGCCCGCACCACCAGGCTGCGGATCGGCACCATGTTCAACGTCGTGGGGCAGTGGCATCCGCTCCGGCTCGCCGAGGACTTCGCGATGCTCCACAACCTGTCCGGCGGCCGCGGCATCCTCGGCGTCGGGCGCGGCACGGTGCCCCGGGAAATGCTGCCGCTCACCGCCGGCCGGGTGTCGGTCGGCTCATACGACAACCCCTCGGCTGCCGAGGCGGACCGGATCAACCGCGAGGTCACCGAGGAAAGCCTCGACGTGCTCCAGCTCGCCCTGCGGCAGGAAAGCTTCAGCTACTCGGGCAAGCATTTCTGCCTCCCGCCGCCGGGCATCCCCGACCGGGGCGGCGAGGTCACCGAGCTGACCCTGGTGCCGCGGCCGGCGTACCCGTTCGAGACCTGGCAGGCCGTGACCAGCCCGCCGACCCTGCGGGCCGTGCCGGCCCGCGGGCTCGGCGGCGTCTTCTGGCTCAAGGAGCGCAGCCGGCTCGCCGCCGACTGGCACGCGTTCGCCGCCAACTACGAGCAGGCGCACGGACGGCCGCTGCGACGCGGCGAGAAGCGGATGCTGGTGCTCAACGTGGCCGTCGGCGACACCCGTGAACAGGCGGTCGCCGCGGTCCGCGACGGGCACGACGAGTTCTGGCGGTTCCTCGCCCCCTATGGCTGGGGGCGCGGCTACGTCGGGCCGGACGGGCGGCCCGCCAGCGGCGACTTCGTGCCGGCGCTGGAGGACTCGATGGCCCAGGGACCGTGGGCGGTCGGCACGGCCGATGATGTGGCCGCGGCGATCGGCGTGCTCGATGACCTGCTCGGCCTGACCGACCTGGTGATCTTCCCGGCCATGCCAGGCGACAGCTACCTGCGGGCGAAGGAGCAGATGACGCGCTTCGCCCGGGAGGTCCTCCCGCTCCTGCCAGCAGACAGCCCAGCAGACAGCCCAGCAGACACCGAGGTGATGCCATGACCCGCCTGTGGACCGAGCTGAGGGCGCCGGAATTCGGCGAGCTCAGCCCCGGGACCGTCGCGATCCTGCCGGTCGGTTCGGCCGAGCAGCACGGCCCCCACCTGCCGCTGAACACCGATTTCGTGGTCGCCGACACACTTGCCCGCGACGTGGTGGCCGGCTACGGCGACGAGCTCGGCCTGCTCCTGCTGCCGTCGCTCGCGGTCAGCAAGTCCAACGAGCACGCCTGGTCGCCCGGCACGCTGTGGCTTTCGGCCGCCACCTTGCTGACCGTGCTCGACGAGATCGCGCGCTGCGTGGCCGCCACGCCCGTCCGCAAGCTCGTCTTCCTCAACGGGCACGGCGGCAACAGCGCGCTGCTCCAGGTGGCCAGCAGGGACGTGCGGCTGGCGCACGGCCTGCGCACGTTCGTGATGCACCCGTCGGTGCCGCCCGACCAGGGCGGCACGTCGCCGGCCACCGAACTCGGCATGGGCATCCACGCGGGCGTCGAGGAGACCTCGGTGATGCTGCACCTGCGGCCGGACCTGGTGAAGCTGGAACTCGGCGCGCGCAGCGTGCCCGAGCATCTCACGTCCTTCGAGCGGGTCGGGTTCGGCAAGCCGGTTTCGTTCGGCTGGCTGAGCGACGACTTCGGCACCGACGGGACGCTGGGCGACCCCACCGGTGCCACCGCCGAGCACGGCAAGCAGCGGTATGAGGCGATGGTCGCCGCCGCCGCGCGGTCGCTCGCGGAGATCGCCGCGTTCGACCCGCGCCCGCCGCGGTGATCCGGCCCGGTGACGCGCTCCGGGCGCGGCCGCCAGGGCGCGGCCGCACGGGCGGGCCGGGCGGGCGGGCCGGGCGGGCCGAGATCGTCGTCATCGGCGCCGGCCACAACGGGCTGACCTGCGCGGCCTACCTGGCGCGGGCCGGGCGCGAGGTCGTCGTGATCGAGGCGCGTGATGAGGTGGGCGGCTGCGCCGCGACCGTGGACGCGGCCGGCGCCCGGGTGAACGTCTGCAACTGCGATCACACCATGGTGCTGGCCAGCGGCATCGTCGAGGAACTCGGCCTGCCGTCATACGGGCTGCGCTACCTGGACATCGACCCGGTGCAGATCGCGGTGGGCTGGGACGAGTCACCCGCCTTCGTTCAGTGGCGTTCGGCGGAGCGGACCGTCGCGGGGCTGGCCCGCACCGACCCCGCCGCGGCCGCCGCCTATCGCCGCTACCTGCGCGAGGCGTTGCCGGCGGCACGGCTGATGCTGGCGGTGCAGGGCAGCCGGGCGAGTACCCGGCTGATGATCGCCGCCGCCGCACGGCTCGGGCTGCGCGGCAGCGGCACGCTGCTGCGCTGGGCCCGGCGGAGCCTGCTCGGCGTGCTGTCCGGCTTCGGGTTCCCGCCTTGGCTGATCGCCGCCGCGGCCACCAGCGGGCCGGCGGTGTGGGGACTGCCGCCGGACGCGGCGGACACCGGGCTCGCCGCCCTCGGGTTCGCCGTCAGGCACCTCGTCGGCGTCGGCCGGCCGGAAGGCGGCAGCGGCGCGCTGCCGGCGGCGCTGGCCGCCTGCCTGCGCGCGCACGGCGGCCAGATCGTGACCGGCGCGCGGGCCGTCGGCGTGACCGTGTCCGACGGGCGGGTCCGCGGTGTCCGGCTGGCCGACGGCGGCCAGGTCGCCGCGGACACCGTGATCAACGCCACCGACCCGCGGACACTCCTCGTCGACTGGCTGGACGGCGTGCCGGCCGCTGCGAAGACGCGCGCCCGGCACGCCGCCCGGGCGCGGCGGGAGGGCTATGAGTCGAAGGTGGACGCGGTCGCGGGCACCCCGCCGCTGCCGCGGGCCGTGGCGGCGATCGACCCGGATCTGCTGCCCGCCGCCCTGCGCAACGTGCCGACGATCGTGATCAGCCCGGCGCCGGCCCAGCAGATCGCGGCGGCCGCCGCCCTGCGGGACGGGCTCGTCAGCGACCCGCCGATGTTCCTGGTCAACACCCCGTCGGTGCGCGACCCCGCGATGCGCCCCGCGCCCGGCGCCCACGTGGTGAGCCTGGAGGTGCTCTGGACCCCGTACGCGCTGCGCGGCGGCTGGGCGGGGTCGGCGGAGCCACGGCGGTGGCTGGAGCGGCTGGCGTCGGCGTGCGAGCCCGGGCTGCTCGACTCGGTGCGGGCCTGGCGGGCGATGACACCGCCCGACTACGAGCGCGAGTTCTCCATGGACCGTGGCTACGCGCCGTCCTTCCCCGGCGGCCTGCTCGCGGCGCTGACCGGACGGCAGCCCGAACTGAGCCGCTACACCACGCCGGTGCGCGGCCTGTACCTGACGGGCGCGGCTACCTTCCCCGGCGCCGGCGTGTGGGGCGCGAGCGGCCGCAACGCCGCCGCGGTGGTGCTCGCCGTCCGTCCCGCCACGTGACGCCCGCCCGTTGGACCGGAGACCCCGGCCAGGCGGCGCCCCCGCCCGGCCCGCGCCGCGGGGCCCGCCGCGGCCGTCACGGGAGCTTCCCCGGGTTGAGCAGGCCGTCGGGGTCGAAGCGGCGGGCGGCCTCGCGGACGCCCGCCAGCCGGAGGTGGTGCAGCACCCAGGTGTGCGGGTCGTCGACGTAGACCTCGGCCCGGGCCAGCTCTTCCATCTGCCGGTACAGCGCGTCGGGGCCGTCGTAGCGGAGGAAGAGCATCGCCACCCAGTCCCGGCCGCGGGCGGTGCGGAATCCTTCCAGGTGGATGAGCGACTCCGGGACCAGGGCCGCGACCTCCGCGCGGCGGCGGGTGAGGCCGGGGCCCATCGCCTGGAGGTGGGTGAGTTCGGGCCGCATCTTGCGCACCCGGTAGGTGGCGTGGTTGTAGGACATGGATGTGATCAGCGCCGCCCCCTTGGGGCGCACCGCGTCGACCCGTCCGCCGTTGCGCTCGACCATGCCGGTGGCCGCCGGGACGCTGTCGGCCGTGACGATCCCGCGGACGCTGACCCGGCCGGCCGGCAGGGCCGCGTCCACCGGGCGGTAGGTCGCCACGATCCCCGCCTCGTCCAGGGACAGCAGCCGCGGCGTCGGCTCCAGGCCGAACAGCTCCGCGCCCGCGGCGAGCGCGCTGTCCAGGTCGGGGAACGAGGCGAACAGGCCGGTCCAGGTCCTGGCCGGCTTGAGTTCCACCGTCGCCTCCGCGATCACGCCGCTGACGCCGAACGCGTGCGCCATCGCGGTGTTCTCCGGGAACGGCACCGTGACGGGGGTGGCGTCGTCGGTGCAGGGGACGACGAGCAGCGAGCGCATGTAGCCGTCCCAGATGGCCCCGTTGGCGATCGAGCCGGTGCCGCCCGACCCGCCGGCGAGGAACCCGCCGATGGTGGAGCCGGCCGTCGACGGGAGGATCGCGAGTTCCTGGCCGGTCCTCCTGGCGGCCTTCTCCATCATGACGAACGACGCGCCCGCCTCCGCGGTGATCTCGCCGTCGCCCACGCCGATGATCCGGTTCGCCCGGCTGGTGTCGATCACCAGGCCGCCGTACAGCGGGATGGCCTGCCCGTAGTTCCCCGTGCCCTGGCCGCGCACGGTGACCGGGACGCGGTGCCGGTGCGCCGCGCCGACCGCGGCGGCGATGCCGGCCGAGTCCCGCGGCCTGGCGACCACGTCGGCCACGCCGCCTGGCAGCAGCGGCGCGAGCACCGGGCTCATGTGCGCCCAGTCGGCGGACGCGGCCAGGCGAGCGGCCTCGTCGGTGCGCACGGCTCCCGGGCCAAGCTCCTTCTCCAGGTCGGCTGCGAGGGATTCGATGATTCCGAACGGAATCGGGGTGACTGGGGGGAGCACGGCCCGGGCGAAGCCGGGGAGCGCGCGCTCCCCGGCCCCGCCGCGGCCGGCTGCCAGGCTGGTGTCAGGCATGGTCCGGCTATTTCAGGCTGATCGACGGGTCGATGAACTGGTTGGTGACGATGTCGGACGGCTTCAGGCCGGGCAGGGTCTGCTTGCCCTGCCTGGCGTAGATCGGCACCAGGATTCCGATCAGATGCTGCACCCGGGGGATGTAGAACGCGCCGAGCGTGCCGTCGGGGGCGTTGCCGGCGATGCCGAGCTTCCTCATCGTCGCGACCGCGTAGTCCGCGGTGCCCTGGGTGTAGACCCAGCCGTTGTTGTACGCGGCGACCAGCCGGAGGATGAGCTTCTCCACCGGCTCCGGGTTCGCCATGTAGTCGGCGATCGCCTGCTGCATGATCGGCACGAGCTTTCTCAGGCAGGGCGCGAGAGCCGCGAGCTTATCCTTGCGGACGGCGATCTCCTGCTGGTAGAAGTTGAACCCGGTGTCCGCGATCAGCTGGTACTTCAGCGGCTTGTCCCAGGAACGGACGTCGTGCGACCAGATGTACGGCTCGGCGGTCGCGAAGCCCTGGACCGCGTACTGGCCGCCGGAGGCGACGAAGGCCGTCGGGGTGCCGTCGTAGCTGCCGTCGACCTGGCTCTGCTTCAGGATGCCCTTGCCGATCAGGTAGTCCATGTACGAGGCGCCCTGGTAGTAGAGCACCTTGGCGTTGGTCTTGCCGATGTCGGCGATCGTCTTCCAGGTGGGGTGCGCCTGCGGCGACCACTGGAGGATCTGCGGGCTGATCTCCAGGCCGGCCATGACCGCGACGGTGGGCTGCGTCTTGGACAGCGCGATCTGCTCGTCGGTGCCGACGTAGCCGAGGGTGATCGAGGAGTCCTTGTACATCTGCGAGCTGACGGTCTGGTAGCCGATCGCCGGGCCGCCGGCGCGGATCTGGAGCCGTACCCCGGTGTCGATGCCGCCGTGCGCGACCAGTTCGCCGGTGACGGACTTGGCGCTCGCGTCGATCGACGGGCTGGGGCCGAGCAGCTCGTACTGGCCGCCGTGCTCGGCTTCGGGGTTCCAGTCGGTCTGGAGCACGATCGTCGACGGGCAGCCGGCCGCCTTCAGGTTGTCCGCGGCGGGGATGGCGGCTGAGCCGCCGGAGGCCGCCTGGCTCGCACCGCCGCCGGCGGCGGTGCCGCTACCGCTGCTTGAGCATGCCGCCGCCGTCATCGCCAAGGCCGCGGCCGCCGCCGCGGCGGCGGCACGCCGGGATCTTCCTGGAATCATTCGCAAGGGTGTACGCAAGGGTGTACTCCACTGTGGTCAGGGCCGCTCGCGGCCGGGGATCCGGGTGAATCGGAGGGGGCATCTGCGGCCGGCCGCGCTGCCGGCGAAGGGCCGATGCGGGCGGGGCAGCCGGGCTCAGCGGCGCTCGGGGTGATACCAGCGGCCGACGACGCGCCGGGACAGCCAGCCGAAGAAGACGAAGACGGCGATGCCGAGAGCGCTCGCGGTAAGCACGGACGCCCAGAGCTGCTCGCCCTCGGTCAGCGAGGTGTAGACGGACATGTTCGTGCCGAGGCCGGGCTGACCCTGCTTGAAAAAGAACTCGCCGACGATCGCGCCGATCACGGCAAGGCCGGCGGAGACCCGGAACCCGGCGAACATGGCGGGCAGCGCAGCCGGGAACTGAAGCTTCCACAGCCGGGTCCACCGGCTGGCCTTGTGCAGTGAGAACAGGTCGTGCATGCCGTGGTCCGCCGACTGGAGGCCGAACAGCGTGTTGGAGACGATCGGGAAGAACGCGATGATGACCGCCACGATGACGCGGCTGGTCAGCGCGAATCCGAAGAAGAAGCTGAGGAACGGGGTGAGCGCGAGGATCGGCACCGTCTGGAGCACGACCGCCCACGGGTACAGCGCGTTCTCCACCCACTTGGCCTGGCTCATCAGCAGGGCCGTGCCGACGCCGAGGACGATCGAGATCGCCAGCCCGCTGAACGTCACCTCGGCGGTGGTGCCGAGGGCGCTCACCAGCGCGGTGAAGTTGGACCAGGTGAGGAAACCGACCTCAAGGACCCGGTGCGGCGGCGGGAGCATGAACCGCTGGTAGGAGTTGAGCACCACCTCGGAGACGAAGTACCACAGCCCGATGATCACCCCGGCCACGGCGGCCGGCAGCCCGACCCTGGTGCCGAGCGAGGCCGCCGCCGCCCCGAGGCCGCCCGGCCCGGACGGTGCCGCGGAGGCGGCGGCCACCGCCGCCCGTTCCTCATCCGCGGTCCTGACTTCTTCTGGCTTGAGGCTGGTGCCGGTGTCCGCGGTGCTCATCACACGCTCCTCAGATGGCTGGAAACCTCGCCGCACAGCGCGCCGAATTCCGGTGTGTAGCGGAGACCGGGCAGCCGCGGGTATCCGAACGGGACCGGGATGTCCGCGATGACCCTGCCCGGCCGCGGGCTCATCACGACCACCCGGCTGGCGAGGAACACCGACTCGGCGATCGAGTGGGTCACGAACAGCGCCGCGAACGCGCGCAGCCGGTGGGCGCGGAGCAGCTCGTCGTTGAGCCGTTCCCTGGTGATCTCGTCGAGTGCGCCGAACGGCTCGTCGAAGAGGAACACCTCCGGGTCCAGGACCAGCGACCGGGCCAGCGAGGCCCGCATCCGCATGCCGCCCGACAGCTGGTGCGGAAGGTGCCGCTCGAAGCCGGTCAGGCCGACCAGTTCGAGCGCCGCCGCTATCTTCTCCTCGCGCTCGGCCTTGTCCATCCTCTCCAGCTCGGCGAACAACGCGACGTTCTGGCGGACGGTACGCCACGGCAGCAGGGTCGCGTCCTGGAAGACGTAGCCGAGCCGCTTGGTGCCGACCTCGACGCTTCCGCCGGTGATGTCGTCGAGGCCGCTGGCGATGCGCAGCAGCGTGCTCTTGCCGCAGCCGGAGGGACCGACGACCGAGACGAACTCTCCGGGCGCCACCTCCAGGTCCGCGCCGGCGAGCGCGGTCGTACCGCCGGAGAAGCGCTTGGTGACGCCGGAGAAGCGCAGCGCCGGCGCGCGGGTGGCCGTGGTCATGAGGCGGCTCCTTCCAGTTCTGGCGGGGTCGCCGCCCGGCCCTGGCCGGGCCCTGCCTGATCAGGGCCGGGCGGATGCGGCCGGAGCCGATGCGGCTCGCGCTGGCGGGGCCGGGCGACCTCGGCGCTGACGGTGGTCCGGGCGACGACCCGGCCGGCCCGCCACACGGTGCGCTGCGCGCTCGCGGCGCCCAGCGCCTCCAGCGCGTCCCCGCCGGGCATCGCGACCAGGTCGGCGGGGTATCCGGGGGCGATCCGCGCCGGGGGCAGGCCGAGCGTGGCCCGCGGTGCGGCGGTCACGGACTCCAGCGCGGCCGCCGGGCTGAGATGCCCGCAGGTCACCATGAGCGCGGCGACTTCGAGCGCGTCGCCGCGGCCGACCGGGTGGAAGGGGTCGCGCAGGTTATCGCCCCCTGCCGCGACCACCACTCCCGCCGCTCGCAGCGCCGTGACGGCGGTGAGGCCGCGCGGGGTGGCGGCGGGGTGGCGGCGGCCCTGGAGGTACAGGTTGGTCTGCGGCAGCGCGACGACGGCGATCTTCGCCGCGGCGACCGCTTCGGCCGTGCGCTGCTGCACCGCCGGCTCCTGGACGCCGAGGCTCACGCAGTGGCTGGCGGTGACCCGGTGCGGGAAACCGGTCCGCGTCACCAGGTCGGCCATTGTCGCCAGGGTCAGCATGCGCGGGTTGAGCGTCTCGTCCGTGTGCAGGTCCACGGGCACGCCGGCCTCGCCGGCGGCGTCCAGGCAGACGGCCACGGCGCCGTCGGGATCCGGGTCCAGGTGCGGGCAGCCGCCCGCCACGTCGGCGCCCTCGCGGAGCGCCTGCCGCAGGTCCCTGCCCCCCTGCCCGGCCATCGGGTTCGACACCAGCGCCACCACCTGCATGTCGACCAGGTCCCGCCAGCGTTCCCGCACGTCGATCAGGGCGCCGAGCGCCCGCATGCCCATGGCGCCGCCGACGTCCACGTGGGTGCGCACGATCGTGGTGCCGAGCGCGAGGTGGATGCGGAGCGCGCGCTCCGCGCGGCCCGCGATGTCCGCGTGCGTCAGCGTGCCGGCGATGCCCCGCATCGCCTCGATCGCGCCGGCCAGGTCCCCGGCCGGGTTCGGCGCGCGGGACACGGTCAGCGCCTTGTCCAGGTGGGCGTGCGGCTCGGCGAACGAGGGCATGAGCACCTGGCCGGACAGGTCCGTGTCGCCCGGCAGGCGGACGCCGTCCGCCGGGACGACCCGCGCGATCCGGCCCTCGGCGAGTTCGACGTCGACCAGTTCTCCCGCGACGGTCCGCGCGGACCTGAGCCAGCTCATGTGGTCCGCCTCCCCGGTCCGCGCGGTGCCGTGTCCCGCGCGGTGCCCGCGAGCGGCAAAATGTTCGTCACGCCAACACTGTGCGACCGTGCCGATGACGCGGCGTTTCGCCGTGGTGAAAGCTGCGTTTCGGCGGTCCGGCGTCCTGACGGCCTGACGGCGTCCCGCGGGCCGCGCCCGGCGGGCCAGGCCGGCCCGGCCGGCGGCCTGCTGTTACAGGAGAGGGCTGGCAGGTAAACGTTGAGTTTCGTCTCTTTCGTGCCGTCTAGGCGGTATGTCAGACTCCCTGGACATCAGATCATCAGATGGTCAGGCCAACGGGAGTTGCGGGATGAGCGGGCTCGGCACCTTCGTGCGGCGGTCGGTGAGCGTGAGCGAGGAGATCGTCGCGCACATCGAGACGCTCATCAGCAGCGGTTCGCTCGCTCCCGGCACCAAGCTGCCGCCGGAGCGCGAGCTCGCCGAGGTGCTGCGCGTGTCCCGGGTGTCGCTGCGCGAGGCCATGCACGAGCTGGCCAATCGCCACGTCGTCGAGCGGCGGCCGGGACGCGGCACCGTCGTGCTCGGCGCGCCCGAGCATGCCCGCGCGTTCCGCGACGGGCTGTCGGAGGCCGGGCGGACGCTGCGCGACGTGGCCGAGCTGCGCCAGACGCTCGAACCGACGATCGCCCAGCTCGCCGCCGAGCGAGCCAGCGGCGCGACGCTGCATGCCCTGGAGGGCGTGCTGGCGCGCAGCGCCCGGGCCCTGCCGGCCGGCGAGTCGGTCGAGGCCGACGTCACCTTCCACATGCTGCTCGCCCGGGCATCGCGCAATCCGCTGCTGGTGGGCCTGCTGACGCTCGCCAATCAGTGGACGGCAAGCGTGCGGGAGTTCTCGCACGCGACGCAGCAGGGCCGCCGCGACTCGCACCGGGGCCACCGGCTGGTCTTCGAGGCGGTCCGCCGCGGCGACGGCGACGCCGCCCGCGCCGCGATGCTCGCCCATCTCGCCGGCGTCGCGCTGCTCACCAGGGACGCCTACCCGGCCTCCTTAATCCGCCCTATCCGCTATCTATCCGCCCTATCCGCGCCGCCGGCCTCCAGGCCCGCCGCTTGCGCATCCCGTCAAGCCGTTCCACCTCGTCGTTCATATCGGCCGCTCAACGGAGAGCGATCGGCCCCCGGTCCCCGCCACGCAAGAGAGGTCATATGTTCACACCGCTCTCCGGCCGTCGCGCGCGCGGCACGCTCGCCGCCATGGCCCTGGCCAGCGGCGCGCTGCTGGTCGCCGCATGCTCAGGCTCGCCGAGTCCGCCGGTCCCGGCGGCCAGCTCCGCCGGCGGGAGCTCCGCGTCCGCGGCGCCGGCCGCGGCGGAGAACTTCACCATGCTGCTGCCCTGGTACGCAGACCCGGAAGGCGGCGGCTTCTTCGCCGCCAAGGAGGAGGGCCTGTACGCGAAAGCGGGCCTCAACGTGACCCTCCAGCCCGGCGGCCCGCAGGTGTCCGAAACGACCCTGGTCGCCACCGGCAGGGCGCAGATCGGCTTCACCGACGCCGCCGGCATCGTCGAGGCTCAGCAGCAGGGCATCCCGATCATCGCCATCGGCGCGCTCTACCAGGACAACCCGGTCGGTGTGATGGTGCACTCCTCCACCGGCATCACCAGCTTCCGGCAGATGGCCGGCAAGACCTGGGTCGTGCAGACCGGCGAGCTCGGCCCGGCCTGGGTGCAGAAGCAGGACCACATCAGCTTCCGGACGCAGGCCTACGAGGGCTCGATCGCCGCATTCCTGAAAGATCCCGGCCTGGTGCAGCAGGGCTGGGCGACCAACGAGGCCTTCCAGGCGCGGGAAGCGGGCGTGAAGGTCACCTTCATCCCGTTCTCCGCCTCCGGCTTCAACCCCTACAACGACGTGTTCTTCACCTCGAAGTCCTTCCTCGCCACGCACGAGGCGGAGCTGAGGAGGTTCCTCGCGGCCAGCATGCAGGGCTGGCGGGACTACATGGGGAACATCACCGTCGCCAAGGCCGCCAACGCCGCGCTGCTGAAGGCCAACAGCCAGCAGACCAGCAAGAGCGTCTGGTTCGCCTGGGACAAGGAGCGCCCGTTCATCACCTGGGGGGACGGCAGGGCTCAGCTCGGCGCGATGACCGCCGCCCGCTGGTCCAGCTTCCTCGGCCAGCTCCTCGCGCTCGGCCAGATCAAGGCCAAGCCGCCGCTGAGCAGCCTGTACGACGCGTCGCTGCTGCCTAAGATCCCGGCTCCGGCGTCCCTCCCGCCTGCCCCGGCCGGGGCGTACTGAGCGGCGCCATGACACATGCGGACATCCCGGTGCGGGCTGCCGCGCGGCCCGCGCCGCGCCCGCTCGCGGAGTTCATCAAGGCCGAGAAGGTCTTCGGCAACGGCTTCCGCGCGCTGGCCCCGATCGACCTGGTCCTGCCGGCCGCCGAGATCACGGTGCTCGTCGGCCCGTCCGGCTGCGGGAAGACTACCCTGCTGCGGATGGCGGCCGGCCTGACCGCGCCCACCGGCGGGCGGCTGGTCAGGCACACCGACCGGATGTCGTACGTCTTCCAGGACCCGACGCTGCTCGCGTGGCGCACCGTGCAGGCCAACGTGGAACTGGTCGCGAAGCTGCAGAAGGTGCCGCGGGAGCTGCGCAGGGAGCGGGCCTCGCGGGCGATCGACATGACAGGCCTCGCCGGCTTCGAGAAGTCCTATCCGCGGGAGCTGTCCGGCGGTATGCGGATGCGCGTCTCGCTGGCCCGCGCGGTGACCAGCGACCCCGAACTGCTGCTGATGGACGAGCCGTTCGCCGCGCTTGACGAGTTCACCCGCGACAAGATGGGCAGCGAGCTGCTGCACATGTGGCGCGTCAGGGGGCTGACGGTCATGTTCATCACCCACTCGATCCCGGAAGCGGTCCGGCTCGGGCATCAGATCGCGGTGCTCGGCACCCGCCCGGGACACCTGATCGGAGTGGTCCGCTCGCCGAGCCCGCCGAGCCCGGACCCGGACGCGGAGCGGGATGAGGCGGCGCTGCACGAGTTCGCGCTGCACATCACCGGCCAGCTTGGAGGCGTGCGCGCATGACTGCCGCCGGCACGGCGGAATCGGCCGTCACGGAGGTCAGGGCCGCCCGGCGGCCCCGGGGGAAGAAGCTCGCCGGGGTCGTCCTGCCGCCGGCCGCGGCGCTCGTCACCGGCGTGGTGCTGTGGGAGCTGATCACCGTGATCTGGTCGGTGCCCGGCTACCTGATGCCGTCCCCGCTGACCATGGCCAGGACCGTGAAGGACGACCTGCCCGCGATGTGGACGCCGACCCTGGTCACGCTCCGCGAGTCCTACCTGGGGTTCGTCATCGCCGGCGCCGCCGGCGTGCTGTGCGCCCTGGTGATGGCCCGGTGGCGGCTCTTCGAACGCGGGCTTTTCCCCTACCTGGTCATCGTGCAGACGCTGCCGATCGTTGCGATCGCGCCGTTGTTCGTCGTCTGGCTGGGCGCGGGCCCGCTCACCAACACGCTGGTCGGCGCCATGATCGCGCTGTTCCCTGTCGCGGCCAGCACCCTGTCGGGGCTGAAGTCCACCGACAGGAACCTGGTCCAGCTCTACACCATGGCGGGCGCGCCGCCGCGCGTGCAGCTGCTGTCGCTGCGGCTGCCCGCGGCGCTGCCGGCGATCCTGACCGGGCTGCGGGTCGCGGCCGGGGCGTCGGTGATCGGCGCGATCGTCGGCGAGTTCGTCGCCGGCGTCGGAGGCGGCCAGGGCGGTCTCGGTTACGTCATCACCGAAAGCGCCGTCCAGCTCCAGACGCCGCAGCTGTTCCTCGCCGTCCTGCTGGCCAGCGTCGTCTCGCTGGTCCTGTTCACCATGGTGGTGATCGCCGAACGGCGGCTGCTGAGGCGCTGGCACGAGTCCGCGCTGCCGGCTGACGAGTAGCGGCTGACGGGTGGACCGATAGCGGCGACGGGCGGGCCAGCCCGCGGGGACGACAGGGAGAATGAGAAAGGATTGAGACCGTGACAACGCATTTGCGGGCCGGCGCATGACCGCGCTGACCGTCGTGAACGCCCTGCTGCTCACGATGGCCGACGGCCAGGACCCGTTCCACGGCTGGCTGACGGTCGGTGAGGACGGCCGGATCACGGGCATCGGCCCCGGCCAGCCCCCCGCGGGGGCGGGCGGCGGGACGGGGCGGGCGGCCGGGGAGGTCCTCGACGCCCGCGGCCGGATCGTCGCGCCCGGCTTCGTCTCAGCGCACAGCCACCTGCACACATCCGGCATGCGCGGCATCGCCGCGGACGAGCAGCTCTACCCGTGGGTCCGCGCCTGCGTCCGGCTGGCCATGGGGGCGGACCCGGACGACATGTACTGGTTCGCGCTGCACGGTTGCCTGGACTTCCTGGCCAGCGGGATCACGTCCGCCTTCAACTTCCCGCAGAGCGAGGTGCTGTCGCTGTATGACCCCGCAACCGGCTCCGGCCCTCCCGTCCGGAAGGACGAGACGTTCCTGACCAGGCAGTTCGACGCCATCGCGGACAGCGGCCTGCGGGTCATGGGCGCGATCAGGCTCGACGACGAACCCGGCGGCCAGGGGCCGGACGACGCGCGGGTTCACGAGCGGTTCGACCGGCTGGCCGCGGCGCAGGCGGACCGCATCCCGGCTGCCCAGCATCTCGGCACGGCCGTCTACGGTGCGGTGCAGTGGTCTGCCGGGCCGCGCACCGCGCGCCTGGAAGCCGAGGTCATGGCCAGGCACCGCATCGTCAACCAGGCGCACTTCCTGGAGACCTCGGAAGACCTCGACGCGCAGCGCCGCAAGTTCGCCTGGTACGCCGACGCCGGGGTCCTCGGCGAGACGATGATCTTCGGCCACTTCGTGCATCCCACCGACGACATCGTCGCCGCGGTCGCGGCGAGCGGCGCCCGGGTGTGCTGGCAGCCGACATCCAACGGCCGGCTCGGCTCCGGCGTGGCCGACATCGTCCGCTACCGCCGGGCCGGCATCCTCGTCGGCGTCGGCCTCGACGACCAGTCCTGCACCGACGTCTCCGACCCCTTCGCCAACATGCGCCTGGGCATGTACGCGCAGCGTGCCCGCTACACTGACCCGTCGGTGCTCACCGCCCGGGAGATGCTCCGCCTGCACACCCTGGGCTCGGCCGAGGTGCTCGGCGTCGCGGACCGGGTCGGATCGCTCGCCCCCGGCCGGTACGCCGACTTCCTGGTCGTCGACCCGGCCAGGCCCGATACCGGGCCGATGTGGGATCCGTACGCCACCTACGTCCAGGCCTGCGGGCTGCGCAACCTGGACGAGGTACGGGTGGGCGGGCGGCTGGTCAGCAGCCGCGGCGGCAGCGAAAACCCCTTGTCCGCGACGGCCGCGGGCGAACTCCACGCGCGCGTCATCGCCTCGGCACGGCGGGCCGGTATCACGCCTCCCGTCTCTCCGCTCTGCCGGCGGGCAGCGGCGGGCGGCGTGCCCGGCGGGAAGCGGCCGGCCGGGAAGGCGGGCCGGTGACCGCCGGCGGGGAAGGCGGGCCGGTGACCGCCGCCCGGATCAGGCGCGCCGGCCTTTCCGGCACAGGAGGCTGGCCACGATGACATCGGACAAGATGAGCATGCCCGGGGTGCCGGTGCACAGCCCGCACCCCGTTCCCGCCGGCGTGCTCGAAGCGTTCTGGCGCTACGACGCCGCGCTGCTCGCCAACGACCGCGCGGTGCTCGACGAGCTGTTCCTGAAGGGACCCGGCACGCTGCGCGGCGACGGGCGGGTGCTGCTCGTGGGGCACGACGCGATCGCCGGCTTCCGTTCCGGCCGCGCCGTCGTCCCCACCAGGAGGGTCGCCGAGCTGCACGTCCGCGTGCTGGCACCAGGCGCGGTGCTGATCATGGCACGGACGGCGGACGGCGAGGCAGCCGGGCTCCAGACGCAGGTCTGGCGGCAGACCGCCGACGGCTGGCGGGTCGCCGCCGCGCACGTCAGCCCGCCGGCCGCGGCGCCGCGGGCGGCACCGGTCGATCCGGCCGTGTGGCGGGTGGCCGGCGTGCCGCTCGCCCCGCCCCTGGGCAGCGGCCCGCTTGACGGCCTCGGCGTCGCGGTCAAGGACGTGATCGCGGTCGAGGGCCACCCGACGGGCGGCGGCGTGCCCGCCTTCCTGGCCGGGCAGCCGCCGCAGCCGGCCTCGGCCCCGGCGGTCACCGCGCTGCGCCGGGCCGGCGCGCACCTGGCGGGCATCGCGCAGACCGACGAGTTCGCCTACAGCATCGCCGGGTCGAATTCCCACTACGGCATCGCCCCGAACCCGGCCGCCCCGGCCCGGCTCGGCGGCGGCTCGTCCAGCGGCCCGGCCGCGGCCGTCGCCCTCGGGCAGGCCCAGATCGGCCTCGGAACCGATACCGCGGGCTCCATCCGGGTGCCCGCCGCGTACCAGGGGCTTGTCGGTTTCCGCCCGACGCACGGGGCGGTGCCGTCCGACGGCGTGCTGCCGCTCGCCCCGTCCTTCGACACGGTCGGCTGGCTCACCCGCGACGTCGCGACGAGCGCCGCGGTCGCCGCCGTCCTGGTGCCGCCGCGGGCTGACGGGCCTGCCGCCCCCGCCCGGGCGATCAGGCTTCCGCCCGTCGAGCAGCTGGCTGAGCCGCTGGCCCGCGACCTGTTCACCGCCCGCGTCGCCGCGCTCGGGGCCGCCGGGGCGCTGCCGCCGCCGGAACCGGCCGCGCTCCCCGGGGCGGCCCTCGATGAGTGGTTCGCCGCGTTCCGCACCGTCCAGGCCCACGAGGCGTGGGCGGCCCACGGCCGCTGGATCGAAGCGCACCCCGGCAACCTCGGCGCCGACGTCGCCGCCAGGTTCGCCGCGGCCGCCGCGATCACCGACGCCGAGGCCGAGGCCGCCCGCGCGGTCGTCGCGGCGGCCCGGGACCAGATCCTGCAATGGCTTGAGGACGCGATCCTGGTCCTGCCCACGACGCCGGGCCCCGCCCCGCTGCGGACGGCCGGCCCGGCCGAGATCGACGACGTCCGCGGCCGCACCCTCCGCATCAGCTGCCTGTCCCCGATCGCGGGCGCGCCCGCCGTCAGCCTGCCGCTGAACGGCCATGACGCGCCCCTGGGCCTGTGCCTTATCGGCGCGCCAGGCAGCGACCTCGCCCTCCTGTCGGCCGCCGCCCTCCTGCCGCCCGCCCTCCTGCCGCCCGCCCGGCGGCCGTCCGGCCCGGCGGCCGGCGGCGCAGCGGCCAGCAGCGGGCCACTGATCACCGGACCCGGGAGGACACCGTGACCGGGGTACCCCCTGCCCCCCGCGGCGCGCTGCCGCCCCACCGCAACCGGTGGACTATCCCGGCCGACGGCGGCCCGATCGACCTGCGCCGCCCGGCCGTGTCCTGCCCGGCGACGCTTGCCGCCGCGCCGCGCGACATCACGGTCGACCTGGCCCGCACCGCGCTGATCATCGTCGACCTGCAAAATGACTTCTGCGCGCCGAACGGCTGGCTGGCTTCCATCGGCGCGGACGTGTCCGTGCTCGCCGGGGCGGTCGGCCGCAGCGATGCCCTGGCCCGGGCGGCGCGCGCGGCCGGGGTCCCGGTGATCTGGCTGAACTGGGGCAACCGCCCCGATCAGGCCAACCTGCCGCCGGGCGTCAGGCACGTCTACGACCCCGACGGGACGGGGGCCGGCATCGGGCATGTGCTGCCGTCCAGCGGGGCGGCGGTGCTGACCAAGGACAGCTGGGGGGCCGCGCTGACCGCGCCGCTGCGCGCCGAGCCCGGCGACATCTGCGTGGACAAGTACCGGATGAGCGGGTTCTGGGACACCGAACTCGACAGCGTGCTGCGCAATCTGCGGGCCGACACGCTGTTGTTCGCCGGGGTCAACTCCGACCAGTGCGTGTACGCGACGCTGATCGACGCGGCCTGCGCCGGCTATGACGTGGTGCTGGTCACCGACGCGTCGGCGACAACCTCGCCCGGCTACTGCCATGAGGCGGCGATCTACAACACCCGGCAGTGCTTCGGCTTCACGACGCAGACCAGCGCGGTCCTCGGCGCGCTCCTCCAGCCCGGAAGATCGCGGCAGGAAGGTCCGCAGGCGCAGCATGAACAGGAGAACGCCCGTGAGCGGTGAACCCCCCATCGTCCGGCACCTTGAGGACGTCGTCCCCAGGCTCATCTCGCCGGCGGACACCGTCCGGCTCGCCACCCTGGTGCGGCCCGCGGACGGCACTGCCGCCAGCGTCTTCTTCGAGGTGTGGGAACCGGGCGGCAGCCAGCCGCCGAACTCCCACCCGGACTCCGCCGAGATCTTCGTCGTGCTGCGCGGCACCGGCCGGGCGTACAGCGACGGGCACGTCGCCGGGCTGCGGGCGGGGGACGTGCTCGTCCTGCCGCCGGGCTCGGTCCACCGGATCGAGAACACCTCGGCGACGGAGCGGCTTTACGCCGTGACGATCATGGCGAACGATCAGGGCGCGCTCCCCGGCGGCTTCGCCGCCCTCGTCGACCGGGGCATCCCGGTCAGCTGGGAGGACGCCGACCGGGACGCCCTCGCCAGCGGGACCTAGCCCCGTGCCGGGGGCAGGGCCCCAGCCCCGGCCTCAGCCGGTCCCGGGGCACCTGCCCGCGGGAAGCAGCGCCCGGAAGGCAGCGGCCTCCCGCCGGGCTGTCAGGCGGTCTCGTAGAACAGGAAGTCTCCGACCTGGGTGCTGTCAAGCCGGACCCGGTCGGCGATGTGCTCGCGGACCCAGGCGGCGGCCAGCTCGTTGGCCTTCTCAGCCTCCTCCGCCGATTCCCACAGGCTGACCGAGATTATCTTGCCCTCCGGAGTCTCCGCCAGCCCGTAGGCCCTGAAGCCGGCATGGGCCCGGAACACGCCCAGCATCCCCTCCCGGGCCTGGTCAGCGAGTTCCTTGGGTGTGCCGCTGAGCCGGGTGTAGATACCGACGCGGATGTGATCCATCGCTCGCCCCCCCGTAGCGTGAACTGCCATTCTGCGCAGGATCAGGGCGGTCGTGTCAAGGGGGGCCCCGCCGGGGAGCAGGCCGCGGCCCGCGCCGCCGCCGGGGGCGCGCCGGTGCCCGGGAAGCCGGTGCCCGCAAGAGGCGAAGACACGCCCCGTTCCGGATGATGCTCTTGATTTTCCCGCGGAACGGAGGCGGCTGCCTCAGCGCCGGCTCACGGCCACAGCCGGCCGGCGGCCAGCCGTAAGGGCGGCCATGACCTGCGCCTTTTCTGGTACCCGCCGGGGGTATTGACAGTTTCATTAAAAATTCGTTATACCTTTTTTGTCGCTGGCCGACGGTCCTGAGAGAAGCCAAGGGGGGCATCTGATGGACGATTTTGAGGTCACTTCCGCGCCTTCCCATGGCCCGGGACCGGGTGCCCCGCCGGCCGCGGCCCGCAGCCGCGCCCGCCGGCCGGGGGGCGCCGGCTACGCGGCGGCCGCCGCGGTTCTCCTCGCCGGCCTGGCCGCGGGGTGCGGCAGCGCGGCCGGGGGGAACGGCGCGAGCGGCGGCGGCCAGGGAAACCTCGTCATCTGCGAGATCGCCGCCACGTCCGGCCCCTTCGCCCAGCTCGGCACCGATGACGAGCTGGGCGCCACCGCCTGGGCCGACATGGTCAACAAGGCCGGGGGCATCCTCGGCCGCAAGGTGCAGCTAGTGCCGGAGAACGACGCGTCCGACCCGGCCACGGCCGCGGCGCTGGTGCGCAAGTGCGTGACCCAGGTCCACGCCAACTTCATCTTCGGCCCGGAGGAGACGTCGACGGCCAGCGCCGCCATCCCCATCGCCAACAACCTGCACGAGGTCCTGCTCGGCTGGCAGTCGGGATGGGCGGGCCAGGGCATCAGCGACGCCAACCTCCACTCCTACTCGTTCCCGGGCATCGGCGATGTCTTCCACGCGGACGACCTGGCCACCGTCACCCAGCTCATCGTCCCCCGGCACTACACGCGCGTGGCGGTCATCGAGGACAACGCCCCCGGCGGCCTCGGGAACACGCAGTACATGCAGAGCCTCGCGCCGCGGTACGGCTACACGGTGGTGGCCTCGCAGATCACCAACCCCGGGGCGACGGATGACACGCCCCAGGTCCTGAACCTGCTCAAGGCCCACCCGCAGATCATCGTCCTGGGACTGATCCCCGGGCCGGACACGATCACGTTCATCAAGGCGGTCCGGGCCCAGGATCCGGCCATCCCGATCAGCGAGTGCTCCGGCTGCGCCACGTCGAGCTTCGTCTCCGCCGTCGGCGGCCCGTCGGCCATGAAGGACGTCTACCTCATCGGCACGCCGGAGAACGTGCTTTCCGCCCTGCCGGCGGACAGCGCCAACGCGCCCGCCCTGGCGGACACCAGGGCCTACATCGCCGCGATGAAGGCGGCCGGCGAGGGTTCTGCCACCCAGATCGACGAGGGCGGCGAGGGATGGGACACGGGCCGGGAGCTGGCCGCCGCCATCGAGGCGGCCAAGTCCGCCTCGCCCGACGCCGTGAAGAACGCCCTTGAGCATCAGACGCTCGTCACCGGCGGCATCCAGTGCTACTACTGGAAGCGGACGCCGTCCGACTACGCGAACATCACCCAGATCCTGTCGGCGGTGGTGACGGTCGGCTCCGACGGGTCCTTCGACGTGCTCCCGCACGTCGGGAGCTGAGTGCCGATGGCGGCGGCGTGGCCTGGCCGGCAGACGGGGCACGGCAGCGCGGGGCCGGCCGCGGGCGGCCAGGCCTCCCCGGAGGCCGGGAAGCCCCCCGCGCTGGAGATCGAGCGCGTCTCGGTCAGCTACGGCAAGTTCCTGGCGGTCGAGTCGGCGACGCTCTCCGTCGGGGCGGGGGAGTGCGTTGCCGTCATCGGCCCCAACGGCCACGGGAAGTCGAGCATGGTCACCGCTGTCGCCGGCCTCGTCCGCCGGGGCGGCACGGTCCGGGTCTTCGGCGAGACGCTCCCGGCCGGCGACCCCGGGGCCGCGGTCCGGGCCGGCCTGGTCCTCGTGCCCGAGCGCCGTCACCTCTACCCGGACCTCACCACGCGGGACAACATCATGCTCGGCAGCTACAGCCGCACCCGCCGCATCCGGGCCCGCCAGGCGTGGGAGGACGTGTCGGGGGTCCTCGACATGTTCCCCGAGCTGACGCGCCTGCTCGATCAGAAGGCGGGCACGCTGTCAGGCGGCCAGCAGCAGATGGTCGCCATCGCCCGGGCGATGGCCGCGGAGCCGCGGGTCCTGCTGCTCGACGAGCCGTGCCTCGGCCTTGCCGAGGCCGTGGCCCGCCGTGTCTACGACTGGCTCAGCATGATGGCCGAGACCGACATGACCATCCTGCTGGTCGAGGAGAACCCGGTGCATGCCCTGATGGTCGCCGACCGGGCGGTGCGGATGTACAAGGGCCTCGTGGAGCGGCCGGAGGTTGCGCCGGCGTGAGCGAGTTCCTCAACCTGCTGGCCGCCGGGCTCACGTCCGGCGCCATCTACGGGATCTTCGGGGCCTGCCTGGCCGTGTGGTTCCGGGTCTGCAACATCCTGAACCTGGCGGTGGGCGACTTCGCCATGATCGGGGCCATCGGCACGGCGGAGATCGTCCAGCAGGACCACGTCCCGTTCGCCGCCGGGATAGCAGTCGTCCTGGCGGCGGCGGGGCTCGTCGCCTGGTCCTTCGACCGGCTCGTGCTGCACTTCGCCTTCGACCGCCGCGGCGGCGGTCACGGCATCGTGAGCGTCTTCTTCTACACCTTCGGGCTCTCCCTGGTGCTCGAGGGCGTGGCAAAGGCCGTCTTCGGGACGGACGTCCACGGCGCGCCGGAGATCTGGCCCGGGCCGGCCCTTGCCATCGCCGGCTTCCACGTGCAGCGCGCCGGCGTCCTGGTGATCGCCCTCGCCATCGTGAGCGGGCTCGTCCTGTGGGCATACCTGCGCTTCACCGTGTCCGGGCGGGCGGCGAGCGCCTGCGGCGAGAGCGTGCTGGGCTCGCGGATCGTCGGCATCGACAGCGCCCTGTTCCGCCGGCGGATCTTCGTCGCGACGGCCGTGCTCGCCGCCCTCTTCGGCATCGTCGAGTCCCCGCTCTCCGGGTTCACCTACCTGAGCGGCCCCACGATCAGCCTGATCGGGGTCGTCGCCGCGGGGTTCGCGGCATTCCGCAGGCCAGGCCGCGCCGTGGCGGCCGGCCTTGCGATCGGCGTCGCCGAGGCCATGCTCGGCGGCTACGTCAGCACCAGCTACAACGACGTTCTGCTCTACGCCATCCTCTTCGGCATCATCATCCTCCGGCCCGAGGTCCTCGGGCTCAGGACGGCGGCGGCGTAGGAAGGGGATCGCCTGCCATGACCGAACCGGCCGGGACGGCCCCCGGCACAATCGAATCGTCGGTATCGACGGGTCCGGCCGCCGCTGCGGCCGCGGCCCCGCCGCGGGCGGCCGCATACCTGGGCCGCCGCCGCGATCCCGTCCCGCTGTCGGCGGCCGCCGGCATCGCCATCGCCGGCAGCCTCGTCCTGGTCGCCCTCAACGGCTCCTATCTCGGCCTCACCGTGACCACGGGCATCGGGTACGCGGTGGTGACCGTCGGGATGGTGCTGCAGCTCGGCTACAGCCGGCAGCTGGCCTTCAGCCAGTCGGTGTTCATGGGCGTCGGCGCCTACGGCACGGGCGTCCTGGAGACCAAGTACGGCTTCGACTCGGCCGAGAGCCTCCTCGCCGTGATCGCGCTCGCGGCGCTCGTCTCGTTCCTCGTGGGGGCGGTGGTCACCAGGGCGCCCGGCCTGGCGCTGGCGCTGGCGACCCTGCTGCTCCCGCTGTTCATCTACCAGCTGGCGACGTTCTCCGGCTGGCTTGGGTCGTTCTCCGGCATCGACGGCGTGCTGCCCTTCTGGAACGGCCCGACCTATGAGGCGGCCCTCGTCCGCTCGGGGATCGTCTCGGTCCTGCTGCTGGCGCTGGCGACCGGGCTGGTGCTGCGCGTCATGCGCTCCGGGGCCGGCTTCCAGCTCATGGCCATGGCCGAGGACGAGCGGCTCGCCGAGTCCATCGGGGTCAGCCTCCGCCAGCGCCGGCTGGAGGTGTTCGTGCTCGGGTCGGTCCTCGCCGCCGTCGGGGGCGCGGTCCTGGCCAGCACCCAGGGGCTGGTCACACCCGACGTGCTCAGCGAGTCGGCCGAGATCACGCTGCTCATCATGGTGTTCGTGCCCGGGCGCAAGAGCGTGGCCGGCACCATCGTCGGCGCGATCGTCATCGAGTACCTCACCACCAGCACGGCGTTCATCAGCACCAACCTCGGCATCATCGAGGGGATCGTCCTTCTCCTCGTGCTGCTCGTGGAGCCGGACGGGGTGGCGGGCGCGCTGTCCCGGCTGCTGGGCCGCAGGACAGACCGCTGGGCCGGCGCCCTTCGGTCGTGGGGTGCCGCGCGCCTTAGGGCAGAGGCGGCGCGGCTGCGGACAGGGGGAGGCGGGCATGACGCCAAGAACGCCGGCTGAGGCACCCGCCGCTGGCGGTTCCGGGCCGCCGCCGGCAGGCCCGGCGGTGCTGGCGTGCACCGGCATCACGAAGATCTACGGCGGGGTCAGGGCCGTCGACTCGGTGTCCCTCGAGGTTCCCCGCCGGGGGCTGTTCGGCCTCTGCGGGTTCAACGGCGCCGGCAAGTCGACGCTGTTCAGCGTGCTGGCGGGCTCCGTCCGCGCCGACTCGGGCACCGTGCGGATCGACGGGCAGGACGTCACCGGCTGGCCGGCCATGCGCCGGGCCCGCTCGGGACTGGCGCGGACGTGGCAGACGGTCCGCCTCGCCCACGGGCGGACGGCCCTCGACAACGTGGCCGCCGCCTGCCTGCGGGCCCCCGGGCAGCCGATCCTCGGATCGCTCTGGAGAGCCCAGGCGGCGCAGGCCAGGGAGCGGGCCTGGGCCGCCCTTGAGCGCCTCGGGGCCGGTCACCTCGCCGGCCAGCTCGTCGACGGGATGACCCTCGAAGCGCAGCGGCTGACCGAGCTGGCCCGGGCGATCGCCGGCGACCCCAGGGTCCTGCTCGCCGACGAGCCCGCGTCGGGCCTGTCCGCCGCCCAGCGGACCGTGCTCGCCGGGGTGCTCACCGCGATCAGCGAGGACTGCGCCGTCGTCGTGGTCGAGCACGACCTGGACATGCTCACCTCCATCAGCGAGCACATATGGGCCATGGTGGAGGGGCGGCTGGCGTACTCGGGTGACGTCGAGACCTTCCGCTCTTCGCCGGTCTTCGCGAACCTGCGGGGCATCGGGCATGGGTGAGCCGCGCGGCCCGGTGATTGTTGACAATATTGATTGCTTGATGATTGACAACATTATTGACGCGATGAGAAGGTGAAAAACGGCCCGGTACTGACGCCGAACCGGGCCCGTCCCAGCGGAGGTGCGACGTGCTCAAGACGGAAGACAACGAGATCCTGACCAGGGTGGGGCCTGGGACGCTGATGGGCGAGCTGCTGCGCCGATACTGGACGCCAGCGTGCCTGAGCGCGGAGATCCCCGAGCCGGGAAGCCCGCCGGCGCGGGTGCGGCTGCTCGGCGAGAACCTGGTCGCCTACCGGGACACGTCCGGGCGGATAGGGCTGGTGCAGGAGAACTGCCCGCACCGCGGAGCGTCACTGTACTTCGGGCGCAACGAGGACAACGCCATCCGCTGCGTGTACCACGGGTGGGCGTTCGACGTGGACGGCCGGTGCGTGGACATGCCGAGCGAGCCGCAGCCGTTCTGCGAGAAGGTGCGGATGAAGGCCTACCCGACGCACGAGTCGGGCGGGATCGTCTGGACCTACATGGGCCCGCGGGAGACGATGACGCCGTTCCGCGACTTCGGCACCGACGGGCTCGACCCCAGCGAGGTCATCGCGACGAAGCAGCTGACGACCTGCAACTGGGTGCAGGCGATGGAGGGCAACATCGACACGGCCCACATCTCCCACCTGCACCAGTGGAACGGGATCGACGACATCCCCGACGACGGCTCGGACAAGCCGGGCTACCCGTCCAACGCGATGTCGTGGAAGTTCTGGCGCCACGACCGCGCCCCGCGCCTGGAGGTGCAGGACACCTGGTACGGCTACCGCTACGCGGGCATCCGCACCACCCCGAACGGCCACACCCACGTCCGTGTCACCGCCTACGTGGTGCCCTACAGCACGATGGTGGCCAGCATCCCGTTCAGCATCGGCCACGGCCTGTTCGTCCCGATCGACGACGAGAACTGCTGGCGGTACTTCACCGCCCCCAGGACCTGGCGGAACCCGCGCAACCTGGGCGGTGCCAACCTGTTCTCGATCGCCCCGTTCTCCACGCCGCTGTCGACCCGCACCGACGGGACCGGGATCATCCCCCGCCAGTACACCGCCGAGAACGACTACCAGATCGACCGCGAGGTCCAGCGGACCTCGACCTTCACCGGGATCGCGGACTTCGTGAGCCAGGACCTCATGGTGACCGAGTCGATGGGGCCGGTCTACGACCGCACCCAGGAACAGCTCGGCTCCACCGACAAGGCCATCACCCGCATGCGCCACATCCTGATCTCGGCGGCCAAGGGCCTGGCCGCGGGCAAGGAGCCGCCGGCCGTGGGAGGCGGCGACCGGGACTTCCGGTCCATCCGCGGTGCCGAGAAGATCCTCGAGCCAGGGGAGGACTGGCGCGTCCTCGGCACCGCGGACGACCCGGTCGTGCAGGAGGCCGCCGCCGCCACCACCGGCGAGCAGCTGACCGACATGATCGACTGACCGGCCCGGCGCGCCGCCGGCCCGCGCAGGTTGCCGCCGCGCCTGCGCGGGCCGTCTCGTCCCCGACGCCCGGAATACCTGAAAGGCTCCGCCGACCCATGGCCCGGTCCGCGGTGGCGGACCTCGCCGACGCCGGCCCGCCGGGCAGACCGAGCGGGCCGGGCGCCTGGCTGGTCCTTGCCGCCATTCTCCCCGGCATGTTCATGAACGTGTTCGACTTCTTCGCCGTCAACGTCGCCACCCCTCTGCTGCACAGGGACCTCGGCAGCGGGCCTCCGGCCCTTGAGCTGATCGTCGGCGGCTACGGCCTCACCTTCTCCCTGGGGCTGGTGACCGGCGGGCGGCTCGGCGACCGCTACGGACGCCGCCGCGTCTTCTTCAGCGGGATGGCGCTGTTCGCGCTGGCTTCGGCGGCGTCCGGCGCGGCGCCGACGAGCGGCAGCCTGGTTGCCGCCCGCCTCCTTCAGGGAGCGGCGGCCTCGGTCATGGTCCCCCAGGTGCTCTCGATCGTCCGGGTGAGCTTCCCGGCTCGTGAGCGCCGCGTCGCCCTCGCCTGCTACGGGATGACCATCGCCCTGGGGCAGGTCTGCGGCCAGGCGCTCGGCGGGATCATCATGTCGGCCGACATCCTCGGCCTGGGCTGGCGGCCTATCTTCTTCATCAACGTGCCCGTGGCCGCGGCCACGTTCCTCCTCGGCTTCCGCCGCGTCCCTGAGTCCCGGTCGCCGGCCCGGCCCAGCCTCGACCTGACCGGTGTCGGGCTGCTCACCCTCGCCGCCGGGCTGTTGATCATCCCGATCGTCGAGGGCCGGCCCCTTGGCTGGCCGATCTGGTGCTGGATCTCCCTGATCGCCGCGCCCGCCGCCGGCGCCGGGTTCGTGTGCTGGGAACGCCGGGTGCGGGGGAGCCGGCAGCCCCTCGTCGACCTCGCCCTCTTCCGGTCGCGGGACTTCCGGCGCGGGCTGCTCGTGAACGTTACGCTCTACGCGACGATCAGCTCCTTCTTCTTCGTCCTCGGCCTGTACCTCCAGGACGGGCGCGGGGACAGCCCCCTCGCCGCCGGGCTGACGTTCGTGCCCCTCGCCGCGGGCAACTTCGTGGCGAGCCTTTCCAGCAGCGCGCTCGTGGAGCGGTACGGACGTACCACCCTGACCGCCGGGGCGGCCTTGCAGGCCGCCGGACTCCTCATGCTCATCGCGGCGGCCGGCCCCCGGTCGCCGGCGGCCGTGGTGCTGAGCGGGGTGACGGTGTTCGGGCTCGGGCAGGGATTGCTGATCCCGCCGATCATCGGCGTGGTGCTGAGCCGGGTCCCGGCCACGGACTCGGGGGCCGCGGCCGGCGTGCTCATCACCATCCAGCAGATGTCGGGAACCGCAGGGCTGGCCCTGGTGAGCCTCGGCTTCTTCGCGGCCAGCGGCGACGGACACGCCGGAGGCTACGTGACCGGCTTCTGGATAGCGTGCGCGTGCGACGTGGCGCTGGCGCTCGGCTCGCTGGTCCTGAGCCGGCTGCTCGCACCGCCGCAGCGGCCGCGGAGGGCGGCCCCGGCCGCTGCCGCCTCGCAGGCCGCCTCCCCGGCCCGCGGTACGGCTAGGCGTCTGTCAGCTGCTCGTCCGCCTGCGACGGGGCGTGGCTGCCGAGATGCCTGACCAGCGCCCTGATCAGTTTCTTGCGCTCGTCGAGGAGCTGGTCTTCCGGCATGCCCTCGGTGAGGCGCCGGGTCGACTTGGGGAACATCACCGGCCAGAACGTCATCGCGGTGAACGCGAGCGTGAGGACATGCGGGTCGATCTCTTCGTCGATCTCGCCTCGCTCCTGGGCGGCGCGGAACGCCAGGAGGTCGCCGGGCACCGTGCCCTCGGGGTAGGGCGCGCTGTCGTCGCCGCCGTCGAGCGCCTCCCACATGAGCATCCGCGACCACTGCTGCCAGCGCGGCGTCATCGCCACGTCGATGTTGGCAAGCAGCCGGTCGACAAGCGGCTCGTCGGTGACGCCGTGCACGAAGTCCTGGAAGTGCTGTGCCCGCAACCGCTCGCGCACGGCGTCGTAGAGCCCCTGCTTGCTGCCGAAGTGGTAATAAAGGGAC
>DATGLH010000165.1:0-72815 GCA_035294225.1 Trebonia sp.
ACCCGGTGCCGCCGCTGCCGGGCGACGTGCCGCGGGCGGTGGCCGGCCTGGTGCTGGCGATGCTGGCCAAGACCCCGGACGGGCGGCCGGAGTCGGCCCGGCACGTGGCCGACCGGGCCGAGGTGATCCGCGACGCCCTGACGGCGCCGCCAGGCAGCGGACCGACCACGGCGGCGGATGCGGCGGGCAGGGCGGCCACGGCGGCGGATGCGGCGGTCGGTGCGGGCCGGGCGGCGGATGCGGGCGGGGCTCCGGCCACGGCGGGGCGGCCGGGCGGGACCCGGCCGGGGCCGCGGCGGCTGGCGGTGGCCGGGGTGGGCGTGGCGCTGTGCGGGGTCGCCGCGATCGTGGCGGTGGCGCTGAGCGCGGGCGCGCACCCGGCCACCGGGCCCGGGACCGGGCCCGGAGCAGCGTCATCCTCACAACCGGGCGGCCACGCGAACTCCAGGGCCGCCGCGCATGCGCACGCCGCCGGCGCCGGCGGTACGGGGCCAGGCTCTAACCTAGGGCCGGCACCGGCGACAGCCGCCCATGCGGGCCAGCCGACAGCGGGTCGCCCAACGTCAGCGCACGGCACGTCGCCAGCGGGCCCCTCATCGAAAAACAGCCCCCCGACAGGGAGCAGCAGCTCCACAGCGCACGTCGGAGCCTCAGGGGGCAGCGGCTCCTCGTCAGGAAGCACCACCCCGGCCGGCGGCTCCTCGTCAGGGAGCACCACCCCGGCCGCCGGCTCCTCGTCGGGGAGCACCACCCCGGCCGCCGGCTCCTCGTCAGGGAGCACCACCCCGGCCGGCGGCACGGCGGCCGGCGGCGGCACCCCGGTGAGCCCGTCACCGGCGCCGGACCGGGCATCGCGGTTACGGTGCGGGTGGCCTGGGAAAGCGGAGCCGTACACGGTCCCGGCCGCGTCCGCGTCGGCGGGTACGGCGGCGGGTACGGCACAATTTCCCGCCGGGGTTCCTGTGCGGTCACGTACTACCCCGGCCGCCGACGTTGCCCGATCATGGCGCGCGGGGGCCAGGACCCCGCCGGCAGCGTCGTGACACAGGAGGTAGCGTGCCGTCACCGGGACACGATCAAGGACCAGTTCGTCCCCCGTACCAGGAGGCCCTCGCCCGCGTCATCGCGGACGTCATCGAGCCCGGCGCGGCGGAGACCGACGCTCAGGGCAGCTTTCCCCGCAAGCAGCTCGACGCGCTCGCCGAGGCCGGCATCCTCGGCCTGACCGTGCCGGCCGGGCTCGGCGGAGGCGGAGCCGGCCTGCGGGAAGCCGCGCACGTGGTCCGTGAGCTCGGCGCTGCCTGCGGATCCACCGCGATGGTCGTGACGATGCACTACGCCGCGACAGCCGCGCTGACGGCGGCGAACGCCGAGATGGCAGCCGCGGGCGGCATGGCCGGCGTGCTGGGCGACATCGCGGCGGGGCGCCACCTGTCCACGCTCGCGTTCTCCGAGTCCGGCTCCCGCAGCCACTTCTGGGCGCCGCTGGGCACCGCCGCCCTGGAAGACGAGGGCCAGGGCGTCCGGCTGGACGCCAGCAAGAGCTGGGTGACCTCGGCCGGGCATGCCGACAGCTACGTGTGGTCGAGCCGGCCGCTCGCGGCCGAGGGCCCGATGACGCTGTGGCTGGTCCCCCGGGACGCCGAAGGCCTGTCCGTGGCCGGCCCGTTCGACGGCCTGGGCCTGCGCGGCAACGCCTCGGCACCGATGTCCGCCGACGGCCTCAGGGTGCCGCGCACGGCGATGATCGGACAGGACGGCGCGGGGCTCGACCTCGCGATGGCGGCCGTGCTGCCCGTGTTCCTCATCTGCACCGCGTCGATGAGCGCCGGCCTGATGCGCCGTCTCGCCGAAGAGACGGCGGCTCATTTGCAGCGCACTCAGCTGAAGCACCTCGGCCAGTCGCTCGCCCGGCAAGTCCAGCCCCGCGCGCAGCTGGCGCGGCTGCGCATCGAGGCGGACCGCGCCTGGAGCCTGATCGAGGGCACGCTCGGCGCCGTTGAGCAGGGCCGAGCCGACGCCCAGCTCCTGGTCCTGGAGGTCAAGGCGGCGGCCGGCGAAGCCGCCGCGGATGCCGCCGACCTGGCGCTGCGCGCCTGCGGCGGCGCGGCGTTCCGCAAGGAATCCCCCGTGGAGCGGCTGTTCCGGGACTCGCGGGCCGCGCGGGTCATGGCGCCGACGACCGACGCGCTCTACGACTTCATCGGCCGTGCGCTGTGCGGCCTGCCGCTGCTCGGAGAGCCCGCGTGAGCGGGCTGCTGCTGGGCGCCGTCGCCTACGATCCCAAGGTCGTCACCATCTGGGACGGCTTCCGTACCTGGCTGCGCGGCCAGGGCCTCGACTTCGACTACGTCCTCTACTCGCACTACGAGCGGCAGGTCGAAGACCTCGTGGCCGGCCGCATCGACCTGGCGTGGAACTCGCCGCTCGCATGGGTCCGTGCGCGCAGGCTCGCGGCCGCCCGCGGCGCGGACCTGACGCCGGTCACGATGCGCGACACCGACTGTGACCTGCGATCGCTCGTCGTGGTGCGAGCCGATTCGCCCGTGCGGTCGCTGACCGACCTGCGCGGCCGCCTGGTCGCGGCCGGCGCGGTCGACTCACCGCAGGCGACCCTGCTGCCGTTGTCGCTGCTGCGCGCCGCCGGCCTGCGCCCGGGCAGCCCGGGCGACCCGGACGCCGACGTCCGGGTCCGCCGCTTCGACATCGGCGTCGGCCTGCACGGCGACCATATCGGCGGGGAGCGGGACGCCGCCCGCGCCCTGTTCGCCGCCGACCCGGCCGACCAGGTGGACGCCGCCTGCATGATCGACTCCAACCTGCTGCTTTTCGCCCGCGAAGGCGTCCTGCCGTCCGGCTCGGTGCGGGTCCTCGCGCAGACCCCGCTGTACGATCACTGCACGATGACCGCGGGGCCATCCGCTGACAAGGCCGCCGTCGGCCGGTTCGGCGCCCTGCTGCTCGGGATGAATTACGGCGACGCGGAGCTGCGCCCGCTGCTCGACCTAGAGGGCCTCAAGGAGTGGCGCCCGCCCCGCCTCGGAGGCTACGCACAGCTCGAGCGCGCGGTCGACGAAGCCCGCTTCTACAGCGCCGAAGGCGAGATCATTGCGGCAGACTATCGACCTTGAGGACCTCGGCCTCGACCAGGGCGGTCACCTGCTCATCGCCCGCGCGCTCGCCGCGCTGAACCCGGGTGACGAGCTGGCGGTCACCGGGCGCCATCCCGCGCTCGGCGTCCATCTCGCGGCCTGGTGCCGTGAGCACGGCCACCGCGCCGGCGGCGCGGACGGCTGCGTGGTCATCAAGGGCCCGGCGGCCGGACAGCGCTGGCAGGGAGCGGTCCGGGCAGGCGATCCGTTCGGGCCGCCGGACCAGCGCGCCGATCCGAGATGGGGTCTGGCCGCCCGCGGCGCCCTTGTCGAGTCGGGCGGCCCCCCGATCGACGCGGTGTGGACGCAGCGCGAGCACGTCTGGGCCGACATCGCCCCGAAGCTGTACGCCGCCGCCGCGGCCAGCCAGTGGGACCCGGCGACCGCCGTCGACTGGTCGGCGGCGGTCGCCGTCCCGCCCGAGGTAGAGCGCGCCGTGGTGCAGATCATGACGTACCTCGTCGAGAACGAGCAGGCGGCGCTCATCATCCCGGCGCGGCTGCTCGGCCGGCTTCACCCGCACTATCGCGAGGTCATGCAGCTGCTCGCCACCCAGGCCGCCGACGAGGCGCGGCACGTCGAGGTGTTCACCCGCCGCGGCCTGCTGACCGGCGGCCAGCTCGGCACCTCGAGCGCGGGCGGCCGCGCCTCGCTGCAGACGCTGCTCGACGAGCCGGACTTCACCACGGCCTCCTTCCTGCTCTCCGTGCTCGGCGAGGGAACGTTCCTCGACCTGCTCCGGTTCCTGAACCGGCACGCCCCGGATCCGGTCACCGCGGACGTGACCCGGCTCGCGCTGCGCGACGAGGCGCGGCACGTGGCGTTCGGCGTGTCGCACACCGCGCACCTGGCCCGCGCCGATCCGGCGTACCTGCGGACACTCCGGCAGTCGGTGGAGCGGCGGCACGCCGCCCTGCTCGACACCGCCGGCCTGAACAGCGAGGTCTTCGACGCGCTGGTGCTGCTCGCGGCCGGCTCGTGGGAGCCCGCGGCGATCGGCCGCGGCTGGCAGGCGGTGCGCCGGCTCCAGGAGCAGATGGACGAGGGGCGCCGGCGCCGGCTGGCCTACATCGGCTTCCCCGACGGCGAGGCGGCCGAGCTTTCCGCCCTGCACACGCGTAACTTCATGTAGATGCTGCTGACTTACGGGCACGGGACAGAGTCCTCCGAACGTACCGTCGCGACTCTGGCGGGCGCCGCCGTCTCCTCGCTCGTGGATATCCGCACCGCGCCGGGCAGCCGGCGCAATCCCCAGTTCGCCCGCGCCGCCATGGAACGCTGGCTCCCCGAGGCGGGGATCTCCTACCGGTGGGAGAAGCGCCTCGGCGGCTTCCGCAAGCCGGGCGCGGACAACCCGGACGTGGCGTGGCGCGAGGATGCGTTCCGCGGCTACGCCGAGCACATGCGCTCGCCTGAGTTCCTGGCCGCCATCGACGCCGTTCTGGCCGAGGCGGCGTCCCGGCGGGTGGCCGTCATGTGCTCGGAGAGCCTGTGGTGGCGCTGCCACCGCAGGCTGGTCGCGGACTTCGTCTCGGTCGCCCGCGGCACCGAGGTCAGGCACCTCATGCACGACGGCCGCTTGGACGAGCACCGTCCCTCCCCCGGCCTGCGGCGGCGCGCCGACGGCCTGCTCGTCTACGACGCCGGCCAGCCCTCGCTGCTGTAAGCGGAAGCGGAGAACGGGCCGGGCGGAGAGCCAGCCCCTTCCGTTCGGGATAATTCCGGCCGTTTTCACCGGCAGGCTCGCAGCGCGGGAGCATCTCATTCCGAGACCCCCTGGGTGGTCACTAGCCTTGTCCACGGGCCGGGCGGGACGGCGGTCGCGTCCACGAACTGCCAGGCAACCCGGTCGTCGTCGCCGTTGAGCTCGCTGAATCCCAGGCAGCCGGTCAGCGCCGGGGGGACGTCCAGGCCCGCGCCGTTGTACAGCCTGCTGGCGGGACGGCGGTTGTCCGTGCCGAAGACGTAGGGGTAGTCGTCATAGAGTCCCGGGCCGGCGTCCTCGATCTGGCCATAGCAGGTCTTCCCGTCCCGCATCAGCTTCACCCAGCGGTTCTTCATGTAGCTAAACGCCGGGTCGCGAGCGTGCCCGGCGTAGCCGGGGTCGTTCGCCCACGGTATGACCTGGGCACGCTGGGCGAAGGCAGCCGCGTTGTTGACGTCATCGAAAGGGAGGTCCAGGTAGAAGGGGTTCTGCCGCGGGATCATCCGGGTGGGGAAAAAGCCGTTCGCCGCGACCCGCCGCTCGGTCTCGCATCTGCCGGCTGTGACGATCCCGTCGCAGCCGCCATAGTGCTGTTCCCAGTGAGCGTCAGCGGAACAGCCGGCCCGGAAAAGCGCCGACGCGGCGAGCAGGCAAACCGTCACCGCCTGCCATCCGGGCATTCTGGCTCCTGCACCTTAGACGGCATGACGGGCCTTCCGCGTGAGCCGCCACTCGCGCACGTAGGGATCGTGATACGTCACGATGGCGCCGCGGGAGCGGAGCCTGCGGCCGGCCATCCGCACCGGGGACTCGCGCTGATCGGCCACGTCCGCCTTGTAGGTGACCCCGAACAGCAGCACGCGCGCGCCCTTCAGCGGCTTCCCGTGGCTGTTGAGCACCTCGGCCGCCCGGTCGGCGGTGTACACCGGCATCCGGCTGTTGATCTCCTGGGCCAGCTCGACGAACCGGAACGGGCAGCCGAGTGCGCGGACCCTGCAGGACAGGCAGACCGGGTCGATCGGGATGCAGCGGCCGCCGGCCCCGGGTCCCGGGTGGAAGGCCTGGAAGCCGAACGGCTTGGTGGCCGCACACCGGATGGCGTCCCGCAAGTCCACGCCGAGTTCGCGGCAGAAGATCGCCATCTCGTTGACCAAGGCGATGTTGACGTGCCGGCAGGTGTTCTCCAGGCGTCTTCAGCCCTCTGGCAGGGCTTCGGCAGAGATTTCTCTATCCGGAAGAAAAATCTCCTGCCATTATCGGTGCGGTGCCGCGCCGTGCCGGCGAGATCCTTAAGCCGCCATCTGAACGGCCTGAATTCAAGGCGCGGAGCACCGCGAGCAGCCCGGGGTGACCCGCGAGGGACCAGCCGGCGTAATGCCACGCGAATACCTGCTCACCCTGCCATCTGGACTGCTGCCACTGCCGGATCATCGAGGCGAGCTCGCCGGGTGTCGGGGAGCGCCATCGCTCGTAGCTGAACGCCTGCAAGACCCCCCAGTACCTGGCCACGTGAGCGGCGTCGAGGGCGGCGATGTACCTCGGGATCAGCGACCAGTCGCACTGGCGGCCCACAAGGCACGGGTACGGATCCGTGCCCAGCACGTCGGTCGCCCGGGCGAAGGCGGCGAAGTTGCCGGGCTCGGTGACCACCTCATAGGTGAACGTGCCCGGCGCCAGCCGGTGCACCAGCCGGGTGCGCGCCGTGACCTGCGCCGCGACGTGCGGGCAGTGCCCCCCGTACGCGGGCAGCGCGTCGTCGGCCTCGTCGGCGAGATAGTAGCCGGCCACCTTGGGGTCCCCGGCGAGCGGCGCCAGTTCCCGGCGCACCTGCTCATCCGTGGCGGCGAACGCGCAGTCCGCCGGAGAGTAGCCGCCGAGCCATACCAGCGCCCGCTCCCCGGCGGGCAGCGCGTCGATGAGTGAGCGGTACGGCCCGAGGTCGACCAGGTTGAAGCCGTAACGCCGGGCCTGTGCCTCGCTGGAGGCATCCGTAAGGTAACGGTAGCGCAGCGGCGCCGGGGCGGCCGGCGAGGCCGCCGGCGTCCCGGCCGGCGGCGGCGAAGGGGCCGGGGCGGAGCACGCCGTGACGAGCGCCGCGGCGGCGAGCGCCGCCGCCCCCGGCGCCGTTCTCACCCGGACCGCGCCAGCCGCGGTGCGCGCGCCGGCTGATCGCTCATATCACCTCCCTGAGCACCCGGAATGGCTCGGCCGCGCGGCGTCCGATGTGGCTTCCCCAGTGCGCGGCGCGCTCCCTGAGCGCCCGGGGGGACCTCGGATGCGGATAGTCCCGCAGCTCGGTCTCGTAGCACTCCATGGCCGCGATCTTGACGTCGATCGTGTCGGTGATGTCGACGAACAGGTTGGGCTGGAGCGATGTCCCCGGCAGCGGCCACGCCCACTCCGTCGACGACGGCGTCTCGAACACCGCGAACTTGACCAGCCGCTGCCTGCGGTAAGGGCGGCAGGCGACCCAGGCGCACCTGGCGACGATGCGGTGATCATCGTTGACGTCCTCGGGAAAGTGCGTATAGACGGTCCTGGGACCGATGTCGTCGAGCACGGCCTCAAGCCGCTGGGTCAGCTCGATGAGGGGAATGGTGTCCAGCCGCTGATCCGGCAGTGCCAGGAACCGGAGCGACGCGAGACCGATGATCTCGGCGGCCCGCCGCGCCTGTTTCTCCAGCGTGTCCGCCAGGTGGGCGGGGTACCTGCTCCCGGCGCCGTCGGCGACGACGATGGCATGCACGTCGTCGCCGGCCCGCGCGTGCCGTGCGATGGTCCCCCCGGCTCCGAGCAACTCGTCGTCGGGATGCGCCCCGATGACGACAACCTGGTTGCCCGCCATGCCGGCCTACCTCCCGCCAGCGGGGTCGGGGCCGAGCCCGAGCGCCCACCGGGCGGTGGCGGGGGGAACCGGGCGGAACTTATCGCCGGCCCGCACGCCGGCGCGGCGGGCCCAGTCCGCCGCGGGCTCAGGCTGCTCGCCCGTGTCCGACATGGCCGTGACGAGAAGGCTGCCGTCCGCGGTTCCCACCCGGACTCCTTCCGCCTCGTAGCCGAGGACCTGCCCTGGTCCAGCCGAGGGCCTGCCCGGGCGCCGCGGCGGGACGGCTGATGCCCACAGCATGACCTTCCGGTCGCCGAGGAAGGTGAAGGCACCGGGATACGGCTGGGTGAGGGCCCGGATCCAGTCGTGGACGGCGCGCGCCGGCCGGTTCCAGTCGGTGATCCCCATCGCCGGCGTGCGCTTGGGAAGCATGGCCTGCCCGGGAGGGCCGTTATCCTGCGGCCGCCGCGGCGCGGTACCGCGAAGCAGGGCGGGCAGGTGCTGCCGCAGCATGGCAGCGCCCGCCGCGCCGACCTTCGCGTAGACGGTCGCGCACGTATCGCCGGGCCCGATCCGCACCGGACGCTGGTCGATGATGTCGCCGGCGTCGGCGTCGGCGCTGAGGTACATCAGCGTGTTGCCGGTCGTCGTCTCGCCGCGCAGGATGGCCCAGTTCACCGGTGCGCGGCCGCGGTTGCGCGGCAGCATCGAGGCGTGGAAGCCGACGCAGCCACGCCGCGGCACCGCGAGCAGTTCCGGTGACAGCAGCCGGGTCCACCCGGCTGCTACGACCAAGTCCGGCCGCAGCGCCCGGATGCGGCCGACCGAGCCAGCGGAGTTGACGTCGGCGCACCGGCGCACGGGAACACCGAAGCGGGCGGCGAGCGGCTCCAGATCGATGAAGCCGGCCGTGGTTGCCGCCCGCTCGGGCGGCAACGTGATCACCTCGACGACTTCGGCGGTGCTGTCAAGCAGGACGCCGAGCGCCGGCACGGCCTCGTGCACGGCGCCGATGAAGATGACGCGGCCACCGCCGCCGCGGGGCATGGCGGTCATCGGCTGAGCCCGAACTGCGCTGCCACGTTGACCGCGCTGCCCGCCTGGCGCAGCGGACCGGCGCCGATAACCTGATCGATGAGCCGGGTGAGCGCGTACTGGCTGGCCGGGCGCGTCATGGTTTTCCCGGACAGCCCGGGGGCCATGAGCACGAACGGCACCTGCTCGGTCGTCTCGCCCTCGTCGAACACGACCACGATCGCCAGCCTGCCGTCCCGCCAGTCAGGCCCCGACATCAGGACGGGGATCCAGCCCCTCAGCCATGCGTCGGCCTGAGCAAGGGTCCCGTCATGACCGTCGTGCAGGAGGTTCGGGGTAGCCAGGCCGACCGTGGGGAGGTTCCCCGCGCGCACGTCCGAGACCAGCGCGCCGGCGGCAGGCGTGCCGGCTGGCACGTCATCCGACCGGCAGCTGGCGGCCTCGCCCGGGAAGTAGGCCCACGGATTGTGGTTGACGTCGTATTCCCCGCTGCTGCCGGGATCGCAGGCCCGCGGCATTGACTCCTCGTAGGCCTTGGCGGTCTCGCCGAGGGCCAGAGCCTGCCCGAACACGGTGGGTCCCGGGTAGGTGCAGCCCGGCCCGGGGACGCAGTCGTCTGGTTCGCCGAACGCCGACCCGCCGAAGATGGCCAGGTAGTTCGGCAGGCTCGGATGGCCCACGTCGCTCCAGTCGCTGGCGTACCCGTACCGGCGGGCGAGGCTCCACAGGTAGGGCATTCCCGTGGGGAAGACCTGCTGGTCGCTGTGGTTCTCCTCCATGATCACGAGGATCTTGCGCAGGCCGCCCGGTCCCCTGGCCGCGTGAACGGGGGCCGCGCCGCCGGCGGGGGGCGCGCTTGAGGCACCCGTCCCGGAGGCAGCGGAACTGGCGGCGCCGGAGGCGGGCGCGCGGGCGGCGGATCCCGGGGCGGCCGCGGTGGCGGAACCGCACCCCGCCGCGAGCAGGCAGCCGGCCAGCACAGCGCATCCCCGGACAACGGCGCCCGGGCCGGTCCCGGCGCCAGCCGCCCCCGCCGGCCGCGGGCGCGCGGCGCGCATTCGAATCTGTCGCACCCGGCGAGTCTAGGACGGGCACCGCGTTTTGCGGGTCCGGCAAACGACGTAGAAAAAGGCTCCCAAGTAGCTGCGTTTAGCTGAGGCAGCGGGCGGCCGGCGCACCGTACGGTGATGCCTTACCGCACGACTTCAAGGTGAATTTGAGGGGAACTAAAGGGAAACCGTGGAAGCTAGCGAAGCGATCAGGCGCATCTTCTGGCGCCACCGGTGGCTGCTGCTCATCCTGGTGATCGTGCCCGGGGCAGCCGTGGTGGCGATGCAAGAGCACCAGCCGGTGACGTACACGGCAACGGCCAACGTCCAGGGCCAAGGGATCACGCCTGACACGAGCACGCAGGTGTCGGCCATTCAGAGCCGGGTGACCGCGGTAGCGACCGATCCTGCCGTCGTGCGGCAGGCGATAACCGCGGCCGGCGTGGAAAGGGATGCCACCCAGGTGGCGCGGCATGAGATCTCGGTGACGCCGCTCGGCACCTCGGCCGTGATGGCACTGACGATCACCGATCGCAGTCAGCCGGTCGTCCTCCGGCTTGCCACAGCGCTCGCCGATGTGGTCGTCAACCAACTCAACCAGCTCGGAATCAAGGACAACCCGGAGCTTTCGGCGCTGAACAAGTCGATCGTCCAGCTCACCGCCAAGCGCAACATGCTGGTAGCCCAGCTTGACTCCGCGACTGCCGCTGGCGTGTCCTCGACCAGCGTGCAGGCGCAGTCCCTGCTGGCGCGGCTCAGCGCGACCGAACAGGAGCTGGCCACGAACGAGGCCACCAGCCAGCAGATACTCACCACCCTCTCAGCCAACACGGGGGCGTCGGTCGTCAGCACCCCGTCGACTGCGAGCGAGGCGTCTCGGCACGCGGCGGCCTACGGAGCGCTCGCCGCGGTGCTCGGCCTGGTCGCCGGCCTGCTCTTCGGCGCGCTGGTGGAGATCGTCCGGCCCACTGTCGCGCAGCCGGCCGCGGGCGCGAGGGAACTCGGCGCGATCCCGCTCGGAGACGCCGAGCTGACCGGCGACCGGGTGACCGGAATCGACGACGACCTCACCGGCCGCCTCAGCCTGGCCGCGCACCGGGCCGGCGCCTACACCGTCGTCCTGACCGGCCCCGTCTCCCGTGAGCGCCTGGCCGCGCTGGCTGGACGGCTGAACACCGAGCTGGCCGCCACCCAGCCAGGCAGGCTCGGCGATCCGGACGGGCCGCTGCGCACGCCAGTGCCCGCGCGAGCATCGGGACCGCCGCGGTCTTCCGGTGACGCGGTGAGCCAGAGCGCCCCGGCCTGGCGCAGCGCAGGACCGGTATCCCGGGACGGCGCCGCGGACGACGGCGGCGTGGATGTCCGCGCCGGCCATCCGGCACGGATGCAAGACGGCCGGCCGAGGCTGGCCGTGGTCGCCCTGCCGGATATCAGGCTCGGCGACCGGCCTCTGGACGCGGCGCTGGTCGTCGCGCTGCCCAAATTCGCCCCGCATAGCTCGCTGGACCAGGCCGCAGACCTCTGCGCCGCCACCGACTGGCCCATTCTCGGCGTCATCGGCCTGCGGCACCGTGGCTGGCACGGCAGGCCGGCGGCTTCGCCGAATGCGCGGAACGCGAAGTCCGGCACGGACGGGGCGTCCGGCGGCACCGTGGAGATGGGGCAGCCATGACCGAACTCAAGAGCGCTGGCCGGGGCTGGCGCCACGGCCTGCGCGCCGCGGCGCCATGGGGGCGCGGCCGCCGCGGCGGCAGCGGCCTGGCCACGTTGATCGTGGGGGCCGGGTCCGCCGCCCGGACGCTGCTGCGGGACCTGCGGGACTGCCCGGACTACGGACTGTGGCCCGTCGGCCTCCTCGACGATGACCCGAGAATCCGGTGGGTATCCGGGATCCCGGTTCTCGGCACGCTAGCGGACATGAGGCGGGTCGTCCGCGAGTGGCGGATAGCGGCGGTCGTGATCGCCATCCCGTCGCTGCCGCCGGCGACCCTGAGCCGGCTCATCCGCGCTGCCGCCGACACCGGCGCCTACGTGCGGTACCTTCCGTCCTTCCTGTCCGCCATGGAACGGGCGGCCAGAGCCGCCGATATGCGCAGGGTGAGCTACCGGGAACTCCTCGGCAGAACCGAGCGCCGGGTACTGGAGCCATCCGTCCACGCCACCCTGTCCGGCGCGCGCGTCCTTGTCACCGGGGCCGGCGGCTCGATCGGCCAGGAACTGTGCAGGCAGATCAGGAGCCACGACCCCGCGTCCCTGCACATGCTCGACCATGACGAGTCGAACATGCATACCCTGCAACTCGCGCTCTACGGCAAGGCACTGCTCGACAGCTCCGAGATCATCATCGCGGACATCAGGGACGAGATGCGGATCCAGCAGGTGTTCCGCGCGGTCAGGCCCGATATCGTCTTCCACGCCGCGGCGCACAAGCACCTGCCGCTGCTTGAGCGCCACCCATGCGAAGGCGTGAAGTCCAACGTCACCGGCACGCGCAACGTAGTGCGGGCGGCGCTGGCGTCGGGGGCGGCACGGCTGGTGCTGATCTCCACCGACAAGGCCGCCGAGCCACGCTCGATCCTCGGCGCGACCAAACGGGTGGCCGAGATGATCGTCCAGGCGAACGCCGGCGGCCGCACGCGCGTCTGCTCGGTTCGCTTCGGCAATGTCCTCGGCAGCCGGGGCTCGCTGCTCGCCGTGGTGGCCGAGCAGGTGGAGCGCGGTGAGCCGGTGACGGTAACCGATCCTGATGTCACGCGCTTTTTCATGACGGTCGAGGAGGCGGTCGGGCTGGTGCTGTCCGCCGCGCCGATGGCGGAGTACGGAGAGACCTTTGTCCTCGACATGGGAGAGCCGGTGCGGATCGTGGACCTGGTGCGCCGGTACGCCGAGCACCTGCAGGTCCCTGACGTCCAGATTCACTTCACAGGGCTTCGTCCCGGGGAAAAACTGCACGAACAGCTGTTCAGCGAGGATGAGGAACGCCTGCCCACCGCTAGCCCCGCTATCTGGGCCACTCGACCGCACCGGCTCCCCGGCGATTTCGCCGCCAGCCTTGACAAACTGCACGCGGCCGCGGCTGACGGCAATGACCATCTGGTGCGGAGCCTGCTCGCCAGCATGGTGCCGGGCTACCATCCCGCCGACCGCGACATCGGCCTGGTAGCCGCCTGCCCCTACCCGGACGAGTTCTGACGGGCGGCGGCATGCGGGCAGAGCTGTACACCGCGGGTGAGCGGATGGAACTGAGGTGCGCGGTACCGTGGATCGCCCGCGTGCTGGCCGAGGGTGCCGCCGGCCAGCTAGCGGGCGCCGCCGGCGCCGCCGCCCCGGACGGCGCGGCGGCGCCGGACGTGCGCGTGACGGTCGAGCGGAGCGCGGCGGCCTTCGACGTCGCGGGCTGGCAGGTGCTGACCAGGGACGCCTGGTGCCGCGCCGGCCAGGTGGTCATGCGGGACGCATGTTCTTCCGGGCTCGATCTGCTGGTGACCGCGGACGGCGCGACGCTGGACATCCTCGCCCGGTGGCGGCCGCGGGTTACCGGGCGGGCGGCCGCGGCCGTGCTCCGCGCCCGTGGCCGGCTGCTGATCCGCGCTGTCCTGCTGCAGTACCCGGCGCTGTGGCGCGGTCAGCTGCGCGGCCGGGCCCCGCTGCACGCCGCCGCGTGCGGCACGGGCCCCGGCGGCCAGACGGTTCTGCTGGCCGGGCCGGGCGGGGTGGGCAAGTCCACGCTGGTGCACGGGGAGCTCACCCGCGGCGCGGTAGCGACCTGCGACAACCTGTGCCTGAGCGACGGGCGGTTCACCTGGGGCGTGGCGGAGCCGCTGCGGGTGCCAGCCGCCCGCGCCCTGCCCGGCCGCGCCCTGCCCGGCCCCGGGCGGCGCATGCCGCATGGCCGCAGGGAGGTCCCCTGGCCGGCCCGCGCGGACCGCCTGCTGCCAGACCAGCTGGTCGTGCTGGTCCGCGGCGGGACCGGCACCCCGACCGTGGCCTGCTGCGATCCCGCCGAGGCGGCGCGGCACCTGACGGCCGGGACTTACATGGCCGGGGAATTGCGCCGCTACTGGGCTTTTGCCGCGACGCTGGCGCTCGGCACCGGGGCGGGCGAAAGCCATCCGGCGGTGCGGGAGACGGCAGCCGCGCTGAGCGCGCGGCTGCCGTGCCTGAAGGTGGTGCTCGGCGGCCGGCCAGGAGTACCGCTGCGTGACCTGGTCGGCGCCGGAGGCGGTAACGGAGAGTTGACGATGCTGGGGGGACAGGCATGACCAGGCGGCTTCGGGTGGCGCAGGTCGTCACCAGGTTCATGGCCGGCGCGGGCGCCGTTGCCCTGCGCGGCGCGCTCGCCCTCGACCCGCACCGCTATGAGATCGTCTTCATCACCGGCGAGGGTGACCGGCTCGTGCGGGAGGCGCGCGAAGCCGGCTTTGAGGTGGCGCTGATGCCCCGGCTGCGCAGCGATATCGCTCCCGCCGATGACCGGCGGGCCCTCGCCGATCTGCGGGCGTGCCTGCGGGGCTTCGACGTGGTGCACACGCACAGCTCGAAGGCGGGCGTGCTCGGCCGCACGGCCGCGCACCGCGCGCAGGTCGACCGCATAGTGCATACCTTTCACGGCTTCCCGTTCCACCAGTTCCAGTCGCGGCCGCGCCGCATGGCATACATCCACATCGAACGGCGGGTCGGCAGGTACACGGACGTGTTCCTCGCCGTCGGCCCCGCCGTGGCGGCCGAGGCCATCACCCGCGGCATCGCGCCACCGGAGCGGATCCGGACGATAGGCATCGGCGCCGACATGGCGGCGCCTCCGCCCGGGGCGCCCGACCGGGCGGAGGCGCGCCGCCTGCTGGGCGTGCCGCCGGGAATGCGGGTGGTCGGCACGGTGGGCCGGCTGGCCTTCCAGAAGGCGCCCGACGATTTCATCCGCGCGCTGGCCGTACTCCCCCGCGATGACGTCTTCGGCGTCTGGATCGGCGATGGCGAGCTCCGCCCGAAGGCTGAGCGGCTCGCGACGCGGCATGGCCTGCGCGGGCGGATGTCCTTCACCGGCGAGCGAAGCGACGTCGCGGCCCTCCTCCCGGGCCTCGACGTGTTCGCGATGGCCAGCCGGTACGAAGGGCTGCCCTGCGCGGTCGTGGAGGCGATGACGGCCGGGCTGCCGGTCGTCGCCACGGCGGTCAACGCGGTACCCAATGTGGTCATCGCGGGAGAGACCGGCCTGCTCGTGCCGCCGGGCAGGCCCGAGCTGCTTGCCCGGGCGATCGGGTACCTGCTGGACAACCCCGCCGTCGCCGCGCGGCTAGCCGCCGCGGCCCGCGGGCGCCTCGGCGAGGATCTGACCCAGGCCGCGCTCGGCGCGGTGCTGGCGCAGAGCTATCAGGCACCGGCCGGCGAGGCCAGCCGGCCCGCCGAGCGTGAGCTGGCCGCGTCATGACGGCCGCGCCCGCACCCGGGGCCGCGTCCGGCACCGCAGCCACGCCAGCCGCCCGCGGCGCCGCGGGCATCCCGTTCTGCCGGACCGAGATCACGCCCGAGGCGCAGCAGGCGGCGGTCCGGGTGCTGTCGAGCGGGTGGGTCACGATGGGCAGGGAGACGATCGCGTTCGAGGAGGAATTCGGGGCCTGGGTAGGGGCGCCGCAGGTGGTCTCGGTCAGCTCATGCACGGCGGCCATCCAGATGGCCCTGGCCGGTCTCGGCCTGCCGCCAGGCGCACCGGTCCTCACCCCGGCGCTCACCTTCTGCGGCGCCGTCCATGCCATCGTGCACGCTGGCCTGCGGCCGGTCCTGGTGGATACCGACGAGCGGACGCTGACGGTCTCCGCCGACGGGGTGGCCAAGGCAGCCAGGCACGGCGCCGCCGCCATGGTGATCCAGCACATGGCGGGCTATCCCGTGGACGGCGCCGAACTCGCCGCCGCGGCCGGGATCCCGGCCGCGAACGTGGTGGAGGACGCGGCGCACGGCCTGGGCGCGACGGTCCGCGGGCGGCCCGTCGGCAGCTTCTCCCGCGCGGCGTGCTTCAGCTTCTATGCCACGAAAAACCTCCCGGTGGGCGAAGGCGGGGCGATCGCGACCACCGACGGCGACCTCGCCGCCCGCTGGCGGCGGATGCGGCTGCACGGGATGAGCGGCGACGCGTGGCGGCGGTACCACCGGTCGGGCAGCTGGCGGTACACCGTGGAAGGCGACGGGCTGAAGGCGAACTTCACCGACGTGCAGGCGGCGATCGGCCGGGCGCAGCTGCGGCACCTGCGGCAGTGGCAGCGGCGCCGCGCGGAGCTCGCCGCACGCTACGACACCCAGCTCGCCGGGATCGACGGGCTGGAGCTGCCGCCCCGGCCGGCGGCCGACCGGCACGCATGGCACCTGTACATCATCCGAGTGCACCCACGGCCGTTCGGAATGTCCCGTGACGAAGTATCCGAAAGGCTGGCCGAAGCCGGCATCGGCACGTCCGTGCATTTCATCCCGGTGCACCACATGCCTTATTTCCGCAGCCTGCTCGGCGCGGAGGCCTGCGGCGATCTCCCGGCCGCGGACCGGGTGTTCCCCCAGCTACTTTCCCTTCCACTGCACCCACGGCTGACAGATTCCGATGTGGAGACGGTGTGCGATGCGCTCGCCCGTCTCGGTAAGGCGGCGACATGGAGATAGGCGGCATGGAGGTAGGCGGCATGGAGATCGAGGTCCTCAGCGGGGCTGGGGTGGACGGCGCCGACGGATGCACCGTCTTCGACAGCCCCGCCGCACAGGCTGACGCGGTCCTCATCGGCAGGCTCAGCGAAGGCACGGCGGGGGCCGGGCTGGCAGCGCCGCCCGTGGTGCTGCCCGACTTCTGCCACAAGGCGAAGTCGGAGATGCCGTCGAGCATCGCGGTCGCGACCACCGGGGAAATCCGCCCGGCGCTCACCGACGCCGCCCTCAACTGCGGGATGGCCCTGATGACGCTCGACGTCGCGCGCCCCCCCGAGTCCGCGGTGACGGACTTCTACCGTCAGGTCGCGCGGCGCTTCCCCAGCCCGCCGAACTGGCGCCGGGAGCTCAGCTCCGCGGAGGTGCTGCGCGCCGCGACCGAGGGCGCCGAGTTCGCCGCCGACCGGTACGGCCTCAGCGATGACGAGCTTGATCACATTGAGGAACGCGGCCGGCTGGACATCGACGCGTACGGCGGTGCGCAGCGCGCCAGAAAGGAACTGCCCTGGCTGGTCGTCCAGATGAGCCGCCTGCGCTTCGGCGGTATCGGCCCGAGCACCCACTTCCTGGAGTTGCAGGAGATCGAGGAAATACTCGACCCGGCGGCAGCCGCGCGGCTCGGCCTGCACGCCGGGCAGGTGACAGTTCAGTTCCACAACGGCGGCGGCGTTCTGACCGGCCAGCTGGGCGAGCTGTACGCCCGGCGGAAAAGCGCCTCGCGGATGCTCCGTGCCGAGATGTCCGTGCAAAAGCCGCTCACCCACCTGCTCACACTCCGCCCGGGGCTCAGGCGCCGGATGGCGGCCTACTTCACCCGCGGGTGCCCGGCGGTCCCCGTTGACGGCGATGACGGACGGCGGGTGCTGCTCGCGACGCGGCTGGCGATGAACTACGGCTTCGCCTACCGGATGGCGACGTACGCGGCGCTGCGCGAGATGGCCAGGTCGGCGTTCGGCGCCAGCGCGCGCCTCGTGGTCGATTCACCGCACAACTCCATCTACGAGGAGCAGGTCGGGGGGCAGCGGGCCTTCGTCCACCGGCACAACGCCTGCCGGGCCTACCCGGCGGCGCTGATGGCGGATCACCCGGCCTTCGCCTCGACCGGCCAGCCGCTGCTGCTGCCGGGCACCAACCGCACCTCGTCCTACCTGTGCGTACCGGCGGACAGCGCGCACCGGAGCCTGTACACCGCCTGTCACGGCTCGGGAAGCATTATCTCGGCCTTCGAGCGGACCGGGCGGTCAGGCCCCGATCCGCTCGGCCGGACCACCGCGCGATACCGGTATGACGGCAGCGCCCCGGCGCACGTGCCGCAGCTCGATGACCATGGCGTCAACGAGGCGCTGGGGATCCTCACCGGACACGGGCTAGTGCGGCCGGTCGCCAGGATGCGGCCGTTCGCGGTGCTCACATGAGCGAGCCTGATGTGAGCGGTCTCGCATGGGCCGAGTTCCTGCCGCGCGGGGAGTACGTAGCCGTGCCGTCGCGCCGCCGCCCGCTGATCGTCGCCAGCCGGGATCCCGCGGTGCTGCGCTACCTCGCGGCCAGCGTGCTGTCCGTACCGCCCGGCGCCGGCCCCGTGCCCAGCCTGCTGGTGACCATCGGGCTGCGCGTGTTCCGGCGCCTCGGTTCGGCGCTCCTTGCCGGACCGCTTGCCGGACCGCTGCGGGCCCGCATGAGATTCGTGACGACGGCAGGCTGACCGTGGGGATCCTGGCGAAACCCACTCTCGCGTCGTTCATCGACGAGGTCGGCGCCCGGGCCGCCTGCCTGGCACTGTCGCGGGACCCGAACGCCAAGCTGACCATCCTGCTGTTCCCGCCGGGGACCGGACGGCCGGCCTACGTGGCGAAGGTGCCGACCACCGAGGCCGCCGCCCGCAGCGTGGAACGCGAGGCGGCGCGCCTGACCGACCTCGCCGCGTGTGAACTCGGGGCGGCGAGCACGACCGTCCCGAGGGTCGTCGCGCGCCTGGAGCACTTCGGGCGGCCCGTCATGGTCACGACCGCCCTGCCCGGCAGGTCCATGCTCGCGGGCTATCACTCCTGGCGGCACACCGCCCGCCTGGCATCGGTGGCCGCCGACCTCGCCGCCGCGGGCGCGTGGCTGTCCCGCCTTCACAGCGCCACCGCGAGCGGCTCCTGCCGCATGGAAGCATTGCTCGACGGGGTCGCCGAGGCGATCCGCGTCCGGTTCGGCGCACGCCACGGCACAGCCGCCGACGTCGCTTGTGTCGAGGGCCTGCGGCGGCGGCTGGCCGGCTTTTCCGCGCCGACGAGCGTCGTGCACGGGGACTTCTGGCCCGGCAACCTGCTGGTCGCGGACGGCCGGGTGAGCGGGGTCATCGACTGGGAGATGGCCCGGCTGAACGGCCCGGCTCCGCGGGATCTCGCGCGTTTCGCCATCGCCTATTCCCTGTACCTGGACCGGCACACGCGCCCCGGGCACCGGGTGCCCGGGCACCCGGGGCTGCGGGCCGGCCCGTGGGGCGCGGGCGTGGACTACATGATGAACGGGACAGGCTGGTATCCCGGCCTCGTCCGTGCCTTCGTGCGCGAGGGACTGGAACGGCTCGGCGTGCCCGGTGGCTGCTGGCGTGACGTGCTGCTGGCCGACCTGGCCGCGACCGCCGCCGAGGCTGACCACGCCGAATTCGCCTGGAACCACCTGCTGCTGTTCAGGCGCCTGCGGAGCCGCTCATGACGATGGTGATCGCACGCTCCCCGCGGCCGGACCCGGTCACGCCCCGCTCGCCGGCCGGGGCCGACGGCACGGCGCGGGCGGCAGCGCCGCCCCGGGGCAGCGCCGAGCGCGCCGCGGTGCTCACACTGGTCGCGGCCATCGCCTTCCAGCCGATCCTGCACCCGACCGGGCCTGGCAACAGCTCGCCGGTCGATGTCCTCACCGTGGCGTCGATCGTCACCGCCCTGGTCTGGATGGCGGGAACGCACCGCAAGCTGCGGGCGCCCTATTTCTTCCCCGTCACGCTGTATGTGGCCGCGGGAGCGGCATCCGGGCTGGTCTCGTCGCTGCCGAACACGGCACTGCTCACGCTGGCGATCGATGCGCTGCTGTTCACCTGGTGCCTGGCAGTCGTCAACGTGCTGTCGGCGCCCCGCGCCATGCGGTACGCCGTCGCGACCTGGAGCTGGTCCGGCATCGCCTGGGCGGCCGTCGCCATCATCGCGTGGGCCGGCCACATCACCTTCCTCGAGGGGGTGACCGCCGCCGAGGGCAACCGGGTGATGTTCACATTCGGTGATCCGAACTACGCCTCCTGGTACTGGGGATCGACGATCCTGGTTGTCTTCGCGGCGCGCACGCCCGCGAAGCGCTGGATTCGCGTGACCGGCTATCTCATGCTGCTGTGGGCGCTGATCCTGACCGAGTCCAATGGCGGCATGCTCGCGCTGTGCGCGGGCGTCGCCTTCCTGCTGCTCGTCCGCGGCCACCGGCGCCATGGCTGGGCAGGGGTCGTGGCGGCCGGCCTGTCCGTTGGCCTCGCGGTCAGCGCCTTCTTCACGGTCCTTCCGCTGAACGAGCTCAGGCAGTGGGCGGCGAACAGCAACCAGCCCCTGCTGGTCAACTCGATCGGGCGCAGCGCGCAGAGCACCTCGGAACGGAGCCTGCTGATCCGCGAGTCCATCCAGCTCTATGAGCGGTCAGACGGCATATTCGGCGTTGGCCCGGCGAGCACCAAGCCGCTGACCGCGGCGCTGCTGTACCCCTACGCGAACGAGGCGCACGATGACTATCTCGCCGCGTTGAGTGAGCGCGGCGCTCTTGGCCTGTTCGCGTTCCTGCTGCTCGCTGCCTCGGCGGCGGCCAGGGCAGCACCGATGATCCGGCGGCCGCTGCCGGCCCCGTTCGCCGCCGCGGTGCCGAGGCCGGCCGGGATCGTGGCCGCGCTGATCACGGTGAGCCTCAACTCCTTCTACGAGGAGGTCCAGCATTTCCGCCCGCTATGGCTGCTGCTGGCGATCGTTGCGGTCCTCGGCCGTGCCGCGGTCCGCACGCGCTCGCCGGCACGGGGCCCCCGCCGCCCGGCGGCGCCGCGTCCCGGCGGCGGCCAGCTCGCTGCCGCGCCCGGTGCCGCGCCCGGTGCCGCGCTGATACCGGGCACCGTCGGCCGCGTTCGCCGGCAGGCCGGCTCACGGCTGCTGTCCCGGAACGCGATGACCAATCTGGGCGCGCAGGCCGGGGCGCTGGCCGCGGTCTCACTGGCCAGCCTGCTGGTGGCCAGGACCGGCGGTCCGACCGTGGTCGGCGAGTACACGCTGATCCGCGTGCTGCCGTGGCTGTTCGGGGTCATATTCTCCGGCGGCCTGCCGACGGCCTCGGCGTTCTTCCTCGCGGGCGAGCGCGGCGAAGACCCGCGCGCGCGGCCCACGGTGACCCTGATCGCCGCGGCCGGCGCCGGGCTCGGCTCGCTCGTGTGGCTCGCCTGCGCCGTCCCCTTCCGCCATGAGTTCTTCCGGCAGATGCCGGCCGCGCTCGTACTCGTCATGGCCGCCCTCGTCGTGACCCAGCTCTGGACGGTGACGGCCAAGGCCTGCTGCCAGGGAAGCGGGGATATCGCGGGAGCGAACCTTGTCATCGTCGCGGAAGAACTCTGGTTCGTCTTCGTCTACCCGCTCGTGCTGCTTACCGTCGGTTACAAGGGGGCGACGTCCGTCCTCATCGCCAGCATCACCTCGGGCATGCTGGCCACGGCGACCGGGCTACTGCGCCTGCTCCGGCGCGGGTACTTCACCGGCTGGGGACGGCCGTCGCCGGCGCTGGCGAAGAAGATCCTGGCGTTCGGAGGGCGCGGCCAGCTCGGCAACATGCTCTGGCTGATGAACCTGCGGTTCGATTTCGTCCTGCTCGGCGCGCTCGCGGGACCGACGGTGCTGGGGATCTACGCGGTCGCTTCCAAGGTCGCCGAGCTCATGCGGCTGGCACCCACCGCCATCAACTATGTTCTCTACTCACGCTTCGCGCGTCTGCCCGCCGGGCGGGCGACCGCCGAGGCACGGCATCTGCTGCCCCGCGCGCTTGCGCTGACCCTCGCGTTGACGCCGCTCGTGGCGGCGGCCGCGTATATCGGGCTGCCGATCGTCTACGGTGACGCGTTCCGCGCCGCCATAGCCCCCGCCGAGATCATCATCATCGGGCTGTCCGTCGAGGGCGCCGCGGCCGTCTCCTCCGCCTTCCTGGTCGGGCGCGGCCGCCCCGGCGTGAACTCCATCGGGATGGGCGTCGGCGCGGCGATCACCGTGACGATGGACGCCATTCTCATCCCGCGGTACGGCGCGTTCGGCGGCGCCGTTACCTCGGCCGTCACATACCTGACGACTACGATGGTGCTCGTCTTGCTGACCCGGCGGATGCTCAGCGGCAGGCCGCCGGCCGCCGTGCCGCTCCGGCACCTGGCACGCGCCCGCGCAGCGGGACCATGGCCACGCGGGGACTCTGCGGCGCGAAGGGCCGTGGACGTCGTGGTGGCGGGTACCATACTCGCGCTCATCTCACCGCTGCTCCTGGTAATCGCGGCGGGCGTGCGGCTTACCAGCCGCGGACCCGCGCTCTACCAGCAGGCGCGGGCCGGACGGCAGGGAAGGCCGTTCACCATGCTCAAGTTCCGCTCGATGGTGCCGGGCGCTGACCAGGCTGGCCCGCTGGTCACCGCCCGGGCCGATCCGCGTGTCACGCGAGTCGGCCGCTGGCTGCGGGCCACCAAGCTCGACGAGCTTCCGCAGCTCATCAACGTCCTGCGCGGGGACATGACGCTTATCGGCCCGCGGCCGGAGGTGCCCCGGTTCATCCGGTGGTACAGCGCCGAAGAGCTTCAGATCCTGCAGGTCCGGCCCGGCCTCACCGGGCCAGGGCAGATCTTCTACACGCGGGTGCAGGAGTCCGCCGATGTGGTCGTCGGCGACCCGGAGCTGCACTACGCCATCCGCGAGCTGCACCCGAAGCTGGCCATCGACCTCGCCTATCTGCGGCACCGCAGCGTCCGGTCCGATCTGGCGATCGTCTTCCGCACCGCGTGGCTGCTGACCAGGCGCGGCAAGCGGCTTCCCTTACCGGGGGCCCCCTTGGGGGCGCAGTCCCGCACGCAGGCCTACGGCCACCACCTCGATGGCGCTGTGGCAGCCAAGCTTCGCCGTCATATTGCGGATATACGTGCGGACCGTGTTCGGCGACTGGTGCAACTGCGACGCGATCCGGTTCCGGTCCATCCCGCTGACCATCAGGCCCAGGACCTGCCGCTCGCGCGCGGTGAGCCGCTCGATGAGCTGCTGGCCCTCATCCGCGGGAGCCCGGAAGTCGGCCACCAGCTTGCCGAGCAGTCCGGCGGGCAGCCAGGTGCCGCCGAGCGCCGCGGCCCGCACCGCGCTCATGACCTGCTCGACCGACGCGCTCTTGGCGACGAAACCGACCGCGCCGGCCCGGACAGCCTCGACGGCTGTGGCGATGTCCGCGTAGGCGGTCAGCACGACGACCGCAGGCGGAGACGGCAGCAGGGTCAGCCGCCTGGTGAGCTCGATGCCGCTTACGCTCCCCAGGCGGACATCCATCAGCACCGCGTCCGGCTTGCGCGCCGCCACGACGGCGGGGGCCTGCTCCGGGTCGGCCACGACCATCGGGGCGAAGTCCGGCTCACCAGCGAAAAGCGCCTCCAGGCCCTGGGCGAGAACCCGATGGTCATCGACGATGAGCAGCTTCGTCCGCATTGCCCGTCACAGGCCTTCCGCTGGCCCGGTTCCATCCGGAACCGTTGTCCGTCACATCGACGATCCCCTCCCTGACCGCAAGGGCGACGGCCTCAAGGCGGGAATGCACGCCGAACTTGACAAGCACCGAGTCGACATGCGTGCGCGTCGTGGACAGCCGGACTCCCATGGACCTGGCTATGGCGCTGGTGGACTCGCCCCGCGCCAGCCGGGCGAGTACCTCGCGTTCGCGCGGGGTCAGCAAGCGGGCCATCTCCGGGTGGCCCAGCCTGGGTCGGATCGTCCGGCGCGCCGCCCGGACCGACTGTGACAGCACGGCCCCGGCGCCCTGGCGCGCTGCCGCCCGGGCGCAGGCGCCGGTGAGCACTCTCAGGAATTCGGTGAAGTCGTCAGACTTCAGCACCGCGCCGTGCACCCCGGCCGAGAGCGCACGGCTGAGCCCTTCCGACCCCACGGCATCGGCGAGCACGACGAAGGCCGTGCCCGGGGACACCGCCTTCGCCGTGCCGATGGCCCCGGGTTCCCAGGGCATGTCCGCGTCGACCACGCAGGCGGCGGCCTGGGCGCCCGCGAGGATGTCAGCCACGGCGCCAAGAGCGGTCGCGTAGCCGACGATATCGTGGCCCGAACGGCGCAACAATGCCCCCACCGCACTGCCGAACACGCGATGCGCGGCCGCGATCACGATCCTCAACGCGGCTCTCCCCCCTGCTCCAGCACCCTCTGGCAGATCTCCACGATCTGCCCGGCGGCCGCGGCGATCCCCTCCAGCCGGCTGCGCAGCTGGCATCCGGCGGCGAGGCCCGCCCCGGTCGCCTCCGTGTCCGCTAGCCGCACGAATATCCCGATCGCCGCCGCCGACTCGATGAGGTCATGACACAGTTCCCGGACCAGCATGTCCGGCGACCTGTCAGCGGGCATGCCGAACTGCCCCCCTGTCATCCCGCCCTAGCCCCCTTCGCCTAGCTCATGGCAGCGTGCCTAGCTCATGGCAGCCACAGGCTGACGCATGCCCCGCCGCCCATGTCACTCCCGAGCTCGATCCTTCCGTCGTATCTGGCGATGATCCCGGCAGCCGCGGCCAGGCCGATGCCGGAACCCGTGGGTATCTTGCCGAAACCCGGCCCGCTGTCCGACACCGAAACCATCGTCGCGTCCTCCTCGCGCCGGATCCGGATGGTCACGGTCCCCGACGGCCCCGCCGCCCGCGTCGCGTTGCTCAGCACGTTGAAAATCACCCTGCGCAAGAGGATCGGGTGCAGCCGGCACCGGGCCGGCGCCGGCGGCGACTCCACGGTGGCCCGGCCTGGCCACGTCAGGGCGGCAAGCGCGACCGCCTCATTCACGACCTCCATGACATCCGTGCCGCCGATGGCCGCATGCACCGTCTCCCCCCGCGCCGTGCCCGATTGCCTGGCGTCCTGATGCATCCCGCCGGGCTGCACTTGCCGCAGGAAGTCCTGGATCATGTCCGCCATCCAGTTTCCCTGCCAGACAATCCGCTCAAGGTAGCGCCGCACGGCCGGGGAAAGCCCCGGCTCTTCCAGCGCGGCCGCCGCGGGGAAGAGCACGGCGGCTATCAACTGCTTCAACTCATGAGATGTCCGGTGCAGGCGGTGCTGCCCAGGTGCGGCTTCACATGGGTCAGCGGACACCTCGCTCACCTTCCTCCCCGCCGGTCCGTTGTCAGGAAGTGGCTGGTTGCCCCTTGCCCGCCAGGGCCGGGGATGAGATGATCGCGCGCGCTCTCCGGCGGGCCATGCTCAGGCAGGGCCGCTTCCGCGAGAGCAGGTACTGGCGCCGTCGGATGCCGGATGCCACGGCGCTCCTGCCTTATCCTCTGTACGCAGCCGTGCGCAGGACTCATTCCCGCTCCCCCACCATGCGCTCCCCGCGGGATGTGAACGCGGAGCCGGTCTCCGCAAGGCAATCCCCACTGCCGATGGCAAGCGTAAATATTTTCCAAGATCAACACAACTATCGTTTAGCAAAAAGTCTCCTGCGTGTTCCCGCGATTTTCTTGTCCGTACACAGGCCGTTTGCCATCATTCGAGATTAACCGCCCTAAATCACCCTCAGGTTCAGTGGAAAATTCTTTATTCGGAAGAATTCCTTCCTTTGCTGACGCGGTGCCGCACCCCGCTGCCGGGAAACCCGGACCGCACACCGCGGCCAGGTGCGCCGGGCACGCGGACCTGCCCCGCGAGCCGGCCGGCATCCGCGGCGGGCGGACAGCGGCGCACCCGCCTGACGTGCCGGCAATCCCGCCGGGGGATGCCGTGCCAGGCGGGGGCGTACCCGGACCGGCGCGGGCACGTCATCGTCTGCGGCCTGCCTGGCCGGCCCCTACGGCGAGCTGCTCACGGTCCGCGGCCGGCCGTCACCGCAGGCACCCGCTCTCCGCCGGACTCACCCCGCCCGGAACAGGCTGAGCGCCAGTCCTCGGCGGCCGAACACGGGGTCGGCGAGCGGCAGCAGGCATCTGTACCCGGCGGGAAGCCGAGCGCGCAGCCCGGCCGGCGGCCGGGTGACCGCGGCGGACTCCACCAGCGTCAGCCCCAGCCGCTCGAGCGAGCGCGGGTCATCGCACGCCCACTGCCAGAGCGCGACGTTCCGCTTCGCGGCCATGCGGTGCTCCTGGGCGAACGTCACCCGGGTATACGTGTCGAAGGCGAGCATGGCGCCGGGGAACCGCCCGGCGATCCGCGCCAGCGCGCCCGTGGCCTGCTCCTCCGTCAGGTAGACGAGGACCCCGTCGCAGACGAAGAAATACGGTTCCGGGCACTGCCCGACGGCTGTCATCCAGTCCTCGTCGAGCAGCGACGCGGCGACCATCTGCCGCCGGTCAGTGTCGGCGAAGAACCGCCGCCGCAGGCCGATCGTGTCCGGCAGATCGAGGTCGATCCAGTGCGCCGTCCCGTTATCGGTCCGCTCGAAGCGGGTGTTCAGGCCGGTGCCCAGCTCGATGACCGTGCCGGACGGGTGCCGTGCCAGGAACTCGCGAACCCACCAGTCGAAGACCATCGTGCGGACCGTCACGACGAACGAGGCCCAGCCCTGCGCGAAGGGGGCCATGTCCAGGCCGACAGACTCCATCACCTCGACGGCCTTCGGATCGCGCAGCAGCGGCCGTTTCTTGCGCGTCTCTCGCGCCCGCGCCGCTAGCGGGAAGAACAGCGTCCGCTGAACGTCCCCGAGATCCACCCGCACCCTGTCCGCCATGCCTCCCATTACACACCGGCCCGGCGGCGCTCCGGCCTGATTGAGGCCAGTGGCGGCCCGGCGGCGCTCCGGCCGTGATTGAGGCCAGTGGCCCGCGGACCCCACCCGCAGTGCCCTCGGTTGAGGCGCTCTCGTTTGCGGCCGGCGGGACGCATACCTCATCCGGCTCATCCGGCCCGGAGGACGGGGATGTCAGTCGGGGCTGAGGTAGCGGGTGAAGCCGGTGGTGCGCCAGGTTTCGCCGCTGGAGGTGATCGCGAACGCCTCGTAGTCCTCCAGCGACTCCGTCCAGTCGCGGGCGAGGTCGGGGCCCATGGCGAACGCCGCCGTCGCGTAGGCGTCGGCGAGGGCCAGGCTGGGGCCGGCCACCGTCACGCTCGCCAGGCCGGCGGCCGGGCGCCCGGTGTGCGGGTTGATGATGTGAGCGCCGCGTTCGGCGGTGCCGGAGGTGGCGACGGCGCAGTCCCGGGCCGCGACGACCAAGGCGAGCGCGCCGGGGCGGAAGGGGTCGGCGACCCCCACCCGCCACGGCTCGATAGCATACTCAGTATCATACCCGCCGGAAATGCGGCGGCCGCCGACGCACTGCACGTCTCCCCCGCCGTTGACCAGGTGGCGGTCCGATCCCGCCCGGGTCAGCAAGGACGCGGCGCGCTCGACGGCCCACCCCTTCACGTACCCGCACGGGTCGAACTGGCCGCCGGGCGACGAGGTGAAGTACCCGCCGGACAGGTCACGGACGAACGCGCAGGCCGCGAGGACTTCGGCGACCTCGGGAGCGCAGGCGTCGACCGTGACCTCGGCGCGGGCGAGCAGGGACACGTCGCTGTCCGGCCGGTACGGGGAGAACACCCGGTCCACCCAGTGCAGCCAGGCGACCGCGGAGGCGAGCGACCCGTCCTCTCGCGCGGCGGCCGGCACGTCGAACGACACCACGGTCCCCATGACGTGCTCGGCGTGCCGGGCACGCGCCTCGAAGGCGGGGAAAGACAGCACGCTCATCTGCTGTACCCTCGTCCTCGCATATGTCCTCCTCGCACTCCAAAGGCTCGCAATGGGCGCGCAGCGCGGCCGGGAACGGCGGCAGCCCTGGTCACCCGAGGATGATGCTGTTCCCGCTGACCTTGACGGACTCGGCGGGCAGCGGGCTGGGCGCGGGGCCGCTGACCACAGAACCGTCCTTGATGCTGTACTGGCTGCCGTGGCACGGGCAGTCGATGGTGCCATTGCTGATCTGGTTGACAATGCACCCCATGTGCGTGCAGACGGCGCTGAAGGCCTTGAAGTCGCCGGGACTCGGCTGGGTGACGACGACCTTCTCCGCGGTGAAGATCTTGCCGCCGCCGACCGGGATCTCGCTCGTGGTGGCCAGCACGCCGGCCGGGCTCCCCGTGCTCCCGGCGCCGGCCGCCGGAGCGGCGGCCGTCGTGGCGGGCGCCGCGGCTGAGCCAGCGGATGAACTGCCCGAGCCGCAGGCGCTGACCGCCCCCGCCAGGCCCGCCAGGCCGACGCCGGCCAGCACGCCTCGCCGGGTGGCCCGCGTGTCCCGCTGTGGTTCCTGTGTCACCAGCGGTTCCTGTGTCACCAGCACTCCTAGTCCCGTGATCGTGGTCATGTGGACGTGGCCGCTCCCCGCGGCCCCTTCTCTGGATACGAGAACGGAGCCGGGCGCGGCCGGGTTCACGCGCTTTCGTAAGCCGGCCGTAAACAGCGCCAGGACGCGGCGGCCGGCCGCCGCGCCGGAGGTCCCCGGACGGCAGGGGCGAACGCCGCGGACGGCAGGGACAAAGGCCGCGGACGGCAGGGACGAAGGCCGCTGCATAACGGCGCTGGCCGCTGCATAGCGTGAAATCGCAGGACACCGGGGTATCGCGGACGCGCGGCCGGCATGAGGACAAGCGTGAGGAGATGCGGGCAATGACAGGAATCATCGTCGGAATCGACGGGTCGCACCATTCGCTGCGTGCTCTTGACTGGGCGGTGCGCGAGGCCGCAGTACGCCAGGCACCGCTTACCGTGATCGCCGTCTACCGGACCACCGTCGGTTTCTGGGGCGGCCCGGTCACTTACCCGGAGGACCTCGAGCCCAGCGCGCAGGTCCGCAAGGAGGCGGAGGACGCGGCCGCCAAGGCGCTGGCGAACGCCGGCGATGCCCGGCCCGCGGCCGTCACGGTCCGCGCGGTCTGCGGCATCCCGGCCGAGGAACTGGTCGAGGCGAGCAAGGGCGCCGACATGGTCGTGGTGGGCTCGCGCGGCAACGGCGGTTTCGCCCGCCTGCTGCTCGGCTCGGTCAGCAGCCAGGTCGTCCACCACGCGCACTGCCCCGTCGTGGTCATCCCGGGGGAAGACCGCACCGAGCGCTCATCGCACTGAGCCCGCCCTGGCCGGCGGCCGCCCGCCCGCGGGGCCGCCCGCCCGCGGGGCCGCGCGCCTGGCCGCCGCGCCCCTGGCCGCCGCCGTGCCCGCAGGCTGCCCGGCCCGGCTCGCTGGTTGCGGAGAGTAATCAGCAGACAGGCCATCTCCGGCCCGCGAGAAGCAAAATCGTCCCGGCACCCGCCGTCGGCATCGCATACCGCGCTGTTGACGTGCTGAAACATCCGGTATGTATCTATTTCGGCATGAGATGCTTACTGGCAGGTAAAGCCGCTATGCCCTTACGGAGAGTATTCACAATCGGACGTAGCGCCATAATCTTGGCAGAGAAGGCATCACGGATGGGACACGGACAAATGCTGAGAGTTAGCAAGGTCGAAGAATGGCTGCACCGCGCGCCAGCCCGCCCCAGCCTCGCCGCGCACGGTGACTGCGTGGTCATCCGCCCGGCCCGGCACTACGACGGCAGGCAGGGCGCCGGCCCCGTGTCCGGAGTCAGCAGCGCGACCGCGGGCGCCAGCGGCCTGCGCCTGCACGTCGTCATGATCCCGCCCGGCACGCGCGGCACGCCCCACATGCACGAGGGGCACGAGGCGGCGGTCTACGCCGTGAGCGGCGAGACCGAGGTCTGGCACGGCGCGGGGCTCGTCAAGCGCACCGTCGTCCGCGCCGGGGACTTCATGTACATCCCGCCGGGCGTCCCGCACCTGCCGGTGAACCGGGGTGACGTGATGTCCATCGCGGTCGTCGCCCGCACCGATCCCGCGGAACAGGGCAGCGCCGTGGCGGTGGAACTCCCGCGGCACCTCGCCGACCTGCTCAGCCTCCCCGTCGCCACCCAGGGATAACAAGATCCCCGCGCCCGTCTCCCGCGGGGACGCGGCGAACCGGCACGGCGGCGGTCCCTCCTCCGCCGCCGTCATCCCCAGGGGCTTCTCTCCCCCCGCCGCCGGTCCCGCCGCGGCCTGGCCGCGGTTCCCCATGGTGTAGCAGCGGGAACCGCGGCCAGCTTCCCGGGCGCCCCTGAGCCGGGCTACCCGAAGGCTTCCGGGCGCGGGCAGGCGCAGACCAGGTGGCGGTCACCGTATGCCTGGTCGACGCGGCGCACCGGGGGCCAGTACTTCGCGCGGCGGCCCGCGCCCGTGGCGGACAGCCCCGGATAGCCGCCGTCGGCGGCCGGGTACGGGTGCTTCCACTCCCCCACGATCAGCATCTGCGCGGTGTGCGGCGCGTTCTTCAGCGGGTTGTCGGCGGCGTCGTACTCGCCCGAGGCGACCTTGTCGATCTCGGCCCTGATCGAGATCATCGCGTCGCAGAACTCGTCGATCTCCGCGAGGTTCTCGCTCTCGGTCGGCTCGATCATGAACGTGCCGGCCACCGGGAACGACATCGTCGGCGCGTGGAAGCCGTAATCGATCAGCCGCTTGGCCACGTCGTCGACGGTGATGCCGCCGGGAAGCCTGCGCAGGTCCACGACGCACTCGTGGGCGACAAGGCCGCTCCGGCCGGTGTGCAGCACCGGGAAGTACGGCGCGAGGCGGCGGGCGATGTAGTTCGCCGACAGCACCGCCACCCCGGTCGCCTGCCGCAGGCCCTCGGCGCCCATCATCGCGATGTACGCCCACGAGATCGGCAGGATGCCCGCCGAGCCCCAGGGCGCGGCGGCGACGGGGCCCGCGGACCGGCCCGGCAGGAACGGGGCCAGGTGCGCCTTGACGGCGACCGGGCCCACGCCGGGGCCGCCGCCGCCGTGCGGGATGCAGAACGTCTTGTGCAGGTTCAGGTGGGACACGTCGCCGCCGAGCAGGGCGGGCGACGCGAGCCCCGCCAGGGCGTTGAGGTTGGCGCCGTCGATGTATACCTGGCCGCCGGCCTCGTGCACCAGGTCGCAGACCTGCGCGACCGTGGTCTCGTAGACCCCGTTGGTGGACGGGTAGGTCAGCATGATCGCCGCCACCCGGCCCTCGTGCGCGGCCAGCTTGGCCCGGAGGTCGGCGAGCGAGACGGCCCCGTCGTCGCCGCACCTGACGACGACCACGCGCAGGCCGGCCAGCACCGCGCTTGCCGCGTTGGTGCCGTGCGCCGACTCGGGGATCAGGCAGACGTCGCGCTCGGCACGGCCGGCCGACGCGTGGTAGGCCCGGATGGCGAGCAGGCCGGCGAGTTCGCCCTGCGAGCCGGCGTTCGGCTGGACGGACACGGCGTCATAGCCGGTCACCGCGCACAGCCAGCGCTCCAGGTCGCCGATCAGCTCGGCATAGCCCGCCGCGTCCGCGGCGGGCGCCAGCGGGTGCAGGCCGGCGAACTCCGGCCAGGTGATCGCCTCCATCTCGGCCGTCGCGTTGAGCTTCATCGTGCACGAGCCGAGCGGGATCATCGACCGGTCGAGCGCCACGTCGAGATCGGCGAGCCTGCGCAGGTAGCGCAGCATCGCGGTCTCGCTGCGGTGAGCGCTGAACACCGGGTGGGTGAGGAACTTGGACGTGCGCGCCAGCGACGGCGGGATGGCGTCCTCGGTGACGGTGACCAGCCGCACGTCACCGCTGTCCAGCCCGCTCCCGACCATGGAGGCGCCGGCGAGAGCGGCGACCACGTCGCGCAGGTGCCCGGCGGTCGTCGTCTCGTCGCACGCCACCTGGACCACGCCGCCGCCCGCGTCGCACAGGTTGTACCCGGCCTCGCGCGCACGGCGCAGCGCCGCCTTGGCCTCGGTCGGGCTCGGCAGCAGCACCCGGACGGTGTCGAAGAACACGCCGCCGCCCGTGCGGAGGCCATAGCGGCGGAGGGTGGCGTCGAGGGTGGCCGCGCTGCGGTGCACGCCCCGCGCGATGGCGGTCAGGCCCTCCGCGCCGTGGTAGCAGGCGTACATGCTGGCCGCGATGGCGAGCAGGACCTGGGCGGTGCAGATGTTGCTGGTCGCCCGCTCCCGGCGGATATGCTGCTCGCGCGCTTGCAGGGCCAGCCGGTAGGCGGGGCGGCCGTCCGCGTCCACCGAGACGCCGACCAGGCGGCCGGGGAGCTGGCGCTTGAGGTCCTCGCGGACGGCCATGTAGGCGGCGTGCGGGCCGCCGTAGAACATCGGCACGCCGAACCGCTGCGTGGAGCCGACCGCGACGTCGGCGCCCATCTCGCCAGGGGGCCTTAGCAGCGTCAGCGCCAGGATGTCGGCGGCCACCGCTACCGTGGCCCTGGCGGCGTGGGCGGCCTCGATCACGGGGGTGAGGTCGCGGACTTCCCCGGACGCGCCGGGATACTGCAGGAGGACGCCGAAGGCGCCGGTGAAGTCGGTTTCCGCGGTGACGGGGGCGACGCGAAGGTCGATGCCCAGCGGCTCGGCCCGGGTGCGGAGCACCGCGAGGGTCTGCGGGAGGCAGTCCGCGTCGGCGAGGAACACGTTCGCGTCCCCGGAGGGGGCGGCCCGGCGGGCGAGCGTCATCGCCTCGGCCGCGGCGGAGGCCTCGTCCAGCAGGGAGGCGTTGGCGACCGGCAGCGCGGTCAGGTCGGAGACCATCGTCTGGAAGTTCAGCAGCGCCTCCAGGCGGCCCTGCGAGATCTCCGGCTGGTACGGCGTGTACGCGGTGTACCAGGCGGGGTTCTCCAGCAGGTTGCGGCGGATCACCGCGGGCGTGATCGTGTCGTAGTAGCCGAGGCCGATCATGGACACGCGCACGGTGTTGCGGGACGCGAGGCGGCGCAGTTCGGCGAGCACCTCCCGTTCGCTGCGCGGCCGGGGCAGGGAGCTCAGGCTGGCGGGAGCGGCGGTCCCGGGCGGGAGCGCGGCGGCGAGCAGGTCGTCAAGGGAGGAATAACCGAGCGTGGCGAGCATCGCCCGCTGCTCTTCGGCTGACGGACCGATGTGACGAGCCGAGAAAAAGGACAAATCGGCGCTCACGGAGCCTCCCCGGTCTGGACTCCCCGTCTGTCGCCGATCCGGCTCCAGAGTGCCTATCCCGCCGGTCCTTGGTGCCTGAGAGGTTCCGGGGAAGTGTTGCCCCTTCGGCGCCCTGCCCGCGCGGCGCGGTCAGGGTCTCTCCCGGCCGGGATAACTGGCTTAGGAGGCAGTCTAGCGGATCGGGAGCGGATAAGCCCGTCTTACGGGCCCGGCGCGTCGCGAGCTCGTCGGTCCCGGTCGCGATCAGGCCGTCCTCGGCGCGGACCGCGGGAAGCTCGGCCAGCTCACCCGCGACTTCCTGCCATACCCGGCCGAGCGCGATGCCGAACACGCCCTGGCCCCCGGCGAGCAGGTCCACCAGCTCGTCCGGCGAGGTGCACTCGTAGACGCTCACCCCGTCGCTCATCAGCGTGACCTGGGCGAGGTCCTCGGTACCGCGGTCGCGCAGGTGCCGCACCGCCGCCCTGATCTGCTGCAACGAGATGCCCGTGTCGAGGAGCCGCTTGACCACCTTGAGCACGAGGATGTCACGGAACCCGTACAGCCGCTGCGACCCCGACCCGTGCGCGGCGCGGACGCTCGGCTCGACCAGGCCGGTGCGCGCCCAGTAATCCAGCTGGCGGTAGGTGATGCCCGCCGCCGCGCAGGCCGTGGGACCCCGGTAGCCGATCTCGGCGTCGCAGTCGGAGAGCGCGCCCTGAAGAGCCCCGGACCCACCCTTTGATACCGACACGGCCACCTCCTGTGACTACCCCCGGCACTGGCACCGTAAGCCTCCCGGGGAGGCACGTCAACGATCACGCACGGCGAGTCGCGACATTGGCGGGCAAAAGCACCCCAGTTCGACCAGCGCCTCTACAAGCTCCGCGACCGTGTCACGTGGAGCGCCCGAAGTCCTCGGGCGAGATCGTGTCCAGGAACTCCCGGAACTTCTCGACCTCGTCCTCCTGCTCGTCCGGGATCGCCACGCCGGCCTCGTCGAGGATCTCGTCGGTCGCGAAGATCGCCGCGCCCGTGCGCAGCGCCAGTGCGATCGAGTCCGAGGGACGGGCACTGACCTCCGCCCCGTTCGAGAACACCAGGTCGGCGTAGAAGATCCCGTCCCGCAGCGCCGTGATGTTGACCGTGCGCAACTGCACGTTCAGCACTTCGAGCACATCGCGGAACAGGTCGTGGGTCAACGGACGCAGCGATACCATGCCCTGCTGGGCGAAGGCGATCGCCGTCGCTTCCACCGCCCCGATCCAGATGGGCAGGTACCGGTCCCCCTGCGCCTCTTTCAGCAGGACGATCGGGCTGTTGGACGGCATCTCGACTCGGACGCCGACGACCTCCATCCGCCGCACTAGAGCTCCGTCCTCCCACACGCCGAGCGACGCTGAGCGACGCTAAGCGAACCAAATCACTCTTCTTGCCAAACTACACCCGCTACCGGCCGGACGCCGAGCGGAGCCCCGGGGCTTCCCGTGGCACGGTAGGAGATGTACCCGCCGCGGGCCGCCCCGATGCCAGGCCGGCCTCGTTAAGTCCGTCTTCCACCAAGGTAGCGTGCAGCCGGGCGATGTGCCCGGCGACGTCGCGCGCGGCCCGCAGCGCCGGCTCGCGGCTGCCCTTCTGCCGGGCCAGCGGCGCCACCACCTGCTCGACCAGGGAAACCTCGCGCTCAGCCGCCGCCTTGACCGCGCGCAAGTGCCGCGGCTGGATGCCGTACTCGCGCACCGCCACCGCCGCCCGGACCACGGAGAGGGCCTGCGTCCCGTAGGTCCGCCCGTGGCGGACCAGCCCGTAGTCCTCGAGCTCGGCGAGGATCTCCTCGTCCGCGCCCGCCGCCTCGAGCAGTTCGCTGCGGGTCATCGCGACCGGCGGCGGCGCCGTGCCCGGACCGCCGCCGTCCAGGGCGGCAAGCCGCTCCTTGATCACCCGGAGCGGCAGGTACTCGTCCCGCTGCGCGGTGAGGATGAAACGCAGCCGCTCGATGTCGGCCGCCGCGAACCGGCGGTACCCGGATTCCGCGCGGGCGGGCCGGATGAGCCCCTCCGCCTCAAGGAAACGGATCTTCGACGGGCTGATATCGGGGAATTCCCCGCGCAGTTCGGCCAGCACCTGCCCGATCCCCACGCTGGCCCGGGCCGGCCCGCCGTGTGCGAACGCCGAGCGGTGACCGCCGGTCATGCGTAATCCTGCGCTCCAGGTCCGCGACGCCTGCCGAGCTCCGGGCTGCGGGTCAGGAACAGCAGCCGGAACTTGCCGATCTGCACCTCGTCGCCGCCGAACAACTCGGCCTCCTCGATCCGCTCCCGGTTCACGTAAGTGCCGTTCAGGCTACCGACGTCGCGGACGATGAAGCGGTCGCCATGGCGGTAGAACTCCGCGTGCCGCCGGGACACCGTGACGTCGTCGAGGAAGATGTCGCTGTCCGGGTGGCGGCCGGTGCTGGTGAAGTCGTCGTCGAGCAGGAAGCGGCTGCCGGCGTTCGGACCGCGCAGCACGACGAGCAGCGCCGTCCCCGGGGGCAGCGAATCGACCGCCGAGAAGTCGGGCGACGGCTCGTCGGCGTAGTCCGGCTCGCCGCCGATCGGCGAGATCGTCGAGGTGGTCTCGCCCGGCCGCTCGGCACCCAGCACGCCCCAGCTGCCCGTGTCGGCGCGCAGCAGCGGGGCGCCGCAGTTGGAGCAGTACCTGGCCCCGTCCGGGTTCGGCCGGTTACACCGGGAACAGTACACACCTGGCATGGCTCCGCCCGGCCTCCCCTCTCCTGGCATGGCCCCCTCGCGCAGCATCGCATCCGGCGACGTTGCCAACGGTACCTGTGCGGAGGGCTGCCGGTCCACGCGCCACGCAAACAGCCTGCGCAGGCCGCCCCTGTGCATGCCGTCCTGTTCGCGACGTTTCCGCCACACAGCCGCTTCACCTCCGGGTCACGCGCACGGCGCAAGCATGCGATGCCCGCGGCCGGTCCCCTGTGCATCGCGAAATTCGCACGTCTGCGTAATTAACACAGATTACCTGAGCGCGGGGTCATAATCGGCCTGCTGTTACCGGGATCGCACGCGCGCCCGCGGTGTTCGTCCCCGTCGCCGGCCGACGACCCGGCCTTACCGGGACAATCCCGGCGCCCGCTACCGGCCCGCGCCCGCCCCGCGGCGCCCGCCGGCTCACCTGCCTGCGCCTACTGATCCGCCTGTTCCACCACCGCCGCCCACTCGTCGAGCAACAGCTGGGCGGAATCGGCGTCGGCGCCCTCCGCCCACAGGTGGGTCACCGCGTCGGCCGGATCCGGCAGCACCAGCACCCAGCCCCGGTCCCCGTCCACGATGCGCACCCCGTCCGTCGTGTCGACCGGCCGGTTCCCGGCCGCCTCCACCACGGTCCGCATCACGCTGCCCTTGGCCGCCCAGGGGGTGGGTATGGAGCGGCGCAGCAGGTGCGCCTGCGGGATCCGCGCGTCGATCTGGCTCAGCGTCAGCCGGGTCCGCGCCACCAGGCCGAGCAGCCGCACGAAGGCGGCGATGCCGTCGATGGTGCGCCCGAACTCGGGCACCACGAACCCGCCGCGCCCGTCCGCCGCGAAGATCACGTCGTCGCCCGCCGCCGCGTTGGTCAGCGCGTCCATGGACGTCGGGGTCCAGGACACCTGCACGCCGTGGAACCGGCAGACCTGCTCGGCCACCCGGGTCGTGGTCACCGGCAGCGCCACCCGGCCGTGCCGCCGCTCGGCGGCCACCAGGTCGAGCACCACGAGCAGCGCGCGCTCGTCGCTGACCAGCGCTCCCTTCTCGTCGACCAGCTGGATCCGCTCCCCCACGGGGTCGAACCGGACGCCGAAGGCCGCCTTGGAGGAGGAGACGACCTCCGCCAGGCGCTGCATCCCGGCCCGCTGCTGCGCGACGGTCTGCGTCGGCGTCACCTCGTCGAGCCGGTTGTTCAGCGTGTGCACCTCGACGTCGATCCGGCCCAGCAGGGTGGGCAGGACCAGCGACACGGTCCCGCCGGCGCAGTCCGCGACCACCTTCAGGCCCGCGCCGCGCACCCCGCTGAGATCGACGCTGCGCAGCAGCTCGTGGTTGTACCACTCGACGACGCGCGGCGGGTAGGAGAGCTCGGCGATCTCGCCGGGGAACGCCCGCCGGAACTCCTGCCGGGAGAAGACCCGCTCCAGCCGGCGCTGCGCCGCCTGGGAGAGCTCGGCCCCGCGCTCGTCGAGGAAGATGATGTCGATCGACTGGGTGTCGCCGGGGGTGGTGCGCAGCGCGATGCCGCCGCTGTAGTCGCCGCGGGCGGTCTCGAACCGCGCGACCGGCAGCGGCAGCGCCTCCAGGTCCACCACGTTGATCGCGGAGGCGTTCAGGGCCCCCTGCACGGCCCGCTTGAGCGTCCGGGCCGCCCGGGACACGTCGCGCGACGTGGTCACGGTTGACCCCTTCTTCAGCATGGTCGCGTACGCGGACGCCAGCCGGACGCACAGCTCGGGCGTGACCTCGACGTTGATCAGCCCGGACACGCCTCGCTGGCCGAACAGGGTCCGCTGCCCGCGCGATTCCCAGATCACCGAGTTGTTGACGACGGCGCCGGCCTCGATGGTCTTGAACGGGTAGACCTTCACCCCGGCCGAGATGTACGCCTCCGGCTCGATCACGCACTCGTCGCCGACGACCGCGGTCTCCTCGATCCGCGCCAGCCGCATCACGTCGGTGTTCTTGCCGACGACACAGCCGCGCAGCGTGGTGCCCTGGCCGACGAACACGTTGTTGTGCACCACCGCGCGGTGGATGAACGCGCCCTCCTTGACCACCACGTTGGCGCCGATCACGCTGTACTCGCGCAGGTGCGCGCCCGCCTCGATCTTCGCGTAGTCGCCGATGCACAGCGGCCCGGTCAGCACCGCGTCCGGGTCCACGTCGGCGCCCTCGGCGACCCACACCCCCGGGGAGACCTCGAACCCGGCGATGTCGGTGTCCACCCTCCTGCTGAGCACGTCGGCCTGCGCTTTCAGGTAGCTCTCCAGCGTGCCGACGTCTTCCCAGTACCGGTCGGACACATAGCCGAACAGCGGCGCGCCGCGCGCGAGCAGCTTGGGGAACACGTCGTGCGACCAGTCCACGGACTCCTTCGGCGAGACCTCGGCGAGAACCTCCGGCTCCATGATGTAGACGCCGGTGTTCACCGTGTCGGAGAACACCTGGCCCCACGTCGGCTTCTCAAGGAACCGCTGGATCCGCCCGTCCTCGTCCGCGATGACGATGCCGAATTCCAGGGGGTCGGGCACCCGGGTCAGCCCCACGGTGACGAGCGCGCCATTCTCCTTGTGAAACCGGACCATCTCCGAGAGGTCCATATCGGTGAGCGCGTCCCCGGAAATCACCAGGAACGCGTCGTCCCTGAGCGCGTCCTCGGCGTTCTTCACGCTGCCAGCGGTGCCGAGCGGCATTTCCTCGGTCGCGTACTGCAAGGACATGCCCACGTCCTCGCCGTCGCCGAAATAGTTGCGCACAAGCGCCGCGAGGAACTGCACGGTGACGACGGTCTCCTTGAACCCGTGCTTCTTGAGCAGGCGCAGGACGTGCTCCATGATCGGCCGGTTGGCGACCGGCAGCAGCGGCTTGGGCTGGTTTGCGGTCATCGGGCGAAGCCGGGTGCCCTCGCCGCCTGCCATGACGACAGCCTTCAAGACGCAGCCGCTCCTTTCACCAGGTCCCTTACTTGGGTGAGATACAACACCGCCGCCCACCAGTACAAGGCCGTACCCCATATGGCAAAGGCCCACCCGAACACGCGGACGATTTCCGCCGCCGGACCGCCATGCGCACCGAGGAACAAAAGCGGGAAAGCGTACATAAGGCATAGCGTGGCCGCCTTGCCGACGAAGCTGACGTGCAGCGCGGAATAGGGGGTGCGCTGTCTCAGGGCAAGCAGGGCGATCCCCACGCAGAGCTCGCGCCCCGCGAGCGCGCCGAACAGCCACCAGGGGATGATCCCGCGGATCGCCAGGGCGATGATCGTGGCGGCGATGTAGAGCCGGTCCGCGGCCGGGTCGAGCAGCTGGCCGAGCCGGCTCGCCTGGTTGAGCATCCGGGCCAGCTTCCCGTCGAGCCAGTCGCTCAGGCCGGCCGCGGCGAGGATCCCGACCGCGATGAGGTCGGTTCGCGTGGTCCGCGGGCCGATGACCAGCCACAAGAACACGGGCACGCCGGCCAGCCGGGCAGCGCTCAGCGCGTTCGGCCAGGTAACGATCCGGTCGCCCACGCTGCGATCTTAATGGAGCAGGATGCCCGCCCCGGGATCGGGTGGCATACTAAGCCGGTTAATCCGCGGCAAAACCGGCGAAGGACGCTATCCGTTCGGAATCGCATTGAACAGCTCCCGGACGGACGGCGCTCACCGGATCGCCCGCTAGCCGCCGACCCGGGTCGCCTCGCCGAGGATGGCGATGAGCGCCGCCACCGCCTCCTCGGCGTCCGGCCCGTCGGCGGACACCGTGACCCGCTGCCCGCTGGTCGCGCCCAGGCCCATCACGCCGAGCACGCTCTTGGCGTCCACCGTGCGGCCGCCGGCCGTCACCGACACCGCCGACGCGAACCGCCCGGCCGCGACGGCCAGCGCACCCGCCGGGCGGGCGTGCAGGTCGCCGGACAGCGTGATCGACTCAGAGCTTGCGGGCACGCCACGCCTCCTCCGCGGCCTTGGCGACCGCCGTCAGGTCCGCGCCCGCGGCGGCGGCCACGGTGGCCGCCACCGCGCCCTCGACGAACGGCGCGTCCGCGAGCGTCACTGCCAGGTCCGGCACCTCCTCGATCAGCGCCCGCACGGTGAGGACCGCGCTGCCCAGGTCGGGAAGCACGACCACGCCCGCGCCGCCGTCCGCGAGGCGCAGCGCCCGCTCTACCTTCGCCGCGCTGGTGCCGAGGCCGCCGTCGTCGGTGCCGCCGGCGGCGATCACCGTGACGGTTCCCCCGCCGACCTGCGCGGCCAGGTCCGCCGCCCCCTCGGCGAGCCGGACGCTGTGCGAGACCAGCACGATCCCTACCTGTGGCATGGCACGTCCTGAATGTTGCCCGGCATTGCTGAGCAGGTGACGCGGGCTGGACGGGTGCCGTGATCCGGCCGGCGCGCCGCCCAGGTCCTCGTCCTCCCCGGCTCCCGTCCCCGGCAGGCGGTCATCGCGCCCCGGTCTCCCGCGCTACCGTGTCCCGGAGAGCGGCCAGGATCAGCGCGGTGGACGCCGCGCCCGGGTCCTCGTGGCCGATGCTGCGCGGGCCGAGATAGGAAGCCCGGCCCTTGCGCGCCTCCATCGGGACGGTGGCCGCCGCGCCTGCTGCCGCGGCCTCGGCGAGGGCGGCCAGGGCGTCGCCCGCCGCCGCCCCCTCCGCGACCGCCTTGCCGAACGCCCGGATGGCCGGGGCGAGCGCGTCGACCATGGTCTTGTCTCCCTCGCGGGCCGCGCCGAGCTGCTGCACGCCCGCCAGCGCCGCCTCCAGGGCGCGCCCGAGCTCGGGCAGGCCGACCTCGGGTGCGGTCCCGAGAGCCTTGCCGGCACGGCGGAAGGCCATCCCGTACAGCGGCCCGGAGGCGCCGCCCACCGTGGAGATCAGCGTGCTGCCCGTGACGGTGAGCACCGCCCCCGGGGTCGCCGCCCCCTCGATCGCGGCGGTCACGGCGGCGAAGCCGCGGGTCATGTTTATCCCGTGGTCGGCGTCGCCGATCGCCGCGTCCAGCTGGGTGAGGTGGTCGCGGTTGGCCTCGATCACCTCGCCGGCGACGCGGATCCACGCGCGGAAGACTGCGGTGTCCATGGAAGCTAGCGTCCCCACCTCAGCCCGGGCGTTTCCACCGGCGCGTCCCACAGCCTGGTCAGCTGCCCGGTCAGGCGGCAGACCGTGACCGAGAACCCCTGCATCTCCAGGCTGGTGATGTAGTTGCCGACGAGGTTGCGGGCGATCCGGCCGCCGCGCGCCCGGATGTACTCGCGGACCTCGTGGAACATGAGGTACAGCTCGATGAGCGGCGTGCCGCCCATGCCGTTGACCATGACGAGCAGGTCCCCGTCCAGCGGGATGTCCGCGCCGATCGCGTCCAGCGCGACCGCCGCGAGCTCGCGCGCGGACCGCATCGGGCCGCGCGTCCGGCCCGGCTCGCCGTGGATGCCGATGCCGAGTTCGACCTCCGAGTCGCCCAGCTCGAAGGTCGGCTTGCCGGCCGCCGGGGTGATGCACGGGCTGAGCGCGATCCCGAACGACCGGGACCGCTCGTTCACCTCCCGTGCCACCGCGGCGACGGAGGCGAGGTCGGCGCCCTCTTCGGCGAGCGCGCCGGCGATCTTCTCCACGAACACGGTGGCGCCGACGCCGCGGCGTCCCGCGGTGTAGAGGGAGTCCACGACCGCCACATCGTCGTTGACGATCACGCTGGCGACCTCGATGTCCTCATCTTCGGCCAGCTCGGCGGCCATCTGGAAGTTGAGCACGTCGCCGGTGTAGTTCTTCACGATGTGCAGCACGCCGGCGCCGCCGCTGACCGCCCGCGTGGCCAGCAGCATCTGGTCGGGCACCGGTGAGGTGAACACCTCGCCGGGGCAGGCGGCGTCGAGCATGCCGTAGCCGACGAACCCGCCGTGCAGCGGCTCGTGCCCGGACCCGCCGCCGGACACCAGCCCGACCTTGCCGGCTGTCGGGCCGCTGGCCCGCAGGATGACCTTGTTTTCCACGTCCACCCGCAGCTCCGGGTGCGCGGCGGCCAGGCCGGCCAGCGCGTCGGTGACTACGGTGTCTGCCGAGTTGATCAGTTTTTTCATGTCGTCGCTCCGCTTACTCGCCGTTCCGGCCGGTCCTCATCACCCGGCACCTCAGGTGCCAGGCCGGTTCGCCGCGTCCGCGCCGATCCGCGCGGACGCCCGCGTAAGCGAGCCCGCCGAGCACCCCCCGACGACCTCACCGATCAGGCAGGCCGGTCCTTGCCCCCGGGAGACCGTTCCCCCGAACGCGTCCCGCATCAATACAGCACCACGGTAACGCGCGGGGCCGGTCGCCGCACCGGTGGCGGCGCGGGTAATCGGCGGGGCGCACCTTCGGCTCCCCGGAGCCGCCACGCGTGCGTTCGGGATACAAAAGGTTTTCATGGTGCTCGTGACAGGCGTCGACGCGTGCGGGAGCGGCTGGGTCGCGGTCACGCTCACGCCCTCCGGGGCGAGCGTCGCGGTCGCCGCGACGCTCGGCGCCCTGCCGCTGGCGGGCATCACCGGGATCGACATGCCGCTGGGCCTGCCCGCGGACGGCTGGCGGACCGCCGACCTGCTGGCGCGCCGGGCGCTCGGGAGGCGCGGCTGCTGCGTGTTCGCGATCCCGCCCCGTGCCGTGTGGGCGCGGGACTCCTACGCCGAGGCGAACAGGTGCTGCCGCGAGCTCACCGGCCGCGGGCTGTCCGCCCAGGCATGGGGGCTGCGCGGCAAGCTGCTCGAGGCCGACGGGTTCCGGCGGCAGGCGGCGTGCCGGCTGTGCGAGGTGCACCCGGAGCTGTCGTTCGCCGAGCTGGCCGGCGCGCCGCTGGCGGAGACCAAGCATTCGCCGGCGGGACGGGCCCGCCGCCGCGCGCTGCTGGCGGGCGCCGGCGTCCCCTTGCCGGCCAGCGTGCCGGGCGCGGCCGAGGACGACCTGCTCGACGCGGCCGCGGTGGCGTGGAGCGCGCGCCGGATCGCCGCCGGGACGGCCCGCGTGCTGCCCGATCCGCCCGCGCAGCGGGGGGACGATGGGCGCGAGATCGCCATCAGGTACTGACGGCGACCCCGCGTCCCGGCCCTCCCCCTCTCAGGGCCGCCCCGCCCGCGCTGTCCGGGACATTGGGCCCAGTGTCTCATGTACGGTATTTCGGCGTATAGAGATTCATGTGCCGGTTAAGGCAGTCAAGGCAGTCAAGGCAGGCGAGGCAAAGGCGGGCCTGGTGGCTGGCATGGGACATGGCGCGGCGCGATAAGAACGGCGCGATAAGAACCGCGGCGGGCAGACGGCCTGGCGGCCCGCCGGAACGGGCGCGCGCGGCGGGCGGCGTCAGCCCCTGCCGCGCGCCAGCTCAAGCACCCCGGCGGACACCCGCTGGTGCGCCGCTGGTGCGCCGCTGGTGCGCCGCTGGGGCAAAGCTCAAGAGCCCCCGCCGCGCGCCAGCTCGAGCACCCGGTCGCTGAGCACGGCCACCCCGGGCAGCGGCTCGCTCTGGTAGTAGCCGGGCTTGCGCTTGCGGAGCAGGCTTTCCCCGTGCTGGCTCCAGGTGAAGTTCCTGTTCCCGAGCACCCGCCGGAAGACGGCGTCGGCGTGGGCGGGGAAGGCCGCCGCCATCCGGCGCAGCGGCAGCGGCGGGATCGTGTCCTCGCGCAGGTAGGCCCGCAGCACGTTCGCGTGCTCGCGGTCGCCGGCAAGCTCCGGGTTGGCGAACAGCGCCCGGAGCATCCCGTACTCGGGCACGACCACGAACCCGTCGAGCTCGTCGTAGATGATGCCGACGGTGTCGAACTCGAAGAAGCCCTCGGGCATGACGAACGTGGTCTCGCCGGTGTCGCTGACCGCGCGGTGCCGTCCGCGCGCGGCCAGGGCCGCGTCCCGCCGGCGCCGGTAGTAGGCGTTCAGCCGTCCTTCGGCCTCGACCGTGGGCAGCACCAGTTCGTCGCTGCCGAAGAAGGCCAGGAACTCCTCCCGGTCCCGCCGCATGTGCTCCCAGCCCTGCTTGACCTTCTCCGGGTTGCGGAACACCAGGTCCGGCTCCCGGGTCGCCATGTCGATCGCGAGGCGCGCGACCTGCCGGGAGTCGGTACTCGGGTAGAACGTCTCGGCGCCCGAGGCGAGCCATGCCTCGTCGTCGTCGGTCAGCGGGAGCAGGGTGCCGGCGACGAAGCTTCCCGGGGACGCCGGCCGGGCGAGGCCGTAGCCGCGGTAGCTGAGGTCGTCGACCAGGTTGAGCATGGTGACCGCCCCGTCCGCCGCCGCGCGGACCTCGAAGACCCCGCGTACCGCGTCATCGGCCCAGCGGAGCAGCATCTCGCGGTCCGCGCGGGCCAGGCCGGCGCGGGCGGCGGTCAGCCGGCCGATCGCGGTCAGGCCGCCTGCCTGGGTCAGCGCGCGGCGGAGCGCCACGCCGCGATCGATCAGCTCCGGGCCCATGGAATGGACTTTATCCCGGGCGGCCCGGGCAGGGCGCCGCCAGCCCGGGAACCGCTACCGGGCGGGTCCTGCCCGGGAACCGCTACCGGGCGGCTCCCGCGCGGGAACCGCTATCCGGCGGCTCCCGCGCGGGCGGCCAGCCGCGTCAGCCGGGCGAGCAGGGCGCCCGGCAGGCCGGCCGCGCGCAGGCTCTGGATGGTCCTCCGCAGCGTCCTGGCGTCGGCCCGGTCCACCGTGATTCCGCGCGTGCCGAGGATGTCAAGGAACACGTACAGGTCGATGAAGCAGCGTTCGGCCGAGACGGTGACCGTGAGATCATCCCGGCCGAACAGGTCCATGACCCGCCGGCGGGTGAGCGTGCAGCCGGCCGCGTGCGGCGGGTCGTCGTAATACGGCGGCCCCTCGTCCCCGGGTATGTCACCGTAGTAATAGAGCATGTAGCCACGGCATTCGCTCCGCGTCTGCGGCTGGGCCGCCAGCGCGGCGCAGAACTCGCGCAATGCCCAGCCCGAGCCGGCATGGCACATCGCCCACAGGATGCTGTTGCGCAGGAAGGCGGTATCCTCTTCCGCCGCCATTCCCCGCAGCCATTCCTCGCACGGGTCGATCACCCTGGATATCAGGTAGATGAGCAGGCTGCAGACCGAGAGCCGGTCCTTGTCCGGGATGCCCGGCATGCGGCGGACGGCCGTATAGGAGCCGAGCAGCGTCTCCCTGAGGCTGGTGTCGTTGCTTACCCGCAGCTGGCCGATGAGGTATTGCCTTATCTCGCGCGGCAGGCCGCCCTTGAGCGTCTCGGCGAGGTCCGCCGGGCCGGGCTTGCGCAGAATCCGGTCGCAGACCTCGCGGGCGACAAGGTACTCGTAAAACGAGTAGTGGATGAACTGCCCGGTCTCCCGGCCGTGCGAGCTGCCGCGTTCGATGATCTGATCGAGCACCCTCCTGGCATACCGGTGGGGCAGCAGGTCGGGCAGCCGCGGTTCTATGTCGGCGAGCGGGATCATGTCGGTCGCCGTGCCGCCTGCCGAGTAGATGATCCAGGCGGCGGCCTGCCATAGCTGGAGCGCGCCTCCGGTCAGCACCCCCTGGCTTTCCAGCGAGTAGTCGGTGACCCGCGCGAGCTTGGTCAGGTATTCCCCGTAGAAGGACACCGGGTCGCGCAGCCCCCGTGCCAGCTGCCCGCCGACGAACGTCAGCATCCGCGCGTACAGCGGCCTGCTCACCAGCCGGGCCAGATCGGCTGAGCCGCGCACCGCCTCGTACAGGTTCGGATCGGGCAGCAGGCCCGCGCGGGCCAGCCGCGACAGGTACTCCTGGAAGTCGGTCTCCAGCGTCCACGGCTCGATCACGTACACCTCGTCGAATCCCGGATCGGCGAATCCGCCGGACACGAGCTCCTCGTACTCGCGGACGCGGGACGATACGACGTAGGGGCCGGCCGAGAGCAGGTCCCGCAGGTCCGCGGCGAAGCGCCCCCTGTCCTGGGCGATGAGCTCGACGGCCTCGTCGAGCCCGTCGAGCAGCACGACGACGCGCGGCCCGCCGCTCTCCCTGATGCTCCGCCACCCCTCCCGCGCCAGTATCCCGGCGGCGTCCCGGGCGCGTACCGGGACCGGCGTCAGGCCCGCCGCGAGGCACGCGCCGGCCAGCTGGTACATCGCGACCGTCTTACCGGAACCCGGCTCGCCGAGCAGCAGCACGGTACGGCCTTCCTGGAGGAAGCCGATGACCTCCGCGAGGCCTGAGGGCTGATGCGACGCCTGCCGCTCGTGGTACCTCCCGAGTTTGGCGGGGACGATGAGCCCTGCCGTGCGCAGCTGCTCCAGGCTCATGTCAAGCGGGTAGGCGGTCCGCCGCCTGCCCAGGCGGCGGAGGTGATACTCCGCCTCGAACTCGGCTTCGGCCTCAGACCGCGAGCCGTCGGCCGCGGACCGTGAGCCGTCGGCCGCGGTCCGGGGCTCCGCCTCGGGCGCAGCGCCGTCCTCCCTGATCAGCGCGCGCAGGACGGTGAGCAGGTCGCGGCTAAGGGGTTCCTTGCGGTAGTTCCGTTCCCAGGTCCAGCGCTTGTTCCGCAGCTTGGCCACCGCGTGGTGCCGCTCCCGGACGGGCACGCCGGACCAGGGTCCGGTGCCGAACAGGATGCTCGCCGCGGCCCGGTCGGCAGCGTTCAGCCGGACGTTGATCACGTTCTCGAGCAGCTCGATGAACACCTGGGCGCGGACCGTCCGGGGCGCGTCCGGACCTGCCCGCACTTCCACCGCCGGCAGCTCTATCAGCGGCGAGGTCTCGAGCTCGGCGGCGTAGACGCCTGGTGTGATCAGCGCGCGCAGCGCGGCCGCGAACGACTGCATCTGCTCTTCTGACGGGAAGTCATCCATCGCTCACTCACAGTAGGCTCCACCAAGATCATAGCCGCCGCCTCCCGGCGTCCCCGTATGCCCTGGCCAGGACATAATTCGACGGTTTCCGACGAGTCCCGGCGTCCTCATCCGGTTACAGGCCGTTAAATAGCGGCACTGTAGTTTTATGGCCACATACCTGCTGTTCGGGACCGCCTGCCTGGTCCTCGGGATGGCAGTCGGCGCCCTCGTCGCGATGATCTACTGCGCTGCGGCGATCTCCCGCAGCCAGGAACGCATGCAGCGGAAGGTGCGCGAGGCCTGGGACGAGGCGCGGTACTACCGGGAGAGGCTCGGCAGCCGATGGCCTCGCAGGGACCAGCGAGGCCGCTGGGAAACTTGGTTACTAGCCGGACCGGAGAGGCCGGCGCGGGCCGGCGGCTCGGGCCGCCGACGCGGGTTGGCGCGGGGTCGGCGCGGGTCGGCGCGGGTCGGCGCGGGTTGGCGGCGGGCCCGCGCGGCGGCAGGGACAGCCCCGGCGGCAGGGACAGCCCCGGCGGCAGGCGGATGAATGCAGCATTCAGCCGCCTATTACCGGCTCGATGTCACATCCATCCGGCGCCGCCGCGGCCGGTGCGGCCAGGGGGGGACGCCGCCGCGGCCGGTGCGGCCGGCGGGGCACGGCCGTCTGCTGCGCGGGCGCACGGGAGTGACGCTGTTGGCCAATCCCAGGGAGCAGGCACATCCTTTCCCGCGCCCTTTCCCCGCCTGCGTGCCCGCTCTGGCTAGTTCACCATGAACGTGAAAGATTTTTATACCTATAACCATTTTTTCCTTCATGATGAAGGATTTTTCGGTATTAATCGGCTGGCCTGCGGCTGTCATCGGCTTGTGGCCGGTCCCATTTGTGGCCGGTCCCATCCGGCGCGCATTTCCCGGGAGGCGCGGGGAACGCGATCACATCCGGCCGGTCCCCGTAAGCGGGCCGGCGGCACCGGGAACTAAGCGGGCCGGCGGCACCGGGAACGCCGTCAAGCCAGGGCACATGCCCGTTGACGGGTCAGTGTGTCACGGTGCCGCCCAGGAACGACTCGACGAACGCCGGGCTGGCTGCCAGCTCGGCCGGCGTGCCCTCCATCCGGACCTGCCCGCCGGCCAGCACGTAGGTCCGGTCGGAGATCGCGAGCACCGCCCTGGCCCGCTGCTCGACAACCAGTACCGAGGCGCCATCCTGCGCGAGGCGGCGGACGTGCTCCTCCAGCAGCGCGCGGGCAATGGCCGGCGCGAGGTTGGCGGTCGGCTCGTCCAGCAGGAACACGGACGGCTCCAGCATCAGCACGCGGCCCATGGCGAGCATTTTCCGCTCCCCGCCGCTCAGCTTGCCCGCGTGCCTGGTCAGCATCGAGCCGAGCCGCGGGAAGACCGCGATCACCCGGTCGACCCGGTCCCGTACCTCCTTCGGGCGCAGCAGGTAGCCGCCCATCTCCAGGTTCTCCCTGACGGTCAGCGGCGCGAACACGTCATCCACCTGCGGCACGTAGCCGACCCCGGCTCTGGCGACATCTTCGGGCGGCCAGTTGGTCACGTCCGTCTCGCCGACGGTGACGGCGCCGGCGCTGACGCGCACCACGCCGACGAGGCTCTTGAGCAGGGTGCTCTTTCCCGAGCCGTTGGCGCCGACCAGCGAGACGACCTCTCCGGGGTCCGCATGCACCGTGATATCCCGGATCACCGGGTCGGCGCCGTAGCCGGCGGTCACTCCGGCCGCCCGCAGCGGGGCGCCGCGGGACGCTCGCTCAGCCGACAAGGTAGGCCTCCACGACCTCGGTCCGGCTCCTCAGCTCCGCCATGGTGCCCTCGGCCAGCACGGCGCCCTCCGCCATGGCCACCACGGGGTCGCAGAACTCGTCCATGATGGCCAGTTCATGCTCGACCATGAGCACGGTCAGGCCGCCGGCGGCGAGCGCGGTGAGCTCGTTGCCGATCCGCCGGGCCAGGCTGGGATGCACGCCCGCCATCGGCTCGTCGAGCAGGAGCACCCGCGGTTCGGCCATCAGCGCGCGCATGATCTCCACCAGCCTGCGCTGGCCGCCGCTGAGGTCCCCGGCATAGCTGTTGGCGTGCCCGTCGAGGCCGAACCGGGCGAGCAGGGCCTGTGCCCTGGCGATCGCCGCCGCTTCGTCGCCGCGCCAGTACCGCGGCCCGGCCAGCGCGCCGCGCAGGGAGTCGCCCCGGTTGCCCGGCACCGCTGACAGCAGGTTCTCCAGCACGGTCAGCCGCTTGAACTCGCTGGCGAGCTGGAACGTGCGGACCAGGCCGAGGCGGGCACGGCGGTACGCGGGCAGGCTCGTGACATCCTGTCCCTGGTACAGGATCCGGCCCGCGGAGACCGGGAGGGTTCCGGCGAGCATGGCCAGCAGGGTCGACTTGCCCGCGCCGTTGGGGCCGATCAGCCCGGTGAGCGTTCCCCGCCGGACCGCGAACGAGACCCCGGCGACGGCCCGCACTCCCCCGAACTCGCGTGCTACGTCGACGGCCTGCAGCACGATCTCCCGCCCGGCGGCCGGCCCCGGCGGCCCGGCGGCCGGCCCCGGCGGCCCGGCGGCCGGCCCCGACGGCGCCGACCCGTCCGGCCAGGCACCGGCGGGCGCGGTGGTCGCCGGGCGGCGGCCCGGCGCCCCGGCGGTACCCGGCGCCCCGGCGGTGCCCGGCGGCACCGCGGTGCCCGGCGGCCGCGAGGTCCCCGGCGCCCCGGCCGCCGCGGTCCGCGCCCCGGCCGCGGCCGGCGGGGTCCCGGCCGCCGCTGGCGCCCCGGCCGCCGCGGTCGGTGCCCCGGCCGCGGCCGGCGGGCCGGGTACCGTGAGCGCCGCGGCCCGGATGACCCGCTTGGGCTCCGGCAGTATCCCCTGCGGCCGGAACCAGAGGAACACCACGATCAGCAGCCCGATCGCCACCCACTCCAGGGACGGGATCAGGTTCGGCGGAAGGCCGTTCGAGGAGGGGATGTACCGGGTCACCTCCTCGAAACCGACCGGCACGAGCACGGCCCCGAGGATCGCGCCGAGGTGGTTCCCGGCCCCGCCGATGATCACCGCCGCGAACAGCACCACGGTCTCGGCGTACCCCCACGCCGCCGGCGACCAGGTGGTGATGTAGGAGACCAGGATGCCGCCGCTGAGCCCGGCGATCGCGCCGCCCGTCACCAGCATCGCCGTGCGCAGCGAGAGCAGGTTCTTGCCCAGGGAATCGGCGACGACGTCGTTGTCCCGCATGGCGCGCAGCGAGCGGCCGTACGGTGACTCGGTGATCCGGCGGACCAGCAGGTAGACCAGGGCGCACACGACGACCGCGACCGCGGCGAGCGCCCACTGGTAGCCGGACGACTGCGGGTTGTACTCCCCCTGCAGCGGCTGGGGGATCAGCGAGAGCCCGGCGTCCCCGTTCAGCAGCGGCCGGTAGTTCGTGACCAGCAGGTTCAGCAGCACCGCGGTGACCAGCAGCCCCACGGCGGCGAAGTCGCCGCGCAGCCGGCGGCCGACCAGGAACGTGAACGGCAGCGCGATCAGGCCGCCGGCCACGGCCGCGCCGATCCACGGGACCGGGAACGGCAGGTTCCAGCCGCCGATGTAGGACTGGAACCCCCCGTTGGCCGACTGGTCCGGCAGCGCCAGGATGGCCGCGGTGTAGCCGCCGGCCGCCTGGAAGATGATGAATCCGAAGTTGGTCACGCCGGCGATGCCGAACTGCTGGTTCAGGCCGAGGCACGCCATCGCGTCGACGGCGGCGTAGACGAGCAGGTTGATGAGGTAGTACGAGTTCATGCGCGGGTCCCGAGCAGTCCGGCCGGGCGCACGCCCAGCATCAGGAGCAGCACCGCGAACGCGATCACGTACTTGTAGTCGGGCGTGATGTAGGCGGCGCTGATCTCGGTGGCCAGGCCGATGATCACCGCGCCGAGCATGGCGCCGTAGGCCTGCCCCGGGCCGCCGAGGAACACGGCCGCGAGGATCAGGATGAGGAACAGGTCGGTGGCGGTGGCGTCGAAGCTGCCCGCGTCCATCGCGAACACCACGCCGGCCAGGCCGCACAGCGCCCCGGTGACCGCCCAGGTGATGGTGATGACGCGGCCGGTCCTGATCCCGCAGTTGCGGGCCAGCGTCCTGTTGGCGGCCGTCGCCCGCATCGCCTTGCCGAGCCTGGTGTAGCGCAGCAGGACGTGCGTCCCGGCCATGACGAGCACGCTCAGCCCGATGACGGCGAGCTGCACCGCGGACAAGACGAGCCCGCCCGCGCGCAGCGACGGGCCCGGGCTCATCGTGTAGGAGACGCTGGTCCCGCCGGCGAGCGCCTGCACGCCGAACTCGATGATGAGCGTCATGCCGAGCGAGACGATCACCATCGTGATCGGCGATGTGCCGCGGCGCTGGAACGGCGCGTACACGCCGGCGTTGAGCAGCACCGACCCGGCCGAGCAGGCCGCGGCCGCAGCGACCAGGCCGATCCAGACCGACACGCCGAGCGAGTTGATCACGTAGGCGATGAACGCGCCCGCGATCATGATGGCGCCGTATGCCAGGTTCAGCACGTCGGTCACGCCGAACTGCAACGTGAAGCCGACCGCCGCGATGGCCAGGACAGAGGCGGTGACCAGCCCGAATCCGAGCGAGGCCAGGAAGATGGTCATCCGGACAGTGCCCGCAGCTGCGCCGCGCTCAGGTTCCCGACCACGTTCACCTGGCCGTTGGGGCTGTAGGTGTCAACCTGGAAGATACCGGTCGAGTCGTGGAAGCTGTCGAAGTCCGTCGGGCCGCCGGGCCCCTCGTACCTGATCGCGTGGCCCGCCTTGAGGATGGCGTCGCAGGCGGCGAAGGAGTAGCACACCGTCGCGCCGGGGACGCCGTTCCCGATCTTGATGATGTCCGGCCCGTACACGCTCGGGTCGGTGCTGTGGGACATGATCATCGCGAGGGCGGCCAGGTTGATCCCGTCGTAGAGGTGCACGCCGCCCGGCGCGCTGAGATAGGTGGTGAAGTTGCCGGTGACCCCGGGGACCTTGCCCTGCTCGGCGAGCAGCGCCTTGGCGAACGCCTGGTAGGCGGGGCCGCTGGACTCGACGACCAGGTTGTCCGCGTGGAAGTTGGCCGCGAACGTGGACGCGCCCACCGCCGCGGCCGCCGACTTGAAGAACGAGGGCGAGATGGCGGCGGACGTGCCGATGACCGGGATCATCTTGCCGCCGTTGAGCTGCATGATCTCCTGGAACAAGGTCGGGTCGGCGGCCCCGAGCGCCTCGGTCATGATCGCGTCCGGGTGGGACTGGATGATGGCCTCGGCCTCGGTGCGGAACGTCGTCGCCTTGAGGTCCAGCGTCTGGTTGGTGGTGAGGACCATGCCGGCCTTCTTCAGCGCCGCGATGGCGGGCTGGATGAAGGTCTGCGAGCCGATGTCGTTGCCGAACGCCAGCGCGATCCGCTTGTAGTGCAGTTCCTGCGCGATCGCGACCATCGCGTAGGACTCCTCCAGGTCCGGCGGGACCAGGCGGTAGAAGTAGGGGTAGTGGACGCTGTCGAACTCGGACTGGCCGGTCATGCAGAACATGGCCATCTTGCGCGCGTTGATGATCGGCACCACCGAGGCCGCCTCGTCGGAGGTGCAGCCGATGACCAGCACCAGGTTAGGGGTCGAGGCGAACATCTGGTTGACCGCCGGCACGGCGTCGGCGGGGTCGCCTCTGGTGTCGACGCTCTTGCAGGTGAGCTGGTGCCCGAGCACGCCGCCCGCGCTGTTGATGGCCGCGGTCGCGCCGTAGCAGGAGGCCAGGTAGGTCGGGCCGAGCGCGGCGTCGGGACCGCTGAACGGCGCCACGTCGGCGATGGCGAGCGCCGGTCCCGAGGCCGCGCTGCCCGTGCCGGAGCTCGTGCCGGGCGTGCCGCTGCTCGTGCTGCTGCTCGTGCTGCTGCATCCGACCAGTGCGGCCGCGACGAGGAGGACGAGCCCGGTTACTGGGGTCGTGAACTTCATTGTCCCTCCGCGGTGCGTTATGGGAGTTGGCTGCGGAAGCAGGGCCGCGGGTTACAGGCCGCTCTTCGGCGTGCCGGCCGGACGCCACCTCCAGCCGGCGTGGTCGCCGTCCTCGGCGACCACGCGGTTGCGGATCGTGCCGACGCTCTCGATGGTGACCTCGATGACGTCGCCTGGCTGCAGCCATACCGGGGGCTGCCGGGCGAAGCCCACGCCGCCCGGCGTGCCGGTGGCTATCACGTCTCCGGGGGCCAGGCGGGTGAAGGAGGAGAAGAACTCGACCGCGCTGGGCACGTCCACGATCATCTGCGAGGTCCGGGCGGACTGCATGACCTGGCCGTTGAGCACGGTGGTCAGCGCCACGTCGGCCACGTCGGCCTCGTCGGGGGTGACGACCTCCGGGCCGATCGGCATGCTGCCCTCGAAGTTCTTGCCCGCGGTCCACTGCGATCCCGCGCGCTGCCAGTCCCGCGCTGAGGCATCGTTCAGCACCACGAACCCCGCGATGGCGTCAAGGGCCTTGCCTGCCGGTATGTACCGGCCGCCCGTTCCGATGACGATCCCGAGCTCGCCCTCGTAGTCGAACCGGCCGGTGAGCGCGGGCTTGACGAGGTCCGCGTACGGGGCCAGCACGCTGTCGCGGCCGCGGACGAAGGCGTCGGGCCAGGCCGGCACCTCCCGTCCGCCTTCGAGCGCGTGCTCGCGGTAGTTCAGGCCGAGGCAGAGAATCCGCTCCGGAGCGGGGACGGCGGGGCCCAGGTCCGCCGGGCCGTACTCCCGGCCGTCGCGGTCCGCGAGGGACCGGACCGCGTCCATGGCCGCCGGTCCGGCCCTCAGCAGCGCCGCGAGCGAGGCGAGGCCGGGATCGCCCGTCTCCTCGCCGACATCCACGTACCCGGAGCGTCCCCGCACGTGCAGCCGCAGCCCGGCCGGGGTGGCTATGGTGGCGAGCCTCACCTGGCGGCCTCCTAAGTCCGTTAGCCTCAGTCCCTCGATTGGTTGCATCTGGTAGATTGGTTGAGCGTAGGTCGGCGTTGCAGCAAGGTCAATACGCTGAATGGTTAGGATCTGCATCATCATGGTCACAAGTTAACAGCGATTGGTAGAATTGGTTACATGGACGGGACCGCGCGGGCCGCGCCTGCCGCACGGGGGCGGCGGCTCGCGGAGCTGATCGTGGCCGAGTCGCAGCGGGCCGGCCTTGGCCCGGGCTCGCGGCTGCCCACCGAGCGGCAGCTCGCGGCCGACCTCGGCGTCACGCGCAGCGGCGTCCGGCAGGCGCTCGCCGCGCTGGAGGCCGATGGGCTGATCTCCCGGGAGGTCGGCCGCGGCACGTTCTTCAGCGAGGCCTCGGCCCCGCTGTTCGGCGGGGACATCGCCGGCGACACGGCGGCCGCGGCGCTGCGCCAGCGGGGCGACGACGGCCCCGCCGCCCCGGCCTGGCGGGGCCGCCCGCCGGCAGCGTCGACGGACTTCGCCCCGGCCGACGTGATGACGGTCCGCCGCCTGATCGAGCCGCAGGCCATGCCCCTCGTGGTGGTGTGGGCGACGGCGCGCGACTTCGAGGAGATGGAGCGCTGCGTCGCCGGCGGCGACCGCGCGGCCAGCTACGAGGAGTTCGAGACCTGGGACCTCGCCCTGCACCGGTGCATCATGGCCGCGGCCCATAGCCCGCTGCTCGCCGCGCTGTACAGCGTCGTCGAGTCGGCGCGGCACGGCCAGGTCTGGGGCGACCTGAAGCGCCGCAGCACCTCCCGCCAGCGGCGGGAGGCCTACCAGAAGGATCACCGGGCCATCGTCGCCGCGCTCCGGGCGCGGGACGCCGCCGCCGCGGTCGAGGCGATGCGCCTCCACCTGACGCGCGTAGCCGAGCACCTCCTCGGCGAACCAGCCGTCTAGTGCAAGACTGGACCCGGGAGGCCGGCCAGGCCGGCCCGAGTCCACATGCGGAGGCGGTGAATGGCGCGGCGAGTGAACAGCGAGCTGCTGCTTGTCGGGAGCCTGCCGGCGAGCTCGACCGACGCGGCGCTGCGGTCGGCGGCCGAGCTCTTCGGTGACCTGGTGTTCGCCCTGCCCGACGGGGAGACCGGGCCGCGGGCGGGCTGGGTCAGCTACGAGCGGGAACGGCTGGTCCGGCCGAACGACGGCGTGCTGACCGTCGCCGAGACCGAATCTCCCACCGGGCTTCCCCGGCACGCGTACGAGACCCCGGTGTTCGCCGTCAGGCCCGGGGTCACCGAGCTGCACTGGGAGTCCTGGCCGCGGATCGACGACGCGATCGGGTCCTACGCCGTCTTCCGCAAGCTCCGGGAGGACGGGGTGATCCCGGCCGGGCTGCGGTTCCAGGTGGGGCTGCCGTTCCCGTCCAGCGCGATGAACGCCTTCAAGGCCGACTTCGCCGCCGACTACCCGGTCGCCGAGCGGGCGTTCGAAGACCTCGTGGCGCGCGAGATCCGGCGGCTGACCGCGGCGATCCCGCCGTCCGACCTGGCCATCCAGTGGGACATGGCGTACGAGGTGCAAGACCTCGAGGGCGTGCTCGCGTGGACCTGCGAGGGCGCGTGGGAACGGTTCGCCGGGCCGGTGACCCGGCTGACGCCGCTCGTCCCGCCGGAGGTCCTCGTCGGCTATCACCTGTGCTACGGGACGTTCCCCGAGTGGCCGATGTACGAGGCCCGCGACATGGGGCTGCTGGTCCGCATGGCCAACTTCGCGGTGGCGAACTCCGGGCGCCCCGTGGACTGGCTGCACCTGGCCGGCCCGCGGTACCTGCGCAGCGAGGACCGCAGCTTCTTCCGGCCGCTGGTCGACCTCGAGCCCGGCGACGCGCGGGTGTTCCTCGGCATCGTGCTGCCGGTCGACGGGGCCGCGGGGCTGCGCCGCCGGGTGACGACCGCCTCGCGGTACATCTCCGACTTCGGCGTGGCCATGTACTGCGGGTTCGGGCGCCAGCCCGGCCAGGACGGCGCCGAGACCATGCGCGAGCACGCCCGCGTCGTCCGCGAGGTCCGGCGGCCCGGCGGGTGAGACACCCCGCCCGCGGGCCAGATGACCCGCCCGGGCCGGGGCGGCCGCGCCAGAGACGCCGCGGTCACGTTCGGGATAATGGGGGGCGGACGGAAAGCCGTTGTGGGCAGCGAGCCGCGCGGGCACAATGGACCCGCTTTATCCCGGCGGACGCAGAGTGGCTTGAGGCTCTGCGGCCAGCCCCGGCGCCGCGCCTGTCCCGGCGCGTGCCCGCGGCCTCCCGGAGCTGCCACGTGTCTGTCGTACTGAGCGACCCGTCTTTCACCTTCCCGAACGGACGCCCCGTCCTCTCCAAGCTCAGCGCTGCCTTCGGTCCCGGGCGCACCGGCCTGACCGGGGTGAACGGCTCGGGGAAGTCAACCCTGCTCCGGCTGATCGCCGGCGACCAGCGCCTGGCCGCCTGGTCCGCGGCCGCGGGCGGGCACGGACCAGGCGCCGCTCGCGGCCGCGCGGCGCCGGATCGGCATCCTCGGCCCCGGCCGGGACGGCTACCACGGCACCCACGCCCCGTCGGCCCCGGTAACGCCGGAACCGCAGGGCACCTGACACAGCCCCCTGTAACCGGCTGAATGCCACACTCATCCGCCTGAGCCGTCCATCCGCCTGAGCCGTCCATCCGCCTGAGCCCTTCATCCGCCTGAGCCCTGAGGTCTTCAGCCCTGCCGTGCCTAAAGTCATCTATCATGCTCGCATATGGTCGACTACATCCGATATCATTCAGCTATGGCCGATTCGATGCGACACCCGAACGTGGCGCGTATCTATGACTACTTGCTGGGCGGCAAGGACAACTTCCAGGTCGACCGGGAGGCGGCGGCCCGGCTTCAGGAAGTGCTTCCGGACAGCGTCAGGGCCGCCCGGGAGAACCGGCGCTTCCTTGAGCGGGTGGTCCGCTACCTGGTGTGGCAGGCGGGCATCCGGCAGATCATCGATATCGGCACCGGCTTGCCGACACGCGGCAACGTCCATGAGGTGGCGCAGCGGATAGCCCCCGAAACGCGGGTGGTGTACGTCGACAACGACCCCGTGGTCGTCCGCCACGGCATGGCGCTGCTGGTCACCGGCGAGGACACCGCCATGGTGGAGGCCGACCTGCGCGCGCCGCGGGCGATCATGACCCACCCGGACACGCGGCGGCTGATCGACTTCGGCGCCCCGGTCGCGGTGCTGATGCTGGCCAGCCTGCATTTCGTGACCGACGCCGACGACCCGCGGGCGATCGTGCGGCTGTGGCGCGAGACGATGGCGCCGGGCAGCTACCTGGCCATCAGCCACATCACGGCCGATGAGGTCGACCCGGCCAGCGCCAAGGCGGCGCAGGAGGTGTACGCCGACGCGTCGGCCCCCGCCGTGCCGCGCACGCTGGCCGAGGTGGAGGCGTTCTTCGACGGCTTCGACCTGGTGCCGCCCGGCGTGGTGAACATCAGCTCCTGGCCCGCCCCGGTACCGGGGCGGCCCAGGCACCGCGCGCTGCTGTACGGAGGGGTCGGGCGGCGATGACGAGGCCGCGTGTCCGGTACGCGCTTCGCCGGTGGCGCGTGCGCCTGTGCCTGTACCGCCGGCTGTACGACCGCATGCCGTACCCGCGGCCGTGAGGCACCCGACTCCCGCGTGGCCGGTTCCCGCGTTCCTGCCACCCGCGCGCAGCGAACCGGCCACGCGGGGCCTTGATCCGCTCGACGCCCGCCATGGGCGTTAAGAGTTCTCATGCCGACGGGCTCGATGTCCGGCTTCCGGCGGGCGCCATCTGGCGCACCGCGCCCCGCCGCGGCGGGGCCGTAGGGCACGGATGGCGGCCGGGCCCCGGTCCCGGCTTCCTAGAGGTTTTCTTCCGAACGTACGCGTGGTTCCAGCCCGGCAGCCACGGCCGCCGGCGGGGTGATTTCCGTCGCCCCGCGGGGGGCGCGGCGGCGCCGGGCCAGCGGCAGCGACGCCAGCCCGGCGGCGAACGCGGTGGCCGCGGTCACCAGGGTCGCCCGCTGGAACGCCGTCACCGCCTGCGCGCCGGCCGGATGGCCGAGCACCGTGACCAGGATCGCGACGCCGAGGACGACGCCGACCTGACGGGCCATCGTGACGATCCCCGACCCGGTCGCGAAACGGTCCGGCGGGACCGCCGATACCGCCGCGCTCACCAGGGTAGGCAGCGTAAGCCCGACGCCCGTCCCTGTCATCAGCATGCCGGGCAGCATGTGGGCGGCGTAATCGGGGCGCGGCGACAGTTCCTGGTGCCAGAACACGCATCCGGCGGCGTAGACCGCGCACCCGGCGGCGGCCACCGGCCCAGCGCCGACGCGGCGGGCGAGCGGCCCCGCGCCGACCGCGAGGAATGGCACGAGCAGCGGCCCCGGGGCGACGGCGAGACCGGTGCGCAGCGCCGACCAGCCCCACACATCCTGGCACCACAGCGTCACCAGCAGCAGCATCGCGCCGAACGCCGTGCCGAACACCACGTTCGCCCCGGTCGCGGTGCTGAACGCCGGGAGCCGGAGGAGGCGCGGCTCGATGACCGGCGCGGGGTGGCGGGCGGAACGGCGGGCGAACAGGCCCAGCAGGAGCGCGGCCGCGGCGATGGAGCCGAGGACCCGCGGCGAGGCCCAGCCCCAGTCGTCTGCCTTGACCAGCGCGAGGGCCACCGCGCCGACCGCGACGGTGAAGATCACGGCGCCCGCGGTGTCCGGCCGGCCGGCATCCGCGCGCGCACGCCTCTTGCTGTTATCGTCCTGGGGGGCGGGCCGCAGCACCCGGAGGCTCGCGGCCAGGGCGGCGGCGGCGACCGGGACGTTGACCAGGAAGACCCAGCGCCAGTTCGCGGCGGCCAGCGCGCCGCCCAGCACCGGGCCGAGCGCCGCCGCCGCTCCCCCGACCGAGGTCCAGGCGCGGATCGCGCCGGTGCGCCTGCCCGGCGGTGCCGCCGCGAGCAGCAGGCCGAGCGAGGCCGGCATGAGCAGCGCCCCGCCGATCGCCTGCACGATCCGCGCCGCGACGAGCACCCACACGCCCGTCGCGGCGGCGCAGGCCGCCGAGGCGAGCGCGAACAGCGCGACGCCGGACAAGAACGCGGCGCGGCGCCCGATCCGGTCGGCGGCCCGGCCCGCCGGGACGAGCATCGCCGCGAACACGATCGCGTAGGCGTTCAGCACCCAGGACAGCGAGGCCAGGTCCGCGCCGCCGAACGCCCGCCCGATCGACGGCAGCGCCACGTTCACGATGAACAGGTCGAGGTTCACCATCGCGATGCCCGCGGTGACGACCGCGAACACCGCCGCAAAGCGTGCCGGCCGGCCGGCCTCAGCCATGCGCCCTCCTCAGTTTGAAAGTCCAACCAGAGAGTAGTCCTCATCAGTTTGACTTTGCAACCGAGTAAGCTGGTGGCATGCGCGACGATCTGCCCGGCCGCCCGTGCTCGGTGGCGGCCGCCCTGAACCTGGTGGGCGAGAAGTGGGCGCTGCTCGCCGTGCGCGAGATCGCCTTCGGCAACAAGCGTTTCGACGCGATCGCGCGGAACACCGGCGCGCCGCGTGACCGGCTCGCCGCCAGGCTGCGCGCGCTCCAGGCGGCGGGCGTGGTCGCCCGCCGCCAGTACAGCGAGCATCCCCCGCGCTGGGAGTACGAGCTCACCGAGGCCGGACGGGACCTGCGCGCGGTCTTGCGGGCGCTGCGCGCCTGGGGCGACAAGTGGGCCGTCGAGACGCCGCCGGCCGCGTTCGTCCATTCATGCGGGCACAGCGACCTGGATACCGCGCTCGTCTGCCGTCACTGCGGCAGCGAGGTTGACCCCGGCGACCTGCGGCTGCGCGTCCTGGCCCCCGGCTGGACCCGCGAAGGGCCGGTTAGCGGCTCACGGCAGCCGTCTGACGACACCGGTCACCCTGCCCGCTGACGCCGGCCCGCTCCCCGCTGACGCTCGCTGCCCGCTGACGCCGGCCCGGCGCTCGCGCACAACACCGTCTGCGCACCGGTGTGGACCGCCGCCATCGGGGTAGGCGTAGCCGGAGCCGCGCGGCCAGGACCATCCCCGAGCGGGCCGCGCACATGGAGAGGAGCACGTCATGGGCATCATCTTGCTCGTCCTGCTTTTGGCCCTCATTCTCGGCGGCCTCGGGTTCGCCGTGCACGTCCTGTGGTGGATAGCACTCGCGGTCCTCATCATCTGGCTGCTCGGCTTCGCGCTGCGGGTCGGCGAGGGCTCGTCCCGGGGCCGCTGGTACCGATGGTGACCCTCCCCCGCCCGGCCCGCGGGGCCGTGCCGGCCCGGGCGCGCGAGGCCTCGCGCGCCCGGGCCGGCACGTGCGCGGCGTAGGACCCGGACGCCCCTTCCGGCCGCCCGCCGCTTACCCGGCGCGCTGTCGTCCCCGGCGTACGATATCGGGATGCGGGCCATTGACTTCCACGTGCACCTGCCGACGCCGGACTGGCTGGACGGCAGCATGGCGGGCTACGTCGAGGCGGCCGAGGCATACTTCCGGTCGACCGTGCCGCGGCAGTCGCTGGCCGAGCTCGCGGACAAGTACCGCCGGCTGGACGTGATGGCCGTCCTGCTCGCCTGGGATGCCGAGACCGCCACCGGCCGCCCCCGGGTGCCGAACGAGACCGTGGCCGCCGCCTGCCGCGACTACCCCGGCGTGTTCGCCGGCATCGGCTCGGTCGACCCGCACAAGGGCGAGGAAGCCGTCGCGGAGGTGGCGAACATCGCCGCGCTGGGCCTGCGGGGAGTCAAGTTCCACCCGTCGTTGCAGGCGTTCGCCCCGGACGACCCGAAGTTCTGGCCGGTGTTCGCCGCCTGCGAGCGGCACGGCCTGCTCGCGCTGTTCCACACCGGGACCAGCGGGATCGGCGCCCGGCAGCCCGGCGGCCAGGGCATCCGGATCGACTATGCGCACCCGCTCAAGCTGGACGCGGTGGCGGCCGCGCATCCCGGCCTGACGGTGGTGGCGGCGCACTTCGGCTGGCCGTGGCACCTGGACCTCATCGCGGTCGCCCTGCACAAGACGAACGTGTACATCGACATCTCCGGCTGGGCGCCGAAGCGGATCCCGCCCGAGGTGGTCCGGGAGCTTACGGGCCGGCTGTCCGGGCAGTTCGTGTGGGGCAGCGACTTCCCCTTCATCGCTCCGGAACGCTGCCTGGCCGAACTCGGGGAACTCGGCATCGCCAGCCCCGCCCTGCTGCACGGCAACGCCGCCCGCATCCTCGGGCTCAGTTCGGGCTGAACGACTCGTATGTGAAGTCGGGCGCCGGCCGGGACATCGTCGCGCGCAGCATGCCGATCTCCCGCACCAGCAGGGACCGCTCGGCCCGCAGCCGGGCCAGCGCGTCGGGCGCGGCGAGCAGCGACTGGCGGTCCGGCAGGTCGATGATCATCGCGGCCCCGACGAGGTAGGAGAGCAGGACGGGCTCGTCCGGCAGGTCGGCCACGCTGACCACTGCCCCGCCGCGGTCGGCGAGCGTGTTCAGGTAGCCGCGGAACGCCCGCTGCACCCGCGCGGCGGCGCGCGCCGCCGCGTCCGCCTCCCCGGCCTCGTCGGGCAGCGGCTCGATCTCGCCCCGCAGGTACGGCAGCGACCGGTCCGTGCCGAGCAGGCGGAACCGCTGCGCGCCGACCGTCAGCAGGTCGTAGCGGCCGTCCTGGCGCGGCTCGATCTGCCGCACGGCCGCGACGCAGCCGACATCGTAGAGCGCGGCGACGCCGTCGACGCCGGTCTCCCGGCCCTTGCGGATCGCGATCACGCCGAACCGCCTCGGCTCCGGCTGTCCGAGCAGGTCGGCGACGAGCTGCCGGTACCGCGGCTCGAAGATGTGCAGCGGCAAGCGCATGCCAGGGAAGAGCACCGTGGAAAGCGGGAACAGCGGCAGCATCTCGCTCATATGGTGGACATTATTCGGCAGCGCGCGCGGGCCGGAAGCGCCCGCCTGGTTATTTATTTCGCTGCCGCACCGCCCGGCGATGCCTACCGTCAGATGCCGGCCCGGGTCCTCGCCGCGGTCGCGATGAGCACGCACCGGGCACGAGTTCGTGCGCGTGCCGGAGTATCCCGCTTCCGTTCGGCCGTTCTATCCCGTGCGCCCGGCCGGGCAGCCGCACCTGACGCGCAGTCTCGGCCCGCCCTGGCGGGGCCTGGAGATCGCGGCCGGCGCGCAGCGCGGGCACCGCTACGACGCGCTGGTGCGCCGGGCAGCGGGACAGGGCTGAGCACCGGGCCGATGCGGGGCTCGCCTGGTGATCGGGTGTCCTTTGCGGCGCTATTCGCCGGAAACGACACCCAGTCACGGCGCAGCACCCTAGCGGCCGCCGGACGGGTTCCCCGGCAGCCCGGTTGCGCCAGATGGCGGCGGCCATGGCGGGCAGCCGCTGGGTAATCCGGGCGCGGACGCCTTCGGGGGTCCGGCCGCCGCGGCGTTCGAGTCCGGCCTGGCCCTTGAGGGCCCCGGCCGGCCCTAGCCGCCGATGAGGATCGGCCCGGGCCGCAGCGCGCCCGTGCGGGCGGCATGCGCCCGGCCCGGCGGGTTAGCGGGCACTACCCGCCGGGCCGGGCGCGGAGCCCGCCAGCGGCGTGGTGTCGCGGTACCTGACCTCGTAAACGCGCTCGGTGAACTTCCAGCCGTCCGGGGTGCGCCGGTAGCGGTCGTGGTAGATGGCGTAGTTCAGCTCTGACGTGCCGTCGCGGAGGCGGATGAGCTCCGACATGTAGGCACGGCCGGCCGCGGTGTCGCCGTCGAGCTGGATCGTGCCCGGATGCGTGGTCTGCACGAAGTAGTCCACGAAGGCCGGCACCCGCTCGCCCCAGGCGCGGATCTCCTCCCGGCCGACGAGCTCGGCGGGGACGTTGGGCATCCGCAGCGCGCCGTCGGATGTGAACAGCGACGCCGCGCGGCCGTAGTCGCGCATCATCACCGCGTCGGTGAACTCGCCGCGCAGCGCCTCGATCTCGACGCGGTCGGCGATCGCCTGAAGGTCGCTCATCGGTTTCCTCCCTCGGTAGCGCGCACCTACCGCCGGGTGAACACGGCGTGGACGGTGAGAGTGCTGTCCATCGAGATCAGGCCCAGCCGGTTCCAGGTGAGGCCGAAGCCGGCCCGGTTGACGCGAGCCCCGGCGTCGGGCCAGATCTCGCCGTTGCCCAGGGCGGACGCCGCGGCATCGAAGGACAGCGGCCGGTACGGCCGCGCACGGTCAGCACGCCGGTCACCGTGACACCCTGGCCAGACGGCCAGGTACCGTCCGCGGTGAAGGTGATGTCCGGACAGCCGGCGCTGTCGGAGAAACCGGCCGAGCGCAGGTGCGCGTCGCGCCGGGCGTTCTTAGTGCCGACGGACGCCGCGGCCACCGTGACGGTGCCGCTGACCTCGCCGCCTGGAGAGACGGTGCCGTTCCCGCCGACCTCGCCGAAGACACCGCGCACCGGCACCAGGCCCATGGCCTTGGCTTTCAGCCGGATGCTTGACGCGCGGGGAACCAGGACCCATTCCCCGGCCAGCGCCCCGTCCTCCAGCAGAGCCCGTACCGCCGGTGCGGTCGTTTGCCCTGACGGCGTCCGCATGATCGCCTCCTCGCCGCGCCGGATGGATTTGAGATGTCACCTATACGACACGTCGTGGCGGGGGGATGTGACATCGCGGGCGGGCTGGATCCGGCCGTCCTTGTCATGCCTCACGGGCGGGGGAGAACGCCTGCGGCCGCACCGCGTGCTCGGGGATGCGGAAGGCTCTCCCGACCCTGATCGCCTCCAGGTCACCGGCGTGCACGAGGCGGTACACGGTCGCCTTCGACAACCGCATGATCGCTGCCACCTCGAAGACGGTCAGCAGCCTGGTGCTTGTCAGGGAAGGAGCGTTGCCGGTCACGGTGCCTCCTTGAGGTCTGGCGGGAACGCGAGCGTGAAAGTAGACGGCCTTGGCCGAAGGGGCGGTAACCGTCCGGCCGGCCGCTGGGGCTGGACGGGCACGGAACTATCTGGTGCCACTTGCACGACAAATGGTGCTGCAAGTTGCATCGGGAGACATCGGTCAGCTGACGTATATCGAACGCCCGCCGGCGACCGTTGTCAGCTCGCAGTCGATCTTGCGACTGTGCCGGCCGCCGGCCCTGTGACGGTTTCCCACTTTGACCTGGCGCGTGCCCGCGGGCCGCGATGAGTCCTGCGGTGCCCGGCGGCCGTACTGCCGGACCCGTTACCGGGGAGGACTTCCGATGCGCAGCGTGACCTATCCGATGGGCGTCTCACCTGACGGCCGCATCGCCGGCCCGGACGGCGGCTTCGGCTGGACGGCCCCGCCGGGGAAGCCTTCGGCTTCGTCACCGGCGAGATACGGCAGGCCGGCGTCCACCGTCGCGTCAGCTGGCGGTCATCGTCCCCAGGGCGGCGGTGCGCGCGGCGGTCCAGCCCGGCGGCGGGATGATGCTCGCCCAGGCGGAGGCGCCCTGGAGCATCCCGTAGGTGTGGCCGTGCCCGGGCGGGACCGCGGCAGCGAGCGCCAGGTCGGCGGCGACCTGCCAGAACGTGATGAGCGGGTACCAGTGCATGGCGGGGGACACGCCGGGCGGCGCGGGCCCGCGCAGCCAGTCCGGCTGGTGGAAGGCGAGCTGGGGGGACCACCACACGATCGGGTCGGAGGTGTTCTGCAGGTAGACGACCCTGGGCTGGCCCCAGCCGGGGCTGGCCGGATGGAGGTCGGCCGGCGCGGTGGAGAAGCGCACGGTCCGGCCGCCCTCGTACACCGGCTGCCATTCGGGCGTTCCGGGATCGCGGCCGGCGGTGAACCTGCTCCACAGGACGTTGCCGTTGGTCGGTCCGGCCCAGAGCACCCCCGAGGTCCGGTCCCGGATGTCGTCGACGCCGCTGAACGCGTCCTCGCCGCCGAACGATCCCAGGCTCTCGCCGAAGACGACGAGCCTGGGCCGCCGGTCCGCGGGCAGCAGCCGCCACTTGTCGTACACCGCGTCGAACAGGTCGCGGCCGGCCTCCTGGGCGGGCGCCTTGTCCGCGAGGAACGTGATCCAGCTCGGCAGGTAGGAGTACTGGATGGCGGCCACCGCCGTGTCGCCGTCGTACATGTACTCAAGCGGGTCGATCATGGCCGGGTTCACCCATCCGGTGCCGGTCGTGGTGGCGACGGCGATGACCTTCCGGCTGAAGGCGCCCGTCCGCTCGAGTTCCCTGACCGCGAGCGCGGCTTCCGCGGCGATCGAGGGGGCTGACTTCAGCCCGGCGTAGACCCGGATCGGCTCCATCGCCGGCGTCCCGGTGAACTTGCTGATCTCCCCCGCCGTCGGACCGCTCGCGACGAACGTCCGGCCCTGTCTGCCGAGCGTCGGCCATGGCACGAGCGACTCGGGGCTGCCCGATCGCTGCGGCTCCGCGGGCTCGGCGATGCCGGCGGCGGTGCTGTCGTCCGCGCTGCCGAAAACGGCGCTGGCCGCGCCGAGGGCGGCTCGGGACAGCACGCCGGTCACGAGGAAGCCCAGCAGCAGGCACACCACGAGCACCGCGGCCGCGGTGGCGGCCCGGGGCGGGATGACCCGGGCCAGCGGCCGCGCGACCAGCCGGATGAGCCACCGGATGCCCCGTGCGACCGCGATCAGGGCGGCCGCGATCAGGATCGTCACGAGGACGACGAGGATGTACAGGGCCTCACTCGGCCGGCTCGCGTCGGCCAGTTCCTCGATCTGGTGCTCCCACATCGCCCCCAGCACGCCGAACAGCGGGATCAGCACCGCCGCGGCCGCGCCCAGCGCCCAGCGGGCCGCGCGGCGGACCGGCGGCGCGGGGTGCCACGGGATCAGCGACCTGAGCAGCCATCCGATGAACAGGCCTATGGCGTAGCCGATGGCCACCGTGATACCGGACATGACCGCCTGCAGGTACCACACGCGCGGCAGCAGCGAAGGCGTCAGCGACAGGCAGTAGCAGGCGAGCGCGCCCGTCAGGCCGGCCAGGCTGAACCGGGACAGGTACCGCCGCGTCCGCGGAAAGGACCACCAGCGCGGCTTCGACGGCTGTCCCTCCTGCGGGGCCGGGACCGGCGCACCGGGCCGCGCGGGAACGCCGGGCCGCGCCGGAACGCCGGGCCGCGCGGGAACGCCGGGCCGCTCCGGAGCACCGGGCTGTGACGGCGCGGCCCGCTGGCCGCCGGCCCCGCCGGTCACGGGGTACCCCAGGCCCACACGGCCGCCGAGGCGAGCACGCTCAGCGCGTTCGTGGCCCAGTGCAGGCCGGCCGAGGCGAGCACCGAGCCGCTGCGGCGCCGCAGCTCACAGAACACCACCCCGGACAGCGCGGTGAACAGCACCGTCCCCAGCTCCGTGAATACCTGGGCCGATCTCCCCCGCCCCACCGCGCCGCTGATCGCCTCGTTGTCCGTGGCGAGGCCGAGCGACGGGAGCACGTGCCACAGGCCGAACAGCAGCGATGAGACGATGGTCGCCGCAGCGGTGCCGCGCACGCGCCGCAGCAGGCCCCACAGCACCCCGCGGAAAGCGATCTCCTCCAGCAGCACGGTGCCGACCGGGATGAGCACCAGCGCGGTCAGCAGCGCGCTTCCGTAACCGAGGCGGTAACGGGTGTCCCGGAACGCGTGCCTGGTCAGCGGCAGCGCCGCGGCGACGGCCAGCACCACCGCCACGGCGCCTATCCCGGCGCCCGCCCACGTGAGCCCGCGGCGCCACGTTCCGGGCCCCAGGCCCAGCTCGCGCCAGCTGAGCCCGGCGCCCCGGGCGATCGCCAGCAGGAGCGCGGCGCACGCCGGCCCCACCGCGAGCGACGCGTGCGCCACCCGGACATCGACCACGTTGACGACCGCGAGGATGATGATGACCGCGGCCACCGCGGCCGGGGGGGAGATCGGGAGCGGCCGCGCCACGCCTACGCCCTCCGGCGGCGGCCGCTGGCCGGCCTCGTGCGGGGTGTCATGGTTGCGTGCCAAGGGTGACCGTGGCCTTGCCTTGCCTTCCGCCCCTGACGTAGCCGAGCGTCACCGTATCGCCCGGCTTCTTGGTAATCGTCAGCTCCTGCAGTTGCGCGTTGCTGGTGGCCGGCTGCCCGTCGATCGTGGTGATCACATCATCCGGGCGCAGCCCCGCCCGCTCGGCCGGGCCGCCGGCGGCAACGCCAGTCACGAACAGGCCGCCGCTCACGCCCGCCTGGGCGGCGGCCGCCGCCGGAATGGGCACGGTCTGCAGGCCGAAGAACGCATGGGTCACGTGGCCGGAGGTGATGATCTCGTCCGAGATCGTCTTCGCGAGGTCCACCGGGATCGCGAAGCCGATGCCGATGTTGCCGGCCGACGACCCGCCGTTCGGGTTCGGGACGGTCGCGCCGGCCGACGGGATGCCGACGAGCTGGCCCGCGCAGTTGACCAGCGCGCCTCCGCTGTTCCCCGGGTTGATCGCGGCGTCGGTCTGCACCGCCGACACCAGCAGCGCGGACCTGTCGTTTTCGGCGGGCACCTCAACGGTCCTGTCCAGCGCGCTTACGATGCCCGAGGTCACCGTGCCGGACAGGCCGAGCGGCGCGCCGAGCGCGACGACCGGCTCACCGACCCGCAGCGACCCGGAAGAGCCCAGCGCGATGGGCTTCATCCCCTTCACGGGCTGCACCTTGAGCACGGCCAGGTCAGTCAGCACGTCCCTGCCGACGATGGCCGCCGGGGCGCTGGTCCCGTCGGCGAACAGGACCTCGACCGATCCGCCGCTGGCGGCGACCGCGATCACGTGGTTGTTGGTCAGGATGTAGCCGTCGGACTTGATGATCTCGCCGGAACCGGTGCCGCTGCCGCCCGGCCCGCGCGCGGAGATCGTCACCACCGACGGGAGGACGTCGTTGGCCACCGTGGTCACGGCGCAGGACGCGGCGCTGCTCACGGCGGCGGCGCTGCCGGTCACCGGCGCGGCCGACGACGAGGCCGGGGACGCGATGGCCGCGCCGATCAGCCCTCCCACGACACCGGCGACGGCGAAGGCCAGCGCCAGGGGCGCCCACGGCCACCAGCGGCGCCGCGGCCTCCCCGGCTCCCGGCGCTCGCCTGGCGCAGGGGGACGGTCGCGCTGGTCGCTCACGATGGGCTCCTGTCACAGCTCCCGTGAGGCTGCGGTGTCGCGCCCGAGCGTTCGGGTCCCATTTCCTCCGCCTTCCGGGTAGGGCCGTGGCCGCGCCAGGCAGGTACGACAGCAGGATTCCCCGGGAAGACCGAGTGGTCCTCACCCGAATCGGATGAACCGCCGCTAGCGAGACGGGAACGCGATCCCGGCGCCCTGATCGCGCCGAGCTCGCAGAGGCCCGAAGGCAGGGTGACGGTGCCCGCCTGCGCCAGCACGAAGGGCAAGGCCGCCGCCTGCTTCGAGCACTACGGCGCGGATCCGCGGGGCCTGAAGTACATCTGCGGGATGTCGAGGCTGCGGTCGATGGCCAGGACGCCGGTGACCAGCCCGCTGAGGTCGGCCGTGACAAGCTCGTACTGGTCTGCGCCGACGGCGATCCAGCTCAGGAAGTGGCTGTTGTCGTACCAGCCGATGTCCTGCGCCGGGTACTCCGGGCCCCCGTCGTAGCCGAGGAAGGGGATCTTGGCCACGGTGCCGCCGGTCGCGGCGTTCAGCACGCACTGGCCGACCGAGCACAGCACAAGCAGCAGCTTCCCCGAGGGCGAGAACGGTGTCGGCAGCGGACTCGGAATCACCGCGCCGGGAACCTGACTGGTCTGCGCGCCGGTGAGGGTGACGAACCGCAGCGGCCCGGCGACCCGGCTGACCCTCGTCGAGCCGACCTGGACATTGAAGACCGCCCCGGTGCCCGCGGGGTCCGCGTAGAAGAACGAGTCGTCGTAGACCCAGCCGTCACCCGGGACGCTGACCAGGTGCATGCCGAAGCCAGGCGCGTCACCCCAGGCGAACCCGATGTTCCGGTCGGCGCTGACGGCCGTGACGAACAGCCGGGCCCCGCTGGCGGACCAGGTGAGGATCGAGTCCGCCGCCACCGTGAAACCAGGGGTCGCGATGGTGCGGCTCCGGCCCGTCCGCCGGTCGGTGACGGTTAGCCTGGTGCCGGTCGCGAACCCTTCCTGGACCAGCACGATGGCGGCGGTCCAGCGCCCGTCTGGGGACACGGTGCCCTGACCGAGCGGGTGCACCGGCGCGAACGCGCCATCCGGCTGGCGGATGTAGCCGTAGCCGTTGGGAGCGATGTAGGAGCTAAGCTGAGCCGGGGCCGCGGGGTCGTCGTAGTAGGTGACGCTCGTCCCGGGCAAGCGGACCGCCCGCGCGTGCGGCACGATCGCCGCCGGCGGCCCGGTCGGCACCGTGTATCCCGATCCCGGCCGCGCGACGGACGACAGGGGGGATGGCAGGAGATCTGAGCCGGCGCCGCAGCCGGCGCAGAGTGCCCCGGCCGCGGCGAGAACGGCCGCAGTCAATCGGATCGAAACCACAAGTGGAGTTTCCCGCACCCGCGCCGCGCGCCGCGCGCGTTGCGGGAAGTTCCGGCGCCGGCGGCCCCGCGGAGCCGTTCGCCTGCCGCGCCAGGCCCGGCATCTGCCCTGCCCCGGCGGGCGTGTACCGCTACCTCGAACTCGCTACCCCCCGGCCCTCGATCCGGCGGGCACCGGGGACGCGGCCGCGGGCTTCGTGGCCGCCAGGTCCCGCTGGTACCTGTCCATCGAGGGCAAGGGCGCCCGGGACCTGGCGGGCCCGGCTTTGCCTGGTGTGTGCCCGTCACTTCGGCGCCCCGGGCCCTGGCCGGCCGCCACACAGCCTGAGCGCTGGCCGCAGGCTACGGGACCGGCGTGAAGGGCCTGCCCGCCGATCCCAGCACCGGGAGCAGCGGGCCGGCCGTGCGGCGCGCGAGGCAGCCGCGCCAGACGCCCAGGCTGTAGGCCGCGTCGTCGAGCAGCCGCGCCGCGGCGTAGCGGGCGGGGTCGAGCGGCGGCCGGCGGTCCGCCCAGTCGAGCAGCGGCGGGGCCAGGATCAGTGCGGCCAGGGGCGCGCGCAGCCGGGGCACGGCGATGGCCGCCGGGATGGCCAGCGGCCACCAGGTGCGGGACAGGGCGCTGCCCAGCGGCCGGGCGGCGGCGAGGGTCCCCCCGCCGGCCAGGCGCGCGGCAAGCGGCCACGCGGCCGGCCGCTTCTTGCTGTTATCAGACCGAGTGGGCCGGGTGGCGCCGGGAGGCCGGGTGGCGCCGGGAGGGGGTGGCGCCGGGAGGCCGGGTGGCGCCGGGAGGCCGGGTGGCGCCGGCGGGCTGGATGGGATGGGCGGCTTCGCCGGGATGGGCGGCTTCGCCGGGCCGTGCGGGACGGGTGATTCCGGCGGGGTGGGCGGGGTGGGCGGGGCTGGTCGCGGGCAGCGGCCAGCGCTCGCCGGTGACGCGGGACAGCCGCCGGGCGAGCAGCGCGGTCGCGGTGCCGGCCAGCGCCACGGCCGTACCCGGCCGGCCGGACAGCGCCGCCGTCCAGGCGCCGATGGTCCACCAGGAGGCGTACAGCGGGCGGACGGCGCCGGGGTGCCGCTGCTCGAGCGCGGCCGCCGACGTGCCGTAGTCGGCCCGGCGGGCGAACCAGGCGCCCAGCCGGACCCGGTGCTGATGGCCCATGACCGCCGCCGGCTCGTAACGGACCCGCCAGCCCGCGGCGGACATCCGCCACACGAAATCGACGTCCTCCCCCACGAGCATGTCCTCGGCGAACCCCGGCCCGGCGGCCGCCTTCCGGACGACGAGCGCCGCGCCCGGGACATAGGGCACGCGCGCGCCCGGCCGGACGATGCTCGGCCGGGCGCCCATGTCGAGCGTTGAGCTGGCTCCCTCGTAGCGCGCCAGCCAGCTCGTCCCCTGTTCGTGCGGGAGGATGCGCGGCGCGACGGCGCCGACCGCCGGGTCGGCGAAGTGCGGCAGCAGCCGGTCCAGCCAGCCGGGGCCGGGCACGCAGTCGGAGTCGAGGAACGCCACCAGCCCGGTCGCCGCGACGGCCAGCCCCGTGTTCCGCGCGGCCCCCGGGCCGCCGTTCGCCGGCCGCCGCACCACCCGTGCCCCGCGGGCCGCGGCGATCGCCGCGATCGCCCCCGGATCGGCCGAACAGTCGTCCACCACCACGACCTGGGCGATGTCCCCGCCGGGCACCCGGGCCGCGCCGGCCAGGCCGGCCAGGCAACGGCTGAGTTCGGAGTGACGATCGCGCACCGGGATGACGACGGTGACGTCGGCGGGCCCGGGAAAGGAACGGGCGCGGCCGAGGTCGGGATGCGCGATCCCGGCGTCGAGCAGCCGCCGCGCCAGCGCACGGGCCGCGGCGCTGTCCGGCACCGGCGTGCCGGAGAACCAGGCGGCGACCTGCCGCGCCCCGGCGGCCGTCAGCCGCAGCACCCGCACGGGCGAGCCGCCGGCAAGCACCGTCCCGCCCGCCACGAGCCGCGTCCCCGGATCCGCCCGCAGCCGGAACCCGGCCGGCGCAAGCCCGTCCCCGGGCGGCGCCGCGGGGGCTTTTCCGGTCAGCGACCCCAGGGGCTCACCGCGCGACGCGAGGGATCCGCCAGCCGGCGCCGTCCGGGAGAAGCGGGGGCGTGACGGCGGGACGGCGCGCTGTCCGGCGCTGTTCCGCGGCGGCGGCGCGGCGCGCCGGAACACCGCAAGCCCCCGCGCCGCCGCCGGAGCGAAAAGGCGCTGCCGCCTAGCGGGCCAGGCCACGCCGCTAGGCGGTGAAACCCGCGAGCGGGTTCTCGTCGCAGTCCCGCCGTGGCGGCCGCCGCCCGATCGTCACCGGCACCGTGCGGTGCGAGTGGTCCGCGGACGGCTTCGGGGCGGCACCGGAAGACACGGCGGCCAGCGCCGCCTGCCCGTGCCCCTGCACGCACTCGGGGTCCGGGCCGTCGAGCGGCAGGCCGGTGAAGAACTTCGCCGCCATGCACCCGCCCCGGCAGGAGTCGTAATGCCCGCACGAGCGGCACGCTCCCCCGGTGTCCGGGGCGCGGAGCGAAGCGAACAGGTCCGAGGACCGCCACACCGCCTCGAACCCGCCCGGATCGCGGACGTTGCCGGCGAGGAAGTTCTCGTGGATCGCGAACGGGCAGGCGTAGACGTCGCCCACGGGGTCGATCAGGCAGACGACCCGTCCGGCGCCGCACAGGTTCAGCCCCGGCAGCGCCGAGCCGTACGCGGACAGGTGGAAGAACGAGTCGCCGGTCAGCACCTGCTCGCCGTGCGCGACCAGCCAGTCATACAGTTCCCGCTGCTGCTCCGGCGTCGGGTGCAGGTCCTGCCACACGTCGGCGCCGCGCCCCGACGGGCGCAGCCGGGTCAGCCGGAGCTGCGCGCCGAAACGGTCCGCGATGGCCTTGAACGCGTCGAGCTGCGGGATGTTATGCCTGGTCATGACGACGGAGAGCTTGAAATTGCGGAACCCGCCGCTAGCGAGGTTCTCCATCGCCCGCATGGCGGTGGCGTACGAGCCGGGCCCGCGCACCGCGTCGTTGACCGGAGCCGTCGCGCCGTCCAGCGAGACCTGCACGTCCACGTAGTCACTCGCCGCCAGCCGCGCGGCCACCTCGGAGGTGATCTTCACGCCGTTGGTGGAGAACTTCACGCCCACGTGGTGCGCGGTGGCGTAATCCACCAGCTCCCAGAAGTCCGGGCGGACCGTGGGCTCGCCGCCGCCGATGTTGACGTAGAAGACCTGCATCCGCTCCAGCGTGTCGATGACCTGCCTGCACTCGGCCGTGGTCAGCTCCCGGGGGTCACGGCGCCCGGACGAGGACAGGCAGTGCACGCACGACAGGTTGCAGGCATAGGTGAGCTCCCAGGTCAGGCAGATGGGAGCGTCCAGGCCAAGCTGGAACAGGTCGGTCAGGCGCCCCGGCGCGGGGGCAGGCTTCCCCGCTGCCACAGCGGCGTCATGGGTGAGCGTCATACCACCGTCCGTTCGGAGATCATCTTCGAATCAGCCAGCGAGGCGAGCGCCCTGGCGTACGCGGGGAGCTCCGCCTCCGGGACGCCGGCCGCCGCGCAGGCAGCCCGGGCGCTGGGGTGGTCGGCCAGCGACCGCACCACCGCCAGCACCCGCTGGTTCTTCAGGAACGACAGCCGGCGGGTGCCGAAGTGGTACAGCAGCGCGCCGAACGGCTCGGGGCGCATCGACACCCGCGGATCGACCTGCCAGGGGCGGTCGAGGTCGAATGTCACCCGCCGCTCAGTAGACACCGCACATGCCGTCGATCGAGACCTCCTCGACCAGGAGCTCGTCGCTGCTGAGGGCTTCCGTCTCCTCCGCCCGCGCCGTTACCGCCTGCTCGGCCATGCGCACCTCCCAGATTAGTGGCACCAAGTGCCAGGAACGTCTTCTGTGAAGAGCGTAAGGGCACCAGGTGCCGAAATCAAGGTTGTCACGCACGGTGACCGGACACGCCGGCGGTCGTGCCGTAGACTGGGACAGCGGCGTCGCTTGTTATCTAGGGATGGTGATAGCAGTGCCGGCACAGGCCGCGGCCCGGACCGGCCATCCCGGCCGCAAGCGGGTGACATCGCGCGCGGAGCTTGAGCAGGCAGCGTTCGCGCTGTTCGCGGCGAACGGGTTCGAGGCCACGACGGTGGACGACATCGCCGCGGCGGCCGGGATCGGGCGGCGCACCTTCTTCCGGTACTTCCCGTCCAA